>CAZBIP010000345.1:0-3746 GCA_964491885.1 uncultured Vicinamibacterales bacterium
GCTCCGCGCGGAACTCCGGCGCCGCGATGTCGATGAGCGCCCGCGCGCGCTGCCGGAACGTCTTCCCGTAGAGATCGGCCACGCCGTGCTCGGTCACGACGTAGTGCACCAGGTAGCGGCCCGTGACGACGCCCGCCCCCTGCTTGAGCATGGGGACGAGCTTGCTGACGGTCTGGCCCTTGATGACGGCCGTCGAGGGCAGGGCGATGATCGGCACGCCGCCCTTGCTCCGTGCCGCGCCGTAAATCATGTCCACCTGGCCGCCGACCCCGCTGTAGATGCTGGGCCCGATGCTGTCGGCGCACACCTGGCCGGTGAGATCCACCTCGATCCCCGAGTTGATCGCCACCATCCGATCGTTCTGCGCCACGACGAACGGGTCGTTCACGTATTCGGTCGGGTGCATCTCGATGACCGCGTTGTCGTGCACGAAATCCCAGAGCCGCTGCGTGCCGACGACGAAGCCGGCGACGATCTTCCCGGGGTGCAGCGTCTTCATCTCCCCGTCGATCACGCCGCGCTCCACCAGGTCGATCACGCCGTCCGAGAACATCTCGGTGTGGATCCCCAGGTGCTTGTGATCCGTGAGCTTCTGCAGCACGGCGTCGGGGATCGCCCCGATGCCCGTCTGCAGCGTGGCCCCGTCGGGGATCAGCCCCGCCACGTGCGTCGCGATCCGCTGCGCCACGTCCGACGTGCCCGCCAGCTTGATCGACGGCAGCGGGTAGTCCACCTCGACGATGTGGTCGAGCTTGGAGACGTGGATGAAGGCGTCTCCGAGCGTGCGCGGCATGCGCCGGTTCACCTCCGCGATCACGATCGTCGCGGACTGCGCGGCCGGCTTCGTGACGCAGACCTCGACCCCGTAGGAGCAGAACCCGTGCTCGTCCGGCGGGCTGACGTGCACGAGCGCGACGTCCAGCGGCAGGATGCGCCGCGTGAACAGCCCCGGCACCTCCGACAGGAAGACCGGCGTGAAGTCCGCCCGGCCCTCCCGCACGGCGGCACGGTGCTCGTCGCTGATGAACATCGTGTTGATGCGGAGGTGCCCGGCCATCGCCGGATCGACCGCCGGCGCCTTGCCGAACGTCAGGATGTGGCAGATCTCCACGTCCCGGAGGGCGGGCGCGCGAGCCACGAGCGCGTCCATGAGCACGAGCGGGACCGCGCAGTTGCCCGTCATGAACACGCGCTGGCCCGACTGGATCCGGCTCACCGCGTCTTCGGCGGTCGTCACCCGCTGGCGATAGACGTCCATCCAGCTCACAACGTCACCTCCGGCAGGCCCAGGTGGAACGCCAGTTTCGTGTTCACGACCTGGCCCTGGTGCGTGGCCACGCCGCGCCTCAGCGCCGGGTACGAGGCGAACGCGCTCTCGAGCCCGTGGTCGGCCACGGCCGACACGAACGGCATCGCCGCGTTGTTCAGCATCTGCGACGCCGACCGCGCGACGACCGACGCCATGTTCGGCACGCAGTAGTGGATCACGCCTTCCGCCAGGAACGTCGGGTTCCGGTGCGTCGTCGGACGGCTCGTCTCGACGCACCCGCCCTGGTCGATGGCGATGTCCATGATCACGCTGCGCGGCTTCATCGACGCGACCATGTCGCGCGTGACGACGATCGGCGTCCGCGCCCCGGGGATGTGCACCGCGCCGATGAGCACGTCCGCGAAGCTGACCGCCTTCCGGATGTTCGACTCGTACGCGACCATCAGCACCGGCCGGCGTCCGTGGCCCAGTCGTTCCTCGAGCGTCCGGAGCCGCGCCAGGTCGTGGTCGAGGACGGTCACGCTGGACCCGAGCCCGAGGAACAGGTCCGCGGCAGCCGACCCGGCCGTGCCCGCCCCGAGGATCGCGATCTCCGCCGGAGGAAGCCCCGCGAGCCCGGAGAGCAGGATCCCCTTGCCGCCGCGGTCGTTCTGGAGCAGCGTGCCCGCCACCTGCGGCAGCATCATGCCCGCCAGGCGGCTCATCGGCGACTGCACCGGCAGCGTCCCGTCGTCGTTCTGGATGGTCTCGTAGGCGATGGCCGTCACGCGCGAGGCCAGGAGCGCGTCCACCCGGTCACGCCGGCCCGCCGCGAGGTGGAGGTACCCCATCAGGACCGCGCCCTCGTTCAGCCAGTGGACCTCTTCTTCCGTGGGCTTCGAGCACTTCACGACGAGGTCGGCGCGGCGGCAGGCCTCCTCGCCGGAGTACACGATGCGTCCGCCCGCCTTCTCGTACTCGACGTCGTCGAAGCCCGCGCCCAGCCCGGCGTGCTTCTCGATCGAGCAGGCGTGGCCGGCAGCGACGAGATGCTCGACCGCGGAGGGCGTCAGGCCGACGCGGTGCTCGTCCGGCTGCCGTTCCCGTGGGACTCCGATGTTCATGGGGCCTCCTGTGGCCAGGTCGGCCGGGGGTCGCCCCGCCTCCCGGGATGGATGGCTATTGTAGCGTCGATTGGCCGGCCAAGGGCGGCTCTTCGCGGATCTTCGCGGCTCTTCGAGGCGGTGATGAGACGGCCCGCGTTCGCGGTTCCGTCACGCCCGGCGCGCGAGAAGCTGCTCGACTTCGCCTGACGACGGCACGCCGCCCATCGCCCCGGCCTTCGTGCAACTGATGGCTGCGGCCGCGTTCGCATAGCGGAGCGACTCGGCCAGCGGCCAGTTGTCGGCAATCGCGCGGATGTAGGCGCCGCGGAAGACGTCGCCCGCGCCCGTCGAGTCGACGACCGAGACCGCGAACGCCGGCATGTGCGCCAGCAGGTCGCCTTCGAGGGCCATCGCGCCCCGCTCGCCCAGCGTCACGACCAGCCGGCCCGGGTGGCGCTGGCGGAGCCGCCGGAGGGCGCGCTCGGCGTCGGCTTCGCCCGTCAGTTCGAGCGGCACGCTCTCGGCGAAAACCGGGTGGCTGACGTACCGCAACAGTTCGGCCGTCGCCGGGGTCACGTGGTCGATGTCGCAGGTCACCGGGATGCCACGGGCGCTTGCGAGCCTGGCGGACGCGATGGCCGCCGGCTCGTCCACATCGTCCACGAGGACCACGCGGGCCGACGAGATGACGCCGGCCGGGAGGCGGTCGGGCGGATAGCACAGGCCCGCGTCCCGGTACCACAGCACGATGCGGTCGCCGGTCGAATCGAGGAGGATCGTGGCCGTCGCCGTCGGCGCCAGGCCCACCGCTACGTGATCGACGTTGACGCCGCGCCCGGTCAGTTCGTGGCGGACCCGACGGCCGTCGTCGTCGTCGCCGATGGCGCCGAGGTAGGCCGGGCGGAGGCCGAGGCTGGCGCACGTGGCGAGCGCGGTGGCCGTCTGCCCGCCGCACGACCGGGACTGGGCCAGCATGCGGAGCTTGGCGTGCGCGCCGCCGGCTTCCGGGAAGATGGGCAGCCGGCACACGTGATCCACGCAACTCGCTCCGACGCCAACGACATCGAATCCCATTTCTCCTCCCAGTGGGGTCAGATCTCGAATCCCGACATTACGCCGGGAAATGGGGTCAGACCTCGATTTCCGACACGAGGTCGGGAAACGGGGCCAGACCTCGCTAATAGCCGGCTGCGGCGCCGTCCACCGAGCGGCCGTCCACGCCGGCCGTCAGCTTTCCAAACGGCGGCGTGCCTGCCGTCAGTCTGCCGCCCGCCGGCCCTCCGTCCCGAGGCGAGACGACGATCACCTCCGCGATGCTCAAGTCCCCAATCTCCCTGAACGCGTGGCCCTTCCCCTCGAGCATCGCTCTCGTGTCGGGCGACAGCCCGTAG
>CAZBIP010000346.1:0-3724 GCA_964491885.1 uncultured Vicinamibacterales bacterium
GCGTTCGCGAGGACGAACAGCCCGCGCGGCGGGGCGGCGCCGTAGAGCACCAGCGCCAGGCTCAACAGCAGGCCTGCGGTGAGCGGCGGCGCCATCGCTTCGGCGACGCGAAGCGCCGGCGGCGACCAGAAACGTTCGCCCTCCCGCATCGCCTGCCGGCGCGCGATGACGAAGGCCCCGCCGAGCGCGAGGACCGCCGCGCCGAGCCACCACGCGTAGAACCCGGCCAGCGTGTCGATGCCGAGCGCGATGCCGCCGACACCGGCGGCCGAGCCCACGGCACCGAGGTAGAGCATGATGGGGGCCAGCGTGCGCCGGTACAGGGCGGCCCGCTCCATCAGCGTGCGGATGACCTGGAGGTGTTCGGCGGCGGCGTTGGGCTCCATGTTGTCTACTTTGCCACACAAAGCTTCTGGCGGCAAGCGGGCTTCGCCGAGCCGGGTTTCACCGGGGCCAGCCCTTCCGAGGCCGCGAGGCTAGACCGGCGCGACCCCGATGCGGCGGAGGAGATCGGCGAAGCGGGCATCGGCACGAAGGGGCACGAGGCCCGGGTCGCCCGCGACCCAGAACAGGTACCCGTCCCTCAGTCGGTACGCGGTTTCGAGCCAGTCGAACGCCGCGTCCACGTCGCCGAGCCCCGCGTGAATGATTGCGAAGGCAATCGGCGGCGCCTGACCCCGCGCGCGGCGCTGTTCGAGTTCCCGGAAGAGGCCCATGGCCTCATCTGTCCGGCCGAGCCGCGCGTACACGTGCCCCACGTACGATAACGACAAGGCTTCGCGTGAGTGGGCGAGGGCCGTTTCCAGGGAGGCGACTGCGTCCTGCGCGCGGCCCTGGTGCCAGGCCGACCACCCGAGGACGAGGTACGGCTGGAAGGAGTCCGGGAACCGCTCGATGGTCCGCCTGGCTTGCGCCTCCGCCCGCGCGTGCTGGCCGAGCTGGAGGTACATCCACGCCGCATACTGGTTCGGCATGAGCGGCGCGGGATTCAGCTTCAGCATGTACTCGACGGCATCGGCCGCCTCGGACCTCCGGCCGACGAAGCACAACAGCGTCGAGTGGAACGCGTGCACGTCCGACTCGCTGGGGCCCAGGTCGAGGGCCCGCCGCACCCCGAGCATGGCCGCGGACAGGTCCCAGTCGAGGAGCAGGTTCATCCACGCCAGGACCAGGTGGGCGCGGGCCAGGCTGTCGTCGATGGCCAGGGCCTGCAGCGCCAGTCGTTTGGCGCTGGGGTACACCTCGCCGGCAGGCGCGTGTCCCCAGTAGCCCAGCATGTACAGGCAGGCGGAGTACCAGACGAGCCCTGGCGCGAAATCGGGCGCCTTGAGCGTCAGCTCGCGGAAGCCCTCGAGCGCCTTGCCGATCCCCTCGGCGCTCATCTTCTCGAACTCGATGCGCGCGTTCAGAAACGCCTCGGCGACGTCGGGCGCCACCGGTTGCGCCGCAGCCTGACCCGGGGTGGCCGCGTCGGCGGGACGCAGCGCCGTCGCGACGCAGTCCGCAACCGCCCTCGCGACATCGCGCTGCGTGGCCAGCACGGCGGACATGTCGCAGTCGTAGGTATGCGCCCAGACGTGGCGTTCCGGCTCTGCGAGGACCAACTGCGCCGTCACGCGGGCGCGATCGCCGTCGTGCAGCACGGCTCCTTCCACGACGCCGTCGACGCCGAGGTCGCGGGCAATCTCGCCCACCTTCCGCTCGCTACCCTTCAGGTGGAGCACGGACTGGCGCGAGATCACCCTCACGGCCGGGATGCGCGCGAGTTCGGTGATGAGCACGTCGGTCACGCCGTCGGCGAAGTAATCCTTGCCGGGATCGCGGTTCAGATTGGCGAACGGCAACACGGCCAGGGTGGGCTCTTCGAACGCCCGTTCGCGCCTGACAGGGGTGATGAAGCGGTACCCCCGCCGGGGAAGCGTTTCGATGAAGCGGGGCGACTGCGCCTTGTCGCCAAGAACGGAGCGGATGCGGTAGACGCAGTAATCCACCCCGACGTCGTAGTCCACGAACGTCGACTCGCCCCACAGGAGGCGGCGGATGGCCTCGCGGCTGACAGGCTTGCCGGCCTGGCTCACGAGCAGGCAGAGCACGCGCATCGGCTGAGGCCGCAGTTTCAGGGTCCTGCCGGACTTGGAGAGCGTCCCGCTCTCGAGATCGAGCTCGAACTCTCCGAAGGCGACGCGGCCGGAGCTCGCCGTCATGTCGTCCTGTTCCTTGTAAGGCCAATCCTAGCACCACCTTGGACGTACAGGACAAATCCAGCGGACTTCCAGCTGCTGTCGATGGAAGGGGCCGCGGGTCTCCCCTATCTTGAGCACGTCAGCGGAGGGACGGGTCGAAGTCCGGTCCCGACGAACCGAAAGGAGACATGCGTCATGAAGTACTGGCTGGCGGCTGGCATGCTGTTGCTCGCGGCGACTGCCGGGGCGAAGGACCCGGCGGGCGCTCCCCGTTCTCCGGCTGCGCTGGCAGCCCAGGCGGGCGCGCCGTGCGGCACACTGGGTGTGTCGGCCCTGCGGGGCACGTACGGCTTCACCGGCACCGCGTGGCAGGACCTGTCGCAGCTCAATCCGGCGCTGCCGCCAGGCTACGCCCCGGTGTCGATCATCGGCGCCTTCACCATCGAGGGCGACGGCGCCATGACCGGGTGGGCGCTCGTCAACGCGGGCGGGGTGCAGATGGCGGCCGCGTTCGTCAACTCGACGTTCGGTGCGCCTCTGGCCGATTGCGCCATCCCCATTACCTTGTCGATGAAGTTCAAGCAGTTCGAAGACGCGGTCATGGGCCCCTATTCGTACGTGGGGGTTGTCACGGACGACGGGGGCTCCCTCGAGCTCGCGTTCATGATGCTCGGCACGGGGCCGGGATCGCACCTGGAACTGAACCGCGCGAAGCGGATCTCGATGAGGGCCCAGTAGGCGCTCTCTGCGCCCGCCCGGGCCACCTCGGGCCCGGGCGCGGGCTCGCGCGCGGCGGCTGTCCGCCTGCTTCTCGGGGACGGACGACGCGTTCAGCGGGCTTCCCGTCTCGCGCCTCGCCGAAGCCGGGCGGCGGCGGCTCCCCTACCGCTGGATCGCCGCGTCGAGGGCGAGATACCGCGCGCGGTGCGGCTCCGGCCCCGCCTGCGACGTCACGTCGATCCGCATGCGCTGGTAGTTCGTGTCCGGCTTGTAGGCCGGCCATGGCGGCAGCCCCGGACCGTTCGGGTCGCCCGTCTTGATGAAGTTCACGAAGTACGCCTGCATCGCCTTCGAAACCTCGTAGTCGGCGGGCTCCCACGCGTAGCGCTTGTCGAGATCGAGGTTGCCCATGGCGTACTGGATCTCGGCGGAGTGCGCCGCACCGCGAGGGGCCTGCGGGCCCTGCGCGGCGCCCGGCGGCGGCGCGGGCGGCTGCGGCGGCGGCTGGCCCGGCATGCCGAGGTAGGCCGGACGCACCCTGGCGTAGAGGTAGCTGTACACCGGCTTTCCGCTCGTCTGCATGTGCAACTCGGTCCACTTCCACGTGCCGTACGAGATGAAGCGGGCGCTGGCCAAATGCGTGGCCGCTTCGAACACCTCGTCCGTCGTCGTCGCCGCATACGCCTTCAGCACGGGCTCTGCCTTGTCGCCGTAGAACTTCCTGATGGCAGCCGCCAGCGTCTCGGGCGTGGGCGGGCCGCCGGCCAGCACCATGCGCGGCCCCTGCTCCTCGGTGTTCGTCCCCGCGAGCAGCGGGACCT
>CAZBIP010000347.1:0-3709 GCA_964491885.1 uncultured Vicinamibacterales bacterium
CGTCACCGCCGGGGCCTGCGGCTGCGGCCGCTTCCACTTGATGTCCGTGCCGAGGCGCTGCAGGTACGCCGTCAGCGCCGTGATTTCCTTGTCCGCCAGCCCCGGCGGCCCCTGCTGCGCCTCCACTTCAACGGTGATGGCTTTCGCCTGGCTTTCCATCGACGCCCGCGCGGTTTCGATCTCCCCGTCGGTGTAGGGCACGCCCACGGTGCGCAGGGCGCGCATCTTCGCGCCGATGAGACTCGTGTCGAAGCGGTCGGTCATCAGGTGCGTGAAGGCCGGCATGACCGACCCCGGCGTGGTGGACGCGGGCCGGGCCATGTGCCGGACGTGCCACAGCGACGGGTACTTGCCGCCGACGCGGTGCAGGTCGGGCCCGGTCCGCTTCGATCCCCACTGGAAGGGATGGTCGTAAATGTACTCGCCCGCCTTCGAGTACTCGCCGTAGCGCTCCGTCTCGTAGCGGAAGGGCCGGACCTGCTGCGAGTGACAGGTGTAACACCCCTCGCGGACGTAGATGTCGCGCCCGACGACCTCGAGCGGGGTGTAGGGTTTGACGCTCGCGATCTCCTTGACGTTGTCCCGGTTGAAGAACATCGGGACGATCTCGACCACCGACCCGGCGGCGACGGCGAGGGTCACGAGCACGGTGAAGAGCACCAGGCGCGACTCGAGGGCCCGGTGGATGCCGTGATCGAGCACGTGCTGAAGCCGGTAGAACGCGTAGTCGTACGTGTTGGCGGCGGTCACCGCCCCCGGCGCGGAGGAGTCCTTCACGAGCGGCGGCGCGTAGACCTCCGGCTCCTCGGCGTAGCCGGCAGGCGCGCTCCGAACGGTCTTCCAGACGTTCCACACGAGCAACAGCAGCCCGGTGAAGAACAGGGTGGCCCCCGCGAGCCGGACCCAGTAGAGCGGGACGATCCGGACGACCGTCTCGATGAAGTCCGGGTACGACAGGCGGCCGTCGGGCTCGAACGCGCGCCACATGCCCCACTGCGTGATCGCCGCCACCCACATCGACACCTGGTAGAGGATGAGGCCGACCGTGCCGATCCAGAAGTGCGTGGTCGCCAGCTTCGTCGAGTACAGCGGCGTCTTCCACAGCCGCGGGACGACCCAGTAGAGGATGCCGAACGACAGGAACGCGTTCCAGCCCAGGGTGCCCGCGTGGACGTGCCCGATCGTCCAGTCGGTGAAGTGCGAGACCGCGTTCACCGACTTGATCGACAGCATGGGCCCTTCGAAGGTGGACATGCCGTAGTAGGTGACCGCGACCACGAGGAACTTCAGGATCGGGTCCTCGCGCAGCTTGTGCCAGGCGCCTCGCAGCGTCAGCAGGCCGTTCACCATGCCGCCCCACGACGGCATCCACAGGACCAGCGAGAAGAGCATGCCGAGCGTGGAGGCCCACTCGGGGAGGGCCGAGTAGTGGAGGTGGTGCGGACCGGCCCAGATGTAGACGAAGACGAGCGACCAGAAGTGCATGATCGAGAGCCGGTAGCTGAACACCGGCCGCTCGGCCGCCTTGGGCAGGTAGTAGTACATCAGGCCCAGGTACGGCGTCGTCAGGAAGAACGCGACGGCGTTGTGGCCGTACCACCACTGCATCAGCGCGTCCTTGACGCCCGAGTACGCCGAGTAACTCCCGAGCCAGGAGTACGGCACCGCGATGTTGTTGCCGATGTAGAGGATGGCGATCGCGACGATGGTCGCGATGTAGAACCAGATGGCCACGTAGAGGTGCTTCTCGCGCCGGATCGCGATCGTCCCGAAGAAGTTGACGGCGAAGGTCACCCAGAGGACCACGACGACGATGTCGAGGAGCCAGGGCAGCTCGGCGTACTCCTTGGACTGGGTGTGGCCCAGGACGAACGCGACCGCCGCCGCCGAAATCAGCAGTTGCCAGCCCCAGAAGTGAACCTTCGAGAGCGCGTCGCTGTAGAGCCGCGTCTTCAGCAGGCGCTGCATCGAGTGGTAGGTGCCGGCAAAGATCATGTTGCCGACGAACGCGAAGATGACGGCGTTCGTGTGGAGCGGCCGGAGGCGGCTGAACGTGAAGTACGGCGCCAGGTTCAGCCCCGGCAGGAAGAGCAGCGCCGCGATCAGGAGGCCCACCAGCATGCCGACCACGGCCCACACGATGGCGGCCAGGAAGAAGAGCCGCGGGGTTCGATCGTCGTAGCGAACGGTGTCGCTCATCGGTCTCCCATCCTGTCTCGGTGCGTGTCACGGCGAGGCCTGGC
The DNA here is from genome assembly GCA_964491885.1 of uncultured Vicinamibacterales bacterium. GTDB lineage: Bacteria > Acidobacteriota > Vicinamibacteria > Vicinamibacterales > JAKQTR01 > JAKQTR01. Next base: position 2,244 of record CAZBIP010000347.1, read on the forward strand.
CCCGCGCTCCCCCGCCCCTGCGGCGCGGGCCGCCAAAGGGGCCGCGGCGGCCGTGACGAACGGCGTCCGACCGGCTGGCTCGATCCCGTCGAACTCGGCCGAGTCTAGCATCAGGCTGGCAGGTTCGTACCCGACGCGCTCGACCGGATCCGACTCCGGCGGTCGGGTTAGCTTCCGGCTCCCGGCTCGGACCGCCGTCGTCGCAGCAGCCAGTGGACGGGAAGGCCCGCGAGCAGCAGAACGGCGCCCCAGAGCACGGCCTCGCGCCCGGCGCCGGCCAGCGCCCCGACCGAGTAGACCGCGCCGGCGCACGCCAGCGCGCCGAGCCCGACCAGGCCGGCCTGCGTGCCGCGAGTTCGGCCGCGCCCCCGGAGCCGAAGCAGCGCGAGGGCGCACGCCAGGTAGGCCGCGAGCGTGGCTGTCGTGGAGATCAGGACGAAGAAGGTGAAGATCCCAACCAGCGTGCGCGAGACGGTCGCCAGCACGAGCGCCGTGACGATGGCGCTCGTGGCGACGAGCGCGACGACGGGCGCGCCCGAGGCCGACGTCCTGGCGAACGACCGCAGGAACAGCCCGTCCTTGGCCATGGCGCGCGGCAGCTCGCCCTGCAGCAGCGTCCACCCGTTGAGCGCGCCGAGGGCGCTGACGGCGGCGAAGAGCGCCACGGCGCGCGCGGCGCCCGTTCCCCACGCCGAGGACGCCAGTTCCGCGAAGGGCGCGCTCGACGAGGCGAGGCGCCCGGCCGGCACGAGCAGGAGCACCGCCGCGCAGGCCGCCGCGCTGATGGCGACGGTCAGGACCGTGCCCCACATCGTGGCGCGGTAGACGGTTCGACCCGCGCCCTCGACCTTGTCCGCCGGGATCGTCGCCGACTCGAGGCCGAGCAGCGCCCAGAGCGCCAGCGTCACCACCGACGCGGTGCCGCCCAGGGTGAAGGGCGCCGAGGCGGCGCCCGACCACTCGACGGCGTCCGCGCGCCACAGCAGCAGGCCGATGGCGGCCACGAGCGGCAACAGCTTCAGCACGGTCGTCGCGCCCTGCACCCACCCGGCGGCCCGGATTCCCGCGCAGTTCACCAGCGTGAACGTCCAGACGAAGCCGAGCGTGGCGAGGGCGGTGTTCGGCGGCGACGCCGTCATCCACGGCACGAACGAGCCGAGGTAGCCGACGGCGCTGGTGGCGATGGCCGCGTTGCCGACCCAGATCGACACCCAGTACGCCCACGCGACCGTGAAGCCGGCAAGGTCGCCGAAGGCCTCACGGGTGTAGGCGTACGGGCCGCCGGCCCCGGGCACGATGCGGCTCAACTCCGCGAAGACCAGCGCGAGCGTCACGCCTCCCGCCGCGGTGACGATCCATCCCGTGAGGTTGTCGGCGCCGAACGGCGCGAGCGCGGCCGGCAGCAGGAAGATGCCGGACCCGACCATGTTCCCGACGACCAGGGCCGTGGCCATCCAGAAGCCGAT
>CAZBIP010000348.1:0-3705 GCA_964491885.1 uncultured Vicinamibacterales bacterium
GAAGGCACACGCGACCGCTGGCCGGTGTTCGTACTGCACCTCGACTTCAAGACCAACGAGGCCGAGCACCATCGGGGCGTGTGGGACCTGCTCGGCCGGTACGAGCGGTTCCTGACGACCGCCGAGAAGCCCGCGGCCGAAGGCGTGGTGACGCCGCTGCGGCCAGGGCCCCTGATGGTGCTGACCGAGAGCGGGCCGGGGCAGGAAGACGCGTTCAGCCGGAGCGTTCCCGTCGGGGGCCGGTTCAGGGTGTTCGGCACCGTGCCGCCCCCGGCGCTCTCGGAGGAGGACGCGAAGCAGACGCATCGTTTCGGGCCGGAGGTGCTCATCCCGTCCGGGGCGACGAGTTACCGCCGATGGGCGAACCTGTCCTGGGAATCCGTCGAACGGGGCGGGCCGGACGAGGCCGGGGAGTGGACCGGCGCGGACCGCGCGCGGCTCCGCGCGCTCGTCAACCGCGCGCACGGGCTGGGGCTGTGGCTCCGTTTCTACACGCTCAACGGCCATGCCCGCGGCGCATCGCAGGGGTGGTCACGGAGCTACAACTTCGGGTCGCTCGAGGCGGCCCGCATCCGGTGGCGCGCCGCCATCGAGGCGGGCGTCGAGTTCCCCGCCACCGATCAGTACGAGGCCTTCGCCGAGGAATTGCGTTCGGTCCCCGAATCCCGAATCCCGAATCCCGAATCCCGAGTACCTACCCAATCTCCGTGTTGATGACCAGCAGCTTCGGCTCCGTCATCTCCTCGATGGCGTAGCGCGGCCCCTCGCGGCCGACACCCGAGTCCTTCACGCCGCCGTACGGCATGTGGTCGATGCGGTACGTGGGCACGTCGTTGACGATCACGCCGCCGGTTTCGAGGCGGTCGTAGGCGAGCAGGGTGTGCGTCAGGTCGGCGGTGAACACGCCCGCCTGCAGGCCGTAGCGCGATCGGTTCACGGCGGCGAGCGCGCCCCCGAAGTCCGAGAACGGATAGAGCGCGACGAGCGGCGCGAACACCTCCTGCGCGCAGACCTTCGCTGCCTCCGGCACGCCGTCGAGGACGGTGGGCGCGTAGGCGCAGGGGCCGAGGCGCCGCCCTCCCACGAGGACGCGCGCGCCGTCGGCCACGGCGTCCTTCACCCAGGCGTCGATGCGGTCCGCCTCGCCAGCGTCGATCATCGGCCCCACGTCCGTGGCCGGGTCGAGCGGGCTGCCCACGACCAGCTCGCCGACGCGCCCGACCAGCCGTCGCGCGAACTCGTCGTACACGCGCTCGTGCACGAACACGCGCTGGACGGAGATGCAGCTCTGGCCGGCGTACGCGAACCCGCCGGCCGCGACGCGCTTCACCGCGAAAGCCACGTCGGCCGACTCGTCGACGATGACGCCGGCGTTGCCGCCCAACTCGAGGACCACCTTCTTCTTGCCGGCGCGGGCCTTCATCGCCCAGCCCACCGCGGACGAGCCGGTGAACGTCAGGAGCTTGAACCGCTCGTCCGTGACCAGCCGGTCGCCGAGGTCGCGCGACATCGGCAGGACGCTGAGCCCGCCGGCCGGCAGGCCGGCTTCTTCGAAGGCGCTCGCGAGGAGCAAGCCCGTCAGCGGCGTCTTCGTGGCGGGCTTCAGCACGACGGGATTGCCTGCGGCGATCGCGGGCCCGAGCTTGTGGGCCGACAGGTTGAGCGGGAAGTTGAAGGGGGAGATCGCCGCCACCGGGCCCAGCGGGAACCGGCGGAGGACAGCGAAGCGGCCCTTCCCGTGCGGCGCGAGATCCAGCGGGATCACCTCGCCGCCGAGCCGGCGCGCCTCTTCTCCGGACACCTGGAGCGTCGCCGCCGCGCGGTCCACCTCGACGAGCGCGTCGCGGATCGGCTTTCCGGCTTCGCCGGCGAGGACCCGGCCGATCTCTTCACGGCGGCGCGTCAGGACGCCCGACGCGCGCGAGAGGATGGCCGCGCGCTCGTACGCCGGCAGCTGACGCATCGTGCCCGCGGCCGCCGCGGCGGCCGCGATCGCCTCCTCCACCTGTGCGCTTCCGGCCAGCCACGTCCGGCCGACCTGCGAGCCGTCCCACGGGTTGGTGACCTCCAGCGCCTCCGGCGAACGGTCCCAGCGGCCGGCGAGGAAGAAGGGATGATCGGTGTCCATGTGTCGCCCTCCCAGGGTGCCCCCCGCCGGATCCCCGGAGGAGGAAAAGGCGTCTAACCCGCTGTAGGGTAACACGATGCGGTCACCTGGCCCGAGGCGGTCTTCCGAGCGGGCCGCCCGGTCGGCCTCGTGGCCGGAGCGCGGCACGCTATAATCGATGGACGGGCGTACGCTCGTTCCTGAAGGAGAACGGCATGGTCAACGTGTCCGATACGGCAGCAGGGAAAATCAAGGAACTGCTCGCCGAGGAGCAGAAGGCGGAAAGCGGCCTGCGCGTGTTCGTGCAGGGCGGCGGCTGCTCCGGCTTCCAGTACGGCTTGATGATCGAAGACGCCCCGTCGGCGGGCGATCAGTCGATCGACGCGAACGGCATCAAGTTGTTCATCGATCCGATCAGCGCGCGCTATCTCGACGGGGCCGAGGTCGACTTCATCGACAGCGTAACCGGCGGGGGCTTCACGATCAGGAACCCGAACGTCAAGACGACGTGCGGGTGCGGATCGTCGTTCAACTCCTGATCCCATGATCTGAGGGGACGCACCCCGATGTCCGCGCCTGCGGGACCGACCGTCGCCGACGCCTCCCGCCTTCGGCCCGAAGGCGGGGGGCGTTCGCGTTCGAGCAAGCGGGAACGCATCCTTGGCGCCTTCTTGACGCACGAGGGGCAGTTGGGCGCGGACGACCTGGTGGCGCTCATCCGGCGCGAGGACGCCGCGATCAGCCGCGCCACCGTCTACCGCACGCTGCAGTGGATGGTGGACGCCGGCGTCGCCCGGAAGGTGGATCTCGGCGAAGGCCGGTTCCGCTTCGAGCACGCGTACCGGCACCCGCGGCACTTCCACCTGATCTGCAAGACCTGTAACCGGTCGTTCGAGTTCCTCAGTTCCGACATCGAGGCCCTGGTCGAGGAGATCGCGTCGGCGCGCGGGTTTGCGGCGCGCCAGAGCGTGCTCCAGATCTACGGCACGTGCGAGGCCTGCCTGGCGGGCCGGAGGCCGCAGGCCGAGCCCGCCGCGAGCGCGCGCGTCTTCGCGCGAGACGCCCTCCGCATCGCCATCGCGACCGAGCGCAGCGGCCTCGAGTTCTACTCCAGGGCCGCGAGGCTCGCGTCGCACGCGCGGGGCCGCCGGGTCTTCCAGAAACTCGCAGACGAGGAGCGCGACCACCTGTCGAGGCTCGAGGCGCGCTACCAGCGGCTGCTGGACGACGACCCCAACCTCGAGTCGCGGCCGACGTTTCTCTTCTTCAAGGGCGCCGCGAACGGCCTGTTCGCCGAAGGCGCCGACGAAGTCGCACAGGGCGTGGACGATGGCCGGGCGCTGAAGATCGCGATCCGCTGCGAGCGCGCGTCACACCGGTTCTTCACGCGTTACGCCAGCCGGTTCGAGGTCCCGGAGGGCAAACAGATTTTCCTCGAGTTTGCCGGCGAGGAGCGGCGGCGACTCGACATGCTGCTGCGGGAGTTCATTGCGATTACGAAGAAGTCAGGAGTCAGGAGTCAGGAGTCAGAATTCTGAATTCAGAATCAGTCTTGTCCAAATTAGCTGGACGACATAGGGGTTGAGCGCGCCGGTGTC
>CAZBIP010000349.1:0-3696 GCA_964491885.1 uncultured Vicinamibacterales bacterium
TGAAAGGCTGCAAACCGTTCGGCGGGATGTAGCGGACGAAGGCCCGCGCGGGCGGGTCAGTTGAACTGCATGGACCGGATGCGGCGGTGCGTCATGATCAGCCTGAGGAAGTACCGCATGTCTCGCGCAGACGAGATCTTCGGCAGAAACTCCCGCGCGGCGTAGACCGGGTTGAGCAAGTGGCGGAGATGGACCCTGAGATAGCCCCGCTCCGCGTCATCACGCAGTTGGCCGAGTCGGTGCCGCTCCACGTATCGGGTCCCGACGACCGGCTGATCATACCAGCGGTGGCTCTCCACCATGCCCCGGGTGATCCGATGGTCGTCGAGGTAGAGCTCGTACAGCTCTGAACCCAGGTGCGGATGGGCAACGTAGAAGCGCACGTAATCCAGCTTCAGCCCATAGGCGTAACGGATCGTCTCCCGGATGTCCGCCTCGCGTTCGTCCGGAAAGCCCAGCACGAAGGTGGCATAGGTCCAGAACCCGGCTCTGTTGGCCGCCGCCACCAGCGGGCGGACGTCTTCGAGCCTGACCGGCTTGCGCGCGAAGCGGCGAGATGCGTCCGTTCCGACGTCAACCGAGAAGCAGAGGCGGTAGAAGCCGGCGCGGCGCATCAGCGCGATCGTCGGCGGATCGATCAGCGCCGGTGAGATCCCCGCCGGGCAGATCAGGCTGACGCCGAGGCGGCTGGCCATGAGGAGCCGGCAGAGCTCGCGAATCCTCTCCCCGTCTCCCGTGAACTGATCATCCAGGAAGGCAATCTCCCGCACGCCGTAGGCGTCATGGAGGTACTCGATTTCCTCCATCACCCGCGATGCGCTTCGGGGGCGCCACTGATGGCCCCACATGGTGTGTGTGCTGCAGAACACACAGCGATAGGGGCAGCCACGCGAGGAGATGATCGTGCCCACGGGACGGTTGCGGGTGTTGAAGTAAGTGTCCGCAGTGGCGCGGAGGTACGCGCGGTAATCGACGAACGAACGATCCGGGATGGGAAGCGCATCGAGGTCGGCAAGCAGGGGCCGGTCGGCCCCATGGCGGATCGCACCCTGGTCCCTCACCGTCAGGCCCGGGACGCCGGCCGGGCTCCGCCCGTTCCGGAGTGCGATCACCAGCTCTCTGAAGGTCTCCTCGCCTTCGCCGCGGACCACCGCGTCGATCCCGGCCCGCTGCATCAGGTTGCGATGGTCCATTGTGGCGTGGGCCCCGCCCAGCACCAGAAAGCAGGAAGGGCAACACCTGCGCACCAGGTCGACCATGTCGAGCACATCGCCCAGGGCATTGGTGTAGTTGTTCGTGATGCCGACCACATCCGGGCGGAGATCCCTCAGCCGCCGTTCCACCTCCGCGTCGCTCATCCCGCAGCGATAGCCCCGCACCGTTCTGAGCGGGACGCTCCCTCCCTCCATTGCGGCATCGAGGAGAGCAATCTCGATCCTCTCCGCCGCGACATCGACGGTGCTGGCGAGGTACGTGGCCAGCGACAGCAGGCCCAGCGGCTCCATGGGATAGGCCCGCCGGTTCTCGTTGAGTGTCACGAAAGGGTTGAGGAGGAGGATCTTCATCTGGCAGTCTTCGCGGTCCTTATCGCAACCGGTTCATCGCCCGCCCATGCGGCACCTTCTGCTGGCCGTCGAGCACCTGGACGAGCGCCGGCACCGCAGCGTCGGCCGGATACCCGCCGAATCCATGCACGGTCAGTCCGGCGGCGTGGCTGACGAGCCGCCTGAGCGTAACCTTCTCGCCCGTGGTGAAGTCGTTCCCGGGTACCCTCCGGGAGGTCGAGGCGTTCCTGGCCTCGGCGCGGTCGAAGGCAGCCTCGACCAGCGGGCCAGGGCGATGACGCCGCCCTACTTGTACCGCCAGCTCGTGATGTCGGCCCCAACGGGCGCCCATCGCTCGATGTGACGAGCCATGGCGTCGAGGAGCTCCTTGGACGAAGGCCCCCAGCAGTGCGGCGCGCCGCGCCTGTAGGTGACGCTGCCCGCGTAGTAGGGTGTCTTGGTGGATTCGAGGAACTGCTCCAGCAGCTCCACGCCGTTGTCCAGGTAGAACGAATCGTCGTCTCCGACGTAGACGTGCAGCTTGCCCACGAGCTTCGGGCCGAGCGTCTTCCAGTCGCGCTCGAGAATCGCGCGCAGGTCGTAGTGGGCCTTCCAGTAGGAGGCGACCTGCTTGTCGATCGTGCCGGTGCGTTTGTCCCAGATCGGCGCCGGGTAGCCGTCGCGCCCCGCCGGGCTGAAGGTCGCCTCCCAGATGTCCCACTGGCCTCCCGAGCGCGACTTGTCGCCCGAGACCAGCTCGAACCAGTTCTCGTCCTTCATCATCGACGTGATGGCGCCGTCCGGTGTGCGCTGGTTCGGCCGCTCGATCCTCGTCCACGGACGCTGCACGAAGTACGCGTTCTCGTCGCTGTAGATGTTGACGATCTGGTGGGCGCGGAAGTCCACCGAGTCGGGGCAGGACGCCCACGTGCCGCCGAAGAAGTCGGGGTGGAAGATCTGCAGCGCGAGCGCTTCCCAGCCGCCCGTCGAGCCGCCCGACAGCTTGCGCGCCCACGGCTCCCGAATCACCCGGAACCGCTCTTCGACGGCGGCGATGAGTTCCTGGATGATGGCGTCGCCGTACGGCCCGTTGTTCGCCGAGTTCACCGCGTAGGAGTCGTCGTAATAGGGCGACGGATGCTGGAAGGTGACGAAGAGGAAGCGCGGCGTGTCCTCGGCGAGCCACAGCGCGTCGAACGCGCCGCCCGAGCCGAACCCGCCCGGCGCGCGCGTCGAGAAATGGCCCTGCGCGTAGTTCACGGGGTACTTCACGCCGGGATGCGTGTCGTAGTCCTTCGGCAGCAGCACCGTGGCGCCCAGGTAGATGGGCCGCCCCCACCACGTCGAGAGGATCGCGCTCTTGAACGTCAGGCGCTTCACGTACTCGGTGTCGGGCTGATCGGGAATCGGCGGGATGACCTGGTCGCACACGAGGTCGATGATCCGGGCCCTGGCGTCCTTCGCGCGGGGGTCGAACGCCACTCGCTTCGGCGTCGAGAAGAGATTCCCCGGCGAGCGCCGCCAGTTCTGCCCTTCCCCTTGATCCATGTGCAGCCACACCGTGTGGCCGTCCGCCCGCTCGAACTTCGTGTAGACGTTGACGAACGCCTGCACGAGGTACTCCCCCTGCGGAATGTCGTCGAGGCTCGCGACGGGATGGCCGAAGACCGTGCCGTCGATCTCTGCGTTCGCGCCCGGCTTCAGGTTTTCGACGTTCAGTCCGAACAGAGGCGCCCCCGTCGGGCCGGCCTGGTGGACCGGGCCAGCCCCGCCTCGGCCGGTCGCCGGGGCATCCAGGCGGTTCAGCGCGACGTACACGCGCCCCGTGACCGCCTCCGCGCGAACGGACGCCGGGAAGGAGATGCGGACGCGAATCCCGGCGCCGGGCCGGGCGGCCTCGGCCAGCGTGGACGACACGGCGAGCGCCAGGATGGCGACGAGTGACGCGGCATGCTTCATGGATGCTCCCGGCAGGCCGCGCGGAATGGGGTCGGGCGCGGCCGCACGGAAGATTCTACCCGGGCTGCCCGGCGGGTGCCCGCTCGTGCGGCCTGTCGTCGGCGCGGCCATCACTCCAATCCCGCGCGAGGCCATGATGCCGGCGCGCGGCGCCCACCATATACTTCTCGTCATGATGGAACACATCCGGCAG
>CAZBIP010000350.1:0-3676 GCA_964491885.1 uncultured Vicinamibacterales bacterium
GCCGGGCCGCGGCACGGGCGCCATGCGCTCCTGCGCAGGGGCGCCCGGCAGGCGCGCCAGCCCCCGCGCGACACGCGCGATCAGTTCCTCGAACGCCGGCACGGCCATCCGTCCATGCTACCGCGGGCGCCGCCGGGGCCGAAGCCCCGGCCTCCCGCCTACTTCTTCTCCACCTCACCGGCGGCCTGCTTCGCCGGCTCCCTCCCGCGGTCCGCCGAGGGCTTCCGCGCCGCCGCCCGCTCCTTCAGGTGCTGCTCCATCTCAAGCCGCGGCACGCCGTCGGTCATCCACGACGGGGCGGGCGCGCCCTTCAGGTGGTGGTCGAAGAACTCCTTCATCCGGACCGTGTAATCCTGCCGGTTGGCCTGCTTGGCGAGGCCGTGGTTCTCGCCGGTGTACTCCAGCATGATCACGTTCTTGCCGAGGCGCCGGAGAGTGTTGAAGTACTCGACGCCCTGCGTGAAGTCGACGGCGCCGTCCTTGTCGTTGTGCAGGATGATGAGCGGCGTCCTCACGTTCCTGGCGAAGTTCACCGGCGAGTTGCGGACGTAGGCCTCCCAGTTGTCCCAGTAGCCGCCGAGGAACCGCCCCTGGCTGCTCTCGAAGATCGCCTGGTTGGTGCCGCCGGTGTTCTTGTAGACCAGGCTGTACATGCTGACCATGTTCGTCAGCGGCGCCCCGGCCACGGCGGCGGCGAAGGCGTTGGTCTGGGTGACGGTGAACGCCGTCTGGTAGCCGCCCCACGAGTGGCCGTGCAGCGCCACGCGCTTCGCGTCGACCACGCCCGTGGCGACGGCCGCCTTGAGCGCGGCGGTGATGCAGGCCACGGCCGACACCCCCGGGTCGTTCAGCGCGTACGCGATGTCCGGCTGCAGCACCGCGTAGCCGTGGCTCGTGTAGACCGACTTGTTGAAGCCGTTCGCGGTCGGTGCGGTGAAGGCGTTGTGCCCCTGCGTGAGCTTCTCGTAGATGTACACGATCGTCGGGTACGACTTGCCCTTCTCGTATCCGGCCGGCAGGAAGAGCGAGGCCTGGAGCTTCTTCGCCGGCAGACCCTTCCGAAGCGTCGCGGAGTAATCCAGGATCATCGATCCGCTGGACCAGGTGAACGCCTCGACCTGCTCGCCCGTGTCCGAGAGCCTCCGGCCGGATGCCAGCGACGGGCCTGTCGCGTAGACGTCCGGCGGGTTCTTGAACGTCGATCTCGCGTAGAGGTAGACGTCGGCCGCGCCCGCCTTCTGCAGGCTGAATGACGCATCGTCCCACAGCAGCGGGCGCACGCCGGTCTTGCCGGGCTCGAGGAGCCCGATGCCGCCCTTCTTCGAGTACTCGCCGAACATCGAGACGTAGCGCGGGGCCGACAGGTCGAATCCCTTTTCGTCGGGGTCCAGGCGAAGGATGGAACGGTAGCGAATGCCGTCCTTCCGGCCGTTGGCGGTCAGGTTCACCGCCGGCCCGCCCGCCACCGGCACCTTCCAGATGTCCCAGCCGTCGAAGAGCAGCAGCGCGTCGCCGTCCTTCGTCCAGCCGAGCGACGGCCGCGGAGGCCGCGCCACGTTGTGGTCGTCCTCGGTGTCCACGAACGACGCGGGCACGGGCTTCGTCAGGTTGACCGAGCGCCCCGACGCCATGTCGTAGGCGAAGTAATGACCATCGTCGTAGTAAGCGAACGCCTGGCCGTCAGGCGACGGCTGAGGCGCGTAGCGGGCTTTCTTCAGCGCCAGCTTTCGCTCTCCCGTCTGCAGATCGACGATGTAGACATCCTGGTGGCGCCGGCCGTCGAGGTTGCCCATCAGCTCGTACTCGCGGACGTCGCTGCCGATCGCGTAGCGCGCCTTCGGCGCGGGTGAGACGATTCGCAGAGCCTCGTCGGCGAGACGAAGGAACTTCTGCTCCTTGACGCGGTAGACGGACAGGAAGCTGAAGCCCTTGTCCGCCTGTTCCTGGACCTGCTGCTGGGACTGCAGGCGCGGGTCCTTGTGGTGCCACAGCACCAGGTCGACCTTCTCGTCCGCCGGGGTCTCGTCGGCCGGTGCGCCGTTCGGCGCCCGCTCGCCGGGGGCGGCTGCCGCGCCGGATTCGGGCCGGCCGGCATCCGGCTTCGCCTCGGGTTTCGCGTCGGTCTTCTCGAGTTCGCGGATGCCGAACACCAGGGCGTCGAGGTTCTCGGTCCAGGACGCGCCGCGGCTCGCGCTGACCGACATGCCCTCGGGAAACGTCTTGTCGGCGGCCGGATCGTAGGTGAGCTGCTGGGGGCCCGACGCGGCGTCCAGGCTGGTGAAGCCAAGGGCGGCGTACACCTTGTCCTTGTAGCGCTTGTCGTCCGTGCCCTTCACGACGGCGAGCGCGTCGCCCTTCTCGGTCCACGCGAGCCGCTCGTAGGAGGCCTTGTCGCTGTCGAGCACCCGCACGACGCCCGTCTCCATGTTCCGCAACTGGAGGCCGTTGCCGGCCTTCTCCGGCGCGTCGATGACGAGCGCCAGCCAGCGGCCGGTCTTGTCGAAGGCGAACTCCGCGACGTTGCCGACGTTCAGGTCGCGGCCGGTCGAGAGGTCGCGCAGGATGAGGTCCGTCCCCCGCGGCCGATCCGCGGCCGCGCCGCCGCCTGACGCACCCCGGCCGGCCGCGGCAGCCGGCGCCGCCGCGCCGGCCGCGGCTCCTCCAGCCGACGCCGGCGCTTTCTGCAGCGCCAGCCAGCCGCCGCGCTCGCCCGCAAAGGCGAACCGGCGCACGTTCTCGAACGTCACGTCCTTCCCCGCCGCGAGATCCAGCGCCTGCACCTTCGCCTGGATCGGACGACGCTGGCGCCTCAGCCGGGCGCTCTCTTCACGGGTCGGGTAGACCATGAACGCGACCCACGTCGAGTCCTCCGAGATGCGGAGGGTCGCCGTCTGCTGGCCGGCTTCACCCGGGCCGCCGGCCCTCCCGGCGCCGGCCGCAGGCGCCTCTCCAACCGGGAACCGGTACGTCTTCTCTCCCTCGACGGCGCGGACGACGACCTCGCTGTCGCCCTCGATCGGCGACAAACGGTACGCGAGCCATCGGCCGTCGTTCGAGATCGTCACCGCGCCGATGTTCTTCCACGCGAGGATGTCCGCCAACTCCATGGAACGCTTCGCCGCCTGGACCGGGGCCGTTCCCTGTTGAGGCGACGGCGCCGCCTGTGTCGTCGCGGCCGGCGCCACTTGTGGCGCGGTCTGCGCCTCGGCCTGCTGTGCGGCGGCGATCGGGCCCGGCTGAACTGCCGACGCCGGCGCGAGAGCGAGCGCGGCCAGCACGGCGAGAATCGTCAGCGTCCTGCGCATGAAATGCTCCTTGTCAGAGAAACGTCCGGGATCCCGGCGAAGACGTCGGGGTCCGGCACGGCCGGCAGCGGCGGGCCGAAGGCCTGCCTGAACAGCTCGACGCTCAACAGGCGCACGGCGTCCGGCTTCGAGAAGAAGACGCGGTCGATCGTCAGGTGCTGGCTGCGGTGCGCGCGCAGCGCGGCCGCCTTGCGGGCCATGCACGTCGAGACGTCCACCAGGAAGTCCGCGCCGGGCTCCGCGGCCGGAGACGCTCTCCGCAGCGCGACCCAGGGCCTGACGGGCAGCGTCCAGAGCAGCCGCGTCACCGCGTGCACCGCCCCGAGCTCGGGGTACCAGCGCCAGTCCGCCGCGGCGCCAACCGCGTCGGA
>CAZBIP010000351.1:0-3673 GCA_964491885.1 uncultured Vicinamibacterales bacterium
GAACCTCGCGCGCAACCCGAACTTCGGCGGGGAAGTTCTCGTCGTCGGGCTTGGGTGCGAGAAACTCCAACCGGAGCAGTTGCTGGGTGGTCTGCCTGCCGCCGACGCTGGCCGCGACATCGTTCGCCTGCAGGACGAGCAGTTGGTCGGTTTCCAGGCGATGGTCGACGCCATCCTGGCGCGCGCCGACGAGCGGCTGGCCGCGCTCGATTGCCGTCGCCGCGAGACCTGCCCGGCCTCGGATCTCGTCGTGGGCGTGCAGTGCGGCGGATCCGACGCGCTGTCGGGCGTGACGGCCAACCCGGCCGTGGGCTTCGCCTCGGATCTCCTGGTCCGCGCGGGCGCGACGGTGATGTTCTCCGAGGTGACGGAAGTCCGCGACGCCGTGCATCTCATGACGCCTCGGGCCGTCAACGAGGAGGTCGGCCGCGCGCTCGTCCGCGAGATGGCGTGGTACGACCGGTACCTCGCCGCCGGTCACACCGATCGCAGCGCCAATCCCACGCCCGGCAACAAGGCCGGCGGGCTCGCGAACGTCGTCGAGAAGGCGCTGGGATCCGTCGTCAAGTCGGGCACGAGCCCGATCGTCCAGGTGTTGGCACCCGGGGAGAGGGCGACAGCGAGGGGCCTGATCTTCGCGGCGACGCCCGCGAGCGACTTCATTTGCGGAACGCTGCAGCTCGCCTCGGGGATGACGCTGCAGGTGTTCACGACCGGCCGCGGCACGCCCTACGGACTCGCGGCGGCTCCCGTGATCAAGGTGTCCACGCGCAGCGACCTGGCGGCCCGCTGGCACGACCTGATCGATCTCGACGCCGGCCGCATTGCGACCGGCGACGCGACGGTCGAAGAAGTCGGCTGGGAACTGTTCCGGATGATCCTCGACGTCGCCAGCGGGACCAGGAAGCCCTGGTCGGATCGGTGGGGCCTCTACAACGCGCTGGCGCTCTTCGTTCCCGGCCCGGTGACCTGACGGCGAAGACGCGGCCGCCTCAGCGGCTGTCCGTCCCAGGCATGCGAGGCTGGCCGGGCCGGCCTTGACCTCGGGGACGCGCTCGGGGAAACATCGAACCCATGCGCATCATGGTCATCGGCGGAACGGCGTTCATGGGACGGGAGATCGTTCACCGTCTTCGGCAGCGCGGGCACGAGGTGTGGGTGCTGCACCGCAAGGACCACCACGATCTCGGCCCCGACGTGTTCAACCTGCGCGCGGACCGGGCGGACCTCGACGCCGTGCGCGGACACCTCCGCGATCACGCCTTCGACGCGGTGTTCGACAACGCGTACGACTGGGAGCGCGGCACTGCGGCCGAGACGGTGAGGGCGGCCGCGCGCGCCTGCCCGGACGGCCTGCACCGCTACGTGTTCATGTCGAGCATCGCCGCCTACCTGCCGGGCCTCGATCGCCGGGAGGACGACGCCCTGGTGCCCGACGGCTTCCCGAACCCGTACGCGGCTCAGAAGGCAGGAGCCGAGCGGGCCCTGTTCGCCCTCGCCGCCGAGCGCGGGCTGCCCGTCACGACGCTCCGGCCGCCGTTCGTGCACGGCCCGCGGCAGCCGTTCTACCGCGAGCAGTTCTTCTGGGACCGGCTCGTGGACGGCCGGCCGATCGTCCTGCCCGACGGCGGCGGCAGCCTGATGCAGTGGGCCTACGTGGCCGACGTCGCGGAGGCGGCGGTGCGCGCCATCGAGGTGCCGGACGCCGCGGGCCAGGCCTTCAACATCGGGCACACCGAGCCGGTCTCGCAGCGGCAGTTCGTCGAGGCGCTCGCGGGCGCGGCCGGAGTGACGCCGGTCTTCGCGGACGTTTCACGCGAGCGCATCCACGCGGCTGGCGGGCGCCTGGTCGGCGGCAACGTCTACTTCGGCGAGTACCTCGACACGCCGCCCATGACCGAGGTTGTCGAGAAGGCGCAGCGGGTGCTCGGCGTCAAGCCGACGCCGTTCGACGAGGCGCTCCGCCGGGGCTTCGCCTGGTACAGCTCCCAGCCGCGCCGGCCGGTGGATTACGCCTTCGAAGACGCGCTGCTGGCAGGACGCTGATTCCGATCGGGCGGCGGGGACACGTCCCGCCGCCTTCGCCGACGATCCCGCGCGCGAGCTTCGACGGAAGGACGGCGCCCGAAGAACACGCCGTCCGGCCGATCACCGGTACTTGATGACGACGAGCGTGAGGTCGTCGGTCTGCGGCGTCGTCGCCTGGCGGTCGCCGACGATGGCTTCGCAGATCGCCTGGGCGCTCTGATCCTTCACCCGCGACACGGCGTGCTCCAGCTGGGGCTGCGTGTACGACGAATCGGGCTCGACGAGACCGTCGGTGTAGAGCAGCAGCACGTCGCCGTGGCCCAGCAGGTTGAGGTTGTTCACCGTGTAGCGCTTCTTGTAGCCGAGGGCCCGCTCGTAGCGCTTGGCGTCCGGCTGGTGTTCGCCCGGCTGCAGGCCGATGGGCGGATGGCTGACCAGCCGGTCCGGGCTCACCTCGACGAACCGGTCGAACTCGCGGGAGAACACGAGCGGAGGCGGGTGCCCGGCGCTCACGAAGCTGAACCGGCCGGTGCCGGAGATTTCCCCGTAGATGAGGGTGATGTAGCTGGCCTCGTCCGGGTCGGCGGCCAGGTTGCGCAGCGTGGTGGACTTGCAGAAACGCGTGTTGATCTGTTCGAAGAGGCGCAGCGTGATCTGGCCGTTCAGATCCATCTCGTAGAGCGCGCCGGTGTGGAAGGCCTGGTGCAGCATGGCCGCCCGGGCCGCGTCGGTGAAGTCGTGGCCGGCGACGTCGGCGACGAGGATCCCGCCGACGGTCTTGAGCTTCTGCAGGACGCGCGCCATGCCCTCCTGGCCGGACGCAATGGCCCGCAGGATGCGGGAGTCCAGGTCGAAGCGCTCCTGGTAGTCCACGTAGGTGAGCAGATCGCCGCCCGCCACTCCGTTGAAGGGAAGCGAGACGCCGTAGATGTCGATCCCGGGCAACCTGGGGACCGTGCCGGCCGTCGGCGTCAGGCGCTGGGCCAGGTACTGCGCGCCCCTCCGAAGCTCTTCCTCGATCCGGTCGTCCGGTTGCTCCACGATCGCCTCCAGCCGCACCCGCGTGTCGCTCAGCCGGACGATTATCTCCCTTTGTGGTGTTCAGCGCACGGCCGGCGCGCGCCACCTGGTGTCCCGTCAGCTTGACCGGGCGCCGTTCCTAGTCCGGCAGGGCGCGCGAACGCTGGCGGAACCAGATGGCGAGGGCTTCGGCGGACATCTCGCCTCGGGCGGTGGCGAGCGTCATGTCCGCCAGGGCTGCCGGACCGGCCATGAGTTCGGTGCCATTGACGAGCAGGAACAACACCGCTGCGTGCGCCCCGACCCGCTTGTTCCCATCCAGGAAGGGGTGATTGAGGACCAGGGAATGGAGCAGGGCTCCCGCCTTCGCGGCGAGATCCTGATAGAGATCTTCGCCCCCGAACGTGGTCTGTGGACGCGCCAGCGAAGCCTCGAGCGCCGCGCGATCGCGCAGGCCACCCAGACCGCCATAGCGTGCCAATTGAGCACGGTGAAGATCATCGATCTGGGCGGCCGACAGATAGACGGTCATCGCGTGCTACTTCGCGAGCTCTTCGAACGCCTTGTCGTAGCGCTCCAGGACCGAGTCGGCCAGCTTCCTGAAGCGGCTGGTGACCCTGCCCTC
>CAZBIP010000352.1:0-1056 GCA_964491885.1 uncultured Vicinamibacterales bacterium
CCGGCCTCGACGGCTATCTCGGCGTGCTCGTTGCGCAGCGGGCGTTCATCTCGGCGCAGCAGGGACTGGTCGCCGTGCGTCTGGCCGAGCAGGCAAACCTCGTCACGCTCTACAAGGTGCTGGGCGGCGGCGTCTGACCCTCACGCGCCGGCGTCTGCACGGATCAGGTCCTGCAGGACTCGGCCCGCGCGATCCCGCGCGCACATCGGCTATCCTCTTGCCGTCCCGGAACGAGCCAGGAGGAAGGACGATGTCCACTCGCACCCGCCGCCGCTTCGTGTCAGAGGTTGCCCTGGCCGGGGCCGCGGCCCTGACGCCGCGAGCGTCGGCCGCCGCCGCGCCGCCGCCGCACCAGGCGGCGAGGCCCGACGAGCGGATTTCGTTCGACGGTATCTGGGAGTTCCGGCAGGACGCCGATGGGCTCGGCGACCGCAACGGCTGGCACCTGCCAGGCACAGCGCCTGAGGGCTGGGTCGAGGTCCCGGTGCCGCACACCTGGCAGATCACGCCCGCCTCGGCGGAGTACTACGGCGTGGCCTGGTACCGGAGGCGGTTCGCGGCCTCGACCGACTGGCAGCGCGCGTGCGTCCGATTGGAGTTCCAGGCGGTCTTCCACTCGGCCAGAGCCTGGGTGAACGGCCAGCCCGTCGGCGCGCACCTGCGCAAGGGCTACACGGCGTTCACGCTCGACATCACGGCCGCGCTCCGCTGGGACCAGCCGAACCTGCTGGTCGTCCGGGTCGAGAACACCTTCGACGACCGGATGCTGCCGCGCGGCCGCTCCAGCGACTGGACGCACGACGGGGGCATCTACCGGCCCGTGACGCTCGTCGTCTCGCCGCCCGCCTACATCGAGCGCGTGGAGGTGGAGGGCGTGCCCGTTGCGCCGGGCAGGATGACAGCCGCTGCGGACGTCCGCGTGGCCGTCGCGGTCCGAAACACCACGAAGGCGCCGGTCCGCGGGTCGATAGGCTGTGACATCCTCGACCCGGCCACGGGCGAGGCCGTGCTGCGGCAGCCGCGCGCCCGGCAGGTCATCGTGCCGGCGGGGGAGTC
>CAZBIP010000352.1:1066-3651 GCA_964491885.1 uncultured Vicinamibacterales bacterium
CACCGATTTGCCGGTGCCGCTGCTGCCCGCCACCACGGTCGAACTGCCCGCCGGCCGTCTGCCGGCTGCCAGGCTCTGGCACTTCGATCAGCCGGACCTCTACGCGGCGCGGGTGACCTTCGAACCGCAGTCCGGCCCGGCGCACCGCGTCGACGAGACCTTCGGCGTCAGGACGTTCGAGGCGAGGGACGGCGGGTTCTTCCTGAATGGCGAACGCGTGCGGCTCATGGGCGTCGAGCGGATGGCGGGCAGTCACCCGGACTACGGGATGGCCGAGCCCGGGTCGTGGATCGAGCACGACCACGCGGACCTGAAGCACCTGAACTGCGTGCTGACGCGCGTGCACTGGATGCAGGATCGCCGCGTGCTCGACTACTGCGACCGCCACGGGATCCTCATGCAGCTCGAGGTCCCCACGTGGGGGTCCGCCACCTTCGAGGGCATGGGCGCCGAGCCGATCCCGGCGCTGATGCAGAACGGCCTCGAGCAGCTGCGCGAGATGATCGAGCAGAACCGGAACCACCCGAGCATCGTGGCGTGGGGACTGTGCAACGAGATTGGGGGCCAGAACCCGCCGGCGTACGCGTTCGCGACGAGGATGCGGGAGGAAGCCAAGCGGCTCGACCCGCGCCGGCCGGTCGCGTACGCCTCGCATTCACTGCGGCGCACGCCTGAGCGTGACGTGACGCAGTTGATGGACATCGTCGAGTGGAACGAGTACTGGGAGTCCTGGCAGCAGGGCACCCTCGAGGACCTCCGCCAGAACTTCGAGGCGATCAAGCGGGCCTTTCCGGGCAAGCCCATCGTCGTGTCGGAGTACGGCTACTGCGCGTGCACGGCCGACCGGCCGGAAGGCGACGGCCGCCGCGCGGAGATCCTGAGGACGCACACCGCGTTCTTCCGCGATCAGCCCGAGATCGCCGGCCTGATCTTCTTCTGCTACAACGACTACCGCACGCACGTCGGCGACCGCGGCAAGGGCGTGCTCAAGCAGCGGGTGCACGGCGTCGTCGATCTCTACGGCGCGAGGAAACGCTCCTACGACCTGCTGCGGGACGAGTCGTCCCCGGTGGAGTCGCTCGATGTCTCGGCCGAGGGCAACAGCCTGACGGCCACCGTCCGCACGCGCGCCTCCATCCCGGCCCACGTGCTGACAGGTTACCGGCTGCGCTGGGTGGTGTACGCGCCGGAAGGCCATCCCGTCGAGCAAGGCGAGGCGCCGCTGCCCGCGATGGCGCCGGGCAGCCGGGCGACGATCAGCCTGGGCATCGGTCCGCCGCTCCCGTCGCGGGTACGCGTGGACGTGGTGCGGCCCACCGGCTTCTCGGCCCGTGCATCCCAGTGGCGGGCGTGACGCGGCGGCAGGCGCCTGTCAGAGACCCAGGTCCCGTTCGATCTGCTCGAGGGTGCGGCCCTTGGTTTCGGGCACCTTCGCGCGGACGAAGACGAAGCCCGCGAAGCAGACGGCCGCGTACATCCAGAACGTGGCGGCGATGCCCGCCGAGCGCTGCAGCAGCGGGAACGCGAACGTCAGGACGAAGCAGGCGGCCCACAGCGCCGACACGGCCACCGACACGGCCGCGCCGCGCACGCGGTTCGGGAAGATCTCGGCGATGAGCACCCACGTGACCGGTGCGAGCGACAGCGCGTAGGCGCCGAGCGAGCAGAGCGTGAAGACGAGGACAGGCAGGCCCTGCAGGCCGGCGGCGTAGGCGGCGCCGAGCAGCAGATGGGACACGCCGATGGCCGCGCACCCCGCCAGCATCAGGGTCCGCCGCCCGGCCCGGTCCACCATCGCGATTGCCACGAGGGTGAAGAGCAGGTTGATGGCGCCCGTGATCACGATGTTGAACATGACGGCCCCGATGCCGTACCCGGCCGACCTGTAGATTTCCTCGGCGTAGTTGAAGATGGAGTTGATGCCGCTCCACTGCTGCAGCACCGCGAGCGCCACGCCGACGAGCACGACCGACCTCACCTTCGGCTCGAGCAGCGCCTTCAGCTCCGATCGCCCGGCCGCGGCAGGCGCGAGGGTGCGCTCGATCTCGGCCGCCTCGCTGGCCGCGTACGTCTCGCCGCCGATCCGGGCGAGAACCCGTCGGGCGCGATCGCGCCGGCCCCGGGTCAGCAGCCAGCGCGGGCTCTCGGGCACGACGAGCGCCCCCGCGAGGAAGGCGAGCGAAGGGATGGCCACGGCCGTGAACATCCACCGCCATCCCGACGCCACGTTCCACGCGGCTCGCGCCGCCTCGACGTCCGTGGCGCCCGGGAATTGGAGCCTCGTGGCAATGATCCAGTTCACAACCTGCGCGCCGAGGATCCCGATGACGATCGTCAGCTGATTCACGGCGACCAGCCGCCCGCGCAGGTGGGCGGGCGCGACCTCGGCGATGTACATCGGCGACAGGCTGGACGCCATGCCGATCGCGACGCCGCCGGTGATCCGCCATGCGACGAACGCCCCGAAGGAGCCGGCCCAGCCCGTGAGCACCGACGACCCGGCGAAGAGCAGCGCCGCGGCCACCAGCAGCGGCTTCCGGCCGAACCGGTCGCTCAGCGCTCCGGTGACGATCGAGCCGGCCAGG
>CAZBIP010000353.1:0-3646 GCA_964491885.1 uncultured Vicinamibacterales bacterium
CAGGCGCTCTTCCACCCGATCCGGGTCGCGCTCACGGGTGAAGCGGGCGGCCCCGAGCTCGATCTCGCGGTACCGGCGATCGACCGCGGGGCGGAACTGCCGGCGGAGGCTGGCCTCGCGCCGATTCCCGGGTGCCGGGAAAGAGCGGCGATGTTTGCGGGGGAGTTGGGGAAGTAGTCAGGAGTCAGAAGACAGAAGTCAGAATTCAGAATCTGTCGAGATGCATCGGACTCGCGAGTTCGGAATCAGCGTGCAGCGTGACTCATTCTGACTCCTGACTCCTGACTCCTGACTCCTGACTCCTGACTCCTGACTCCTGACTTCTGAATTCTGATTGGCGTGAGATGGTGATCTACGGCATCAACCCCGTCCTCGAGGCCCTGAAGGCCGGACGCGTCCGTGAAGTCCGGATGGACGACGCGCGCCGCGAACGGCTGCGCCTCGTCCGGTCGGCCGCGGGGGAGCGGCAGGTGCCCGTGCGGATCGTGCCCGGGCCCGAACTCGACCGCGCCGCGCGCGGCGGCGTGCACCAGGGCGTCGTGGCCGAGGTGGAGGACGACCCCGACTACGCGGTGCAGGACCTGCTGGATCCGCGGAACGGCCCGCCGCTCGTCGTCGTCCTCGACGGCGTCGAGGATCCGCACAACCTGGGCGCGGTGCTGCGGAGCGTCGACGCCGCGGGAGGCAGCGGGGTGGTCCGGCAGACGCGCCACGCGGCCAGGCTCGACGGCGCGGCCGCGAAGGCGTCGGCCGGCGCCGCCGCGCACGTCAAGGTGGCGAACGTCGTCAACATCGCCCGGGCGATCGGCGAGTTGAAGGACGCCGGCGTGTGGACGATCGGCCTGGCGGCCGACGCGCCCGAGGCGTACGACGCTGTGGACTTCACGCAGCCGTCGGCGATCGTGGTGGGCGCCGAGGGCGAGGGCCTGCGCCGGCTGGTCCGGGAGACCTGCGACCGCCTGGTGTCCATCCCGATGCGCGGGCGCGTGTCGAGCCTCAACGTGTCCGTGGCGGCGGCGGTGGTGCTGTTCGAAGCGGTTCGACAGCGACGCCGGCTCCCGTAAGGGCACGACGTTGACGTCGCGGCGCCCACGGCACTACGGTGCGCGAGGTTGACGCCGTGGCGCTCGCCGCACCACTGTGCGCGAGGGGCACCCGCGATGTCCCAATTCGAAGGAACACCCGGCGCCGCGGCCCAGCCCTTGACGGCGAGCGAGACCGTGCTCGCCCGACTTGCCCAGCACGCGGCTCATTCCGATCGGCTCCCTTGGAGACGAGGGAGGTTCCATCGTGCGCGTGTATGACGCTCGGTGGCCGCGCGAGGCAGAGTAAGCGCCTGGCGGGGAGGGGTATAATCCGGGCGAATGGAGCACCGGCACCTGACCCACTCCGAGTGGACGCTCGCAGCCGTGGACGACGCGATTGCGCGCGGCCGGCTGGCGGACTGGAAGGAGCTGCGCGACGCGGCGGCCGGCCAGCCGCAGGTGCGGGAGCGCATCCTGCGGATCTGCGCGGCGCGGCTCGCGGATCCCGGCGAACAGCGCTACTTCTTCTGGGACTTCTATGTCCGCACGCAGCTGGCCTGAGTGGGAGCACGTGCTGTCGGCGGCGGCGCACCTGCAGGTGGTGCTGCCAGGGGCCACGCTGGTCGGAGGCACGGCGGCCGCCGTTTACGCGGGGCACCGGGTGTCCTACGACGCCGACCACGTGCTGGCCGACCTGCGCGACCGGTTCGACGAGATGCTGGCGCAACTGGAATCGATCGCCGGCTGGCGGACGGCGCGCGTGAAGCGGCCCGTCCTGATCCTCGGCAACCTCGATGGCGTGGAAACGGGGGTACGCCAACTCATCCGGGACCAGCCCCTCGAAACAATCGACGTCAACGTCGGCGGCGTCTCCCTCGTCGTGCCGACCGAACCGGAGATGCTGCGCATCAAGGCCGTACTGATTCTGAAGCGGAACGCCACGCGCGACTACCTGGACTTCGTGGCGCTCGCGGAGCGCCTCGGCTCCGCCCGCGTCTTCGCCGCCCTGGTGAATCTCGACGAGCTCTATCCACAGCCGAGCGGTGAGTCGGCGCTCCAGCAACTGCAGGTGCAGCTGGCCCATCCGCTGCCCTACGACCTCGACGAGACGAACCTGGCCGAGTACCGGCGGCTCGATCCGATGTGGCAGGACTGGCAGCGGGTCTCCCAACGGTGCGCGGCCATCGCCGCCGACCTCTTCCGCCGGCTCTGATCGTCACCCGCCTGCCCGTGGCACCGCGGGTCGGGCGCCGGCAGGGGCCTGCGTGCCGACACCAGCCCGACGCGCATCGACAGCTCCTGGGGCGCCATGGACGCAGCCGCGGTCGCGGGCCCTCCAACAGTCACAGGGACGGTCTCCGATGGCTCGGGTGAACAGGCGGAGCTCATTTCACGGACCCCCGCGGAGCGGCCGGTCGTTCGGCCTGGCGCCGAGGATCCCACGCCGCTGTTCGATGCCGGCGGGCCTCCCTTCGGTTCGGGAGCGCTGGTCGTTGGAGACTGGCTGCACGCATACGCCGAACGGCTACCTGAGAAAGCACGTGGCCATCTGCACGCCCAGCCCCAGCAGCCTGATGTTCGTCCGCACGGCGGACCGCCCTCGCCATCTCCTGGCCGCCGGGAGCGAGATGCGGGCCGTGGAGATCGAGTTCCGGGCGCGCTGCACGAACTGACCGGTCAGGCCCCTGGCACCCCGGGGCCGGCCCGCGCCCGGCGGCGTTGGTCTATCCACTCGACACGCCTCCAAGGTATAATGAGAAGTTGCGCCAGTGCCGGGGCGAGCCGCGAGTGGCGCCGGGCCCCAGGATCGAACGGCGTGACAGGGGCGGGTGTGGCCGTTGCGTGCTGGCATGCATCGTGCTACACTCGCAGATTCGTCTGGCTGGCGTAGCTCAGCCCGGTAGAGCGGCTGATTTGTAATCAGCGGGTCGTGGGTTCAAATCCCTCCGCCAGCTCCACCGGTCATGCCGGAGGCCGGGCGTCGTCGTGCGGTCGGGGAGGTTGCAGAGCGGTCAAATGCAACAGACTGTAAATCTGTCGGCCAAGCGCCTTCGGAGGTTCGAATCCTCCCCTCCCCACCATTCGACTCGGCCGGCAGGCCGATGTCGAATGGTGTTCTGAGCGAGCGCACGGCGGGCGCGAGTCGAAGGGCCTCGCTCATCCCTCGACGAGGCTCGGGGCTCCCTGAGCGCGTCGAAGGGTCATGGCAGGCCGGGCGACGTAGTGACGGGAGGAAGGTGTCGAGAGCCGGGGCGCGTGGCTTCAGGCGGGCTTGCCTCGCCGAAGTAACGCGAGGAGAGCGAGCAGGAAGCCGGAGCGTTACGAAGGCGGGAGTAACTCAGTGGTAGAGTCACAGCCTTCCAAGCTGTTGGTCGCGGGTTCGATCCCCGTCTCCCGCTCCAGACTTCGGGGTGTCTTTGGCCGATGTAGCTCAGTCGGTAGAGCGCGTCCTTGGTAAGGACGAGGTCACCGGTTCGATCCCGGTCATCGGCTCCATTCGTTCGAGGGTGATTCGGCGGTAACGTCGCCTCCCGCGGGAGGCCGCTAACTTCCAGGTGACGGGATAGAGCCATGGCGAAGGAAAAGTTCGATCGGTCGAAACCGCACGTGAACGTGGGGAC
>CAZBIP010000354.1:0-3645 GCA_964491885.1 uncultured Vicinamibacterales bacterium
TGGGCTGGCTGGCCTTCGCCGGCTGGCCCGGCCGCGAACTCCTCGCGAGTGCCGTGGGTCTCGCGTGCGGAGCCGCGCCGTTCGCGCTCCTCTGGTGGAAGGGACGATCGCGCCCCCAGGAGGAGTGGTTCGAGGCGCGCATCCTCGCCGAGTCCCGACAGCATTCCCCACGCTGAACTTCTGGCCGCACGCGACAAGGACCACGCCCTCGAGGCGCGTCCTCCGCCATCAGGCCAGGCTATTCCTCGCGGAGTACGACTGAAGGCTGGACCCGGCCGACGCGGATCGTAGGGGGAAGAGCGGCGCACAGGCATGCGCCGCCAACGGCCAGAGCGGCTGCCACGACTGACACCCCGTCGATCGGTGGAACACCGAAGAGGAACGCTGAACCGGACTTGCCCGCGAGCACCCCGGCTCCTGTTCCGACGCCCAGGCCGACCGCCGTCCTCAAGGCCACCGCTCCCAGGAGGTATGCACGGATGGCCGTCGGTGTCCCCCCGAGCGCCAAGCGGACCGCCACCGACCGTCGCACTTGCGTCCAGGCGTAGCTCACGGCGCCGAAGACGCCCGCGACGCAGAGCGCAAGGCCGATCACGCCGATCGCCAGCAGCAGGACCGTTCGCGCCCGATAGACCGCCGTTGAGCGGCGGGCTTCGTCCTCCAGCGCCAGCACACTGAACGATCCCGGCACAGCGAACTGACGCAGAACGCCCGACACGTCAGTCATCGCCTGCTGTTGCCCGCCTGTGCCCGTCCGGGCCCGAACTAGGAGGTACGTCGGCGGCGCCCACTGCGCCGTTGGTACGAAGGCCACCTCCTGATCCGGGTCATCGGGCCGCGTCAGGATAGCGTCTCCCACGACGCCGACGAGCCCGGCCGGGAATCCGAGCAGGGTAAGGCGTTGGCCTTCCACCCACCCCGCCAGACCGAGCCGTCTGGCAAGCGCGCGGTTGACGATCAGGACGAACCCCGATCCCCGCACGTCGCTCGCGCTGAAGTCGCGTCCGCCGAGCAAGGGCACGCCCAAGGTTCGGAAGTACCCCGGTGTCACACAGACCATCCGCGCCCTGATACCTTGGCGCTCCCCTGGCCGGCCGACACTGACGATCGTCGTCGGTCCGCCGAGCGGGCGCCCGTCGCTGCCCGCCAAGGCCACGACCGAACGCCGCTCGCGGAGCCGATCGGCAAACTGCTCGTAGGCGATGCGGCCGGCTCCTGCGACACGGCCGTCCGGCAGGCGAGCCACCACGATGCCCGAGGTCGAGTAACCCAGGTCTACCCTCGACACCGCCAACAGCGAATGAACGGTGAGACCGGCCACGTACAGCAACGCTGTTGAAAGGGCAACCTGGCCGATGAGGATGATCCACGGGGCGGTCACCTTCGAGCCGCCGACTACGTCTCTCAGGAGCCGCGTCGTGTCGGCACGGGAGAGCGCCTGGAGCGGCAGGATCGCGAACGAGGCGGTGATCCCGATGGCGAGGACGGCGGCGAACAACAGCGCGCGCCCGTCGGCGGCGATGGGCCGACCGATCGTCAATTCGGCAGGCAGAAGGCCCACCAGCCACGACAAGAGGGGCCTCAGCAGCATGGCTCCGGCTGCGAGGGCGCCCAGTCCCACGGCGGCGCCCTGGGCGACCGACTCGAGTGCCAGGGTGCCACGCGTCGCGCCGAGCGCGATCCGGACGCCGAGTTCGCGCATCCGCGTCAACGTCCGCGCGAGCTCGAGACACGCGATCTGGAACCACGTCATGGCCATCAATGCGGTGGCCGCTACGAGTACGAGTGCGAGTGACGATGCGTTGCGCGGATTGAACGTCCGTCGGAGTGGCTCACAGACCAGGCGGGAACCTCCCGCTTCTGCAGGACACGCGGCGCCCGGGCGCAATCGGGCGAAAGCCGCCAGCGTGGGGATCTCCTCTGATGCACGCGCGTCCAGTTCCGCGAGGTTCCACACGTTCGCGCCGAGCGGGACGTCGAAACCACGCGGAGCCACGCCGACGACCAGACACCGAAGTCCGCCCAGCGCCACGTGCGTGCCAATGACCCCCGGGTCGGCGGCAAGCCGCGCACGCCAGAGCGTGTCGCTGATGACCACCGGGACTACTGAAGCGGCGACTCGATCCTCGGCCTGAAGCGGTCGGCCGACGATCGGGCGCGCGCCGAGCAGCTCGAAGAATCCGGCGGTCACGCCGACGGAGCGGAGACTGTCGTCGCCAGACCGATCCGCAGCCATGGCACCCGATGTCCACGCGGCGATCCCTTCCAGTGCAGGCGCGTCCTGGAGGTCCCGCACGTGCCGTCGCGACAAGGGGCCAGGCCTCGTCACTCCGGTCGTGCGCAGATCAAGGCCGATCGAAACCAGGCGGTCGGCGCCAGGAAACGGCAGCGGCTTGAAGAGAGACCCGTCGACGACGGCGAAGATCGCGAAATTCAGGGCCAGGCACCCGCCGAGGAATCCGATGGTGACCGCCGTGCGGAAGGGCCGCCTGAACAGCACGCGTACGGAAAGCGGGACGTACCGGGCGATCTGACGCATGGGACGCCTGGCCTACCGGCCCGCCGACGTCGGCTTGTCGGCGAAGTCTTCCGGTGTGAGTGTATTGATCGCGATCTTCGTCAACGCGATCACCGCGTGGTCAAGCTTGTTCCGCTCCTCAATTCGATGGGGAAACCGGACACCGCTCACCGCGCGGTAGTCCTGGAAGATCGCGACGATGTCGTTCTGCACACTCGAGCCGTCCGCGTTGTAGACGATTCCGTGAGTCACCGCAGCGATCGGCTTCGCCGTCTCTTCGTCCAGGACGAGTTCCAGTCTCAGGCGCTCGACGAGATTACGAACACCGATGGACCGTCCCTTGACCCACTCGTAATCCCGAATTCCCAGGTCTTCGACCGAGATCGCCGCGCCTGGCGGCACGCGAGCCAGATAGGTCAGGCACACCCTCATGCGATCGCCCTCGAGTTGGCGCGCCGCTATCTTCCGAATCCGCTCGTCGAACCGGGGTTCCTGCCAGAACACCCCGCCCGCCATGGTGTGGAGTACCGAGGTGGACCGCCACTGGAGGCTGCTAGGCAGCAGGAGCTTAAACTCGAACGGGTCATCAGTCGGACGGGTGTCGAGCGACCGCGTCCTCGTCCCTACGACGTAGAGGCTAGCCACGCGGCTGATATCCGTCCCGGCGTTCAAATGCGTGCGCGCCCGGGCGAGCAATGCGGCCACTGCCGCCGGCACCGTGGACTGCGGAGCGGATGGCCTCTGGCTCGCTGCGGCGCTCCCGACGCATACGACCAGGAAGACCACCAGCGCCGATTCACGCGTCATGGAGACCCCCAACGGACGTGCTTCCCACCGAGGAGCGCCCCAACGTCGCGTTCCTGTCGGCGGCTCAGACGGCCAGCCCAGCTCCGTGCCACTCGCCCGGCGCGATCAATCAGCACGATGCACGGAGTGCCGGGGATCCCGAAGGGCCTCGGCACGCTGGCGACGCGAGCCCCTTCAATGCCCGCTTCCTTCAGGTACGCGCGGATTGTACTCTCGGATTCCATTGAGACAAACATTACCAGGGGCTCCAGCGACGGTCGGTCGGCTCGTTCAGCGAGGCGTTTGTAGAACGGCAGGCTCTCGTCACAGATCGGGCAGGT
>CAZBIP010000355.1:0-3596 GCA_964491885.1 uncultured Vicinamibacterales bacterium
GCCCACGGCGGCGATGGCCGCGTTGGTGTCGAAGTACACCTGCCAGTAGTGGTCGTTGTGGCAGAAGGGCCGGACCGCGATCACCGTCCCCATCGGATTGAAGGTCAGGATCTCGACGCTCGGAGCGGGGTCGGCGAGCACGTTCGGGATGGCCACCACGCGCGCCTTCAGCCGGTCGATCGCGTCTGCGGGCTTCACGCTGTGGGCGATCTGCGCCGTCAGATCCACGCGGCGGTGCGGGTTGGCGGTGAAGTTCTGGATGGTGTCCGAGAACAGCTTCGCGTTGCCGACGTAGCTGCGCACGTTGTCCGGGGTGTCGATCGCTGTGACGAAGAGGCCGATCTCCCGTGCCGTGCCGGTCATGCCCCCGCCTTGCACGAAGTCGCCGACCCTGAAAGGCCGCAGCACCATGAGGAAGATGCCGGCCGCGAAGTTCGACAGTAGGCCTGACCAGGCCGCGCCGATCGCGATGCCGACGGCGGCCAGCAGGGCGGCGAACGACGTGGTCTCGATGCCGAGCACGCCGAGCACGCCGACGAGCACGAAGACCCGCATCAGGACGTTGGCGCTGGCGTCGAGGTAGCGGATGAGCGTCAGGTCCACCTGACGCGCGGTCAGGTAGCGGCCCAGGGCCGCGCGCGCGGCGCGCACGATCCAGCCGCCGATGATCCACACCGCGGCTGCGCCCAGCAGCTTCCATCCGAGCGGCACGATGAAAGTGTCGATCAGGCCCGAGAACTGGGTCGTCATAATCAGTCCTCCGTGGGAGGCGTGTTGTGCGGAAGCGGGGGCCCGGCAGCGCCAGTATAGCAGCCGCTCAGCGCTGTGCCCGCGGCCAGCGCACGAACTCGAGCGGCGAGCGGACGAGGCGCCGGCCGATGCTCCGGAGGATGCCGTGCGTGTCTTCCGCGGGCAGCTCGTAGGCGCGCATCGCGCTCAGCAGCGAGAAGCCGAAGCTCACGGACAGGTTCAAGACGAACATCACGCCGATCCCGGCGACCGCGCGGACGAGCCAGACCGCCGCCTCGGCGCCGGTGCCGATCCCGGAGGCGGCGAGGCTGATGATGCCGGTGTTGAGCGTGACGTGGCGGACGTCCGCCGGAAGGCCGGTGAAGCGGCCGATCTCGGGCATCATGCCCAGCATGAACCCGAGCGACACGTTCGTGCCCCAGCCCGCCGCGTGCTGCGAAAGCCCGCGCGCCAGGCGCCCGAGCGCGGCGCGCCCCCGCGCGGACTTCGTGTGCAATTGCGCCAGGCCGTCCGGGATGCGGTGGTAGGCGACCCAGTTGTCGAACCACCCGCCGGCGACGCTGGCCAGCCAGAGCACCACGCCCGTGAGCGCCGCGTACCACACCGTCCACGAGTCGATCGGGCTCATCACCCGGAGCGTCTCGGCGGCCTCCGCATCCGGCATGAACGGCCGGCCGGCCAGGAACAGGAACAGCCGCCCGAACGCGATCGCGCCCGCGGCCACGACGACGACGTTGGCGATGGCCGCCGCGAGCTGGGAACTCGTGAGGTGCGCGGCCGTCTCGGCGATGCGGTCCTCGCGGTCCTCGCCCTCGCTGTCCCGGATGATGGCGGCCAGCCGGGCCGCCGTCATGGCCGGCTGCTTGGTCGCGAGGATCAGGTGGAGGTGCTGCAGGCCCAGGAAGCTCACGGCGTAGTTCAGGCCGAAGAGCAGTCCCTCGGGCAGCGGCGCCAGGTGCCAGGAGTGAATCAGCGTCTTGACGATGGCGGTGCCCGCCGTGAGGACGCCGCCGCCGGCCGCGGCCAGCCAGATGCCGCGGTATTCGCGCAGGTTCCGGGCGATGTAGTGCTCGCCCGTCTCGCTCGACCGGTCCACGATCTTGCGCCCGAGGAGCTGGAGGTTCCACGCGACCAGGTGGCGGATGCTGCGGTCGTCGTGCGCCGACTGGAAGAGCCTCGCGAGCAGGCGGTGGATGGCGCGCGACCGCCGGGGCCCGGCCGGCGTCTCGACGATCTCGGTCATCAGGGCCGTCCGGGTGAGACAGCGATCGATGACTTCGAGCGAGAAGACGATGTCGACGCTGACGCCGGCGCCTTCGAGGTGCTGCAGGATGACGCGGGACTCCTTGCGGCACTCGCCCGAAACCTTTCGGAACCGGGCAGCCTCGGCGGCGGCGTCTTCGCCGGCCAGCCACACGGCGAGCATGGCCTCGCCCGCCGCGCGGAGGCGGTGAAAGGGCGACGCCGACACGGTGTCGGCGCTGGCGCGGGCCCGGAGTTCCGGGGCCAGGCCTTCCGATTCGATGCGCGAGAGGAGGAGGCGGAAGCCGTCGGCGAACTCCCCGCGCAGCGTGGCCCAGGCGCCGGGGGCCGGTGCCTGGCTGAAGGCGCCGGCCAGGCGGTGGAAGAGGTCGAGGGGCATCTCGCCGAAGCGCCGCACGTCGTGCTCGAACCCGTAGATGCGGTGCACCAGTCCGCGGAAGTCGCGGTCGGCGCTCGGTGAAGGCAGCAGGTGGCCGGCGAGGCGGTCGCCGAGTTCCGAAAGGAAGCCGCGGTGGCCGGGAATCCCGGCGCAGGCGATGAGGTCCGTCGCGTCGGTTTCTGCGAGCAACTCGGAGAGGGCGGCACCGAATCGGACCCGCATCGGGCTCGCGGGCTGGAGCGCTTCTGCCAGGGCCGAGAGGCCGCTGGTCTTCCACGACGCGCCGCCGTGGGGCCGGACGGCGTGTCCGAGGGCGGCGAAGGCGTCGGCGCGGCCGGCGGCGTCGGCGGCCGTCACGAAGGCGTCGAAGGCCTCGCGGAGTTCGCCTTCGGGCAGAGGCGGGGCTGCGGCGGGCTCAGGGGCGGCGGCGTCGAACGGCAGGAGGTCGTCGTCTCGCATGCTGGAGGGTGATCATAGCGCGGGGATGTCGGTACAAAGAAAAGCAGAAGGGGTCAGGCACCTTTTCGAAATCGAACCCTCGAAAAGGAGCCAGACCCCTTCTGCTGAGAAACACCCGGCAGCGACCTACTCTCCCACGCAGTTGCCCACGCAGTACCATCGGCGGTAGAAGGCTTAACTTCCGTGTTCGGAATGGGAACGGGTGTGACCCTTCTCCTATGACCACCGGGAATATGAATCAGCCGACGCCGAATACCGGCGCGGCCCGTCGCGTTCTGTGCCTGGGGGGCCCGGGTATGTTCTCCGGGGCCCGTGCCGAACGCGTCGGCGGCTGAAATTGAAAAAGAGCGGACCAACTGAATACCCTGCAGAGGGGAGTTCCCGACGGGAACACGCACGCGCTGTTGAGAAGGTAATGATGAAGCCTCACGGCTGATTAGTACCAGTAAGCTGAGGACGTCACCGTCCTTACACATCTGGCCTATTAACCTGGTAGTCTTCCAGGAGCCTTTAGGAGCCTTGCGGCTCGGGAGATCTCATCTTGGGGAGGGTTTCACGCTTAGATGCCTTCAGCGTTTATCCCTTCCGAACGTAGCTACCCAGCGCTGCCCCTGGCGGGACAACTGGTACACTAGAGGTGCGTCCAACCCGGTCCTCTCGTACTAAGGTCAGCCCCCCTCAAATCTCCTGCGCCCACGACAGATAGGGACCGAACTGTCTCGCGACGTTCTAAACCCAGCTCACG
>CAZBIP010000356.1:0-3594 GCA_964491885.1 uncultured Vicinamibacterales bacterium
TCGATCGCCACCCGAACGGCGGAGGCGTCCGGGACGTTCTTGACGTTGCTGCAACCAGCAGCCGCAACGGTCGCGAGCGCCAATCCAACGACGAGAGCAATCCGACCGGTCATCGTCACCTCCACAGGGTTCGCGCCGTGCATCCGCGAATCCGGGCGCCCGGGCGCCCTGTTCGCCAATCGAGACGATCCGCTCGGTCGTCCACCTGCGGTCTGGCGCCAGGCGGCCCACTGCCCATGAGCGGGCCGCACGCCACGGGGCCATTCTGAGGGCGCCCGCGTCTTTCTGCAAGGCAATGGACGGCGATGGGCGGTCACGGCCCTCTCACACCCGTGCAGGCATCGCGAAGACCCCGGGGTGGCCGGCCTCGAGGGCGCCTGTGCCGCGCCGGCTGCGTCTCGGCCTTCTGGTAGACTGGAAGCGCCGGTTTCCGCCCAGGAGTCACCCATGTCGGTTGCCTACGACTACAAGGTCCGAACCTCCTACACTGACGACGTCCCGAGGCTGCGCGCGGCCCACAAGGTCATCGCCGAGGTGCCCTTCACGCCCAGCATGCCCGACAAGGGGTACACGCGCCGCACCTTGTTCCTCGACCTCGACACGATGACCGTGAAGGAGAAGCCGATCACCGAAGAGATGATCGACATCTTCACCGGCGGGCGCGGCTTCGGCATGTACTACCTCTGGCACGCCGTCACGCCCGAGACGAAGTGGAACGACCCCGACAACGAACTGATCATCAGCCCCGGCCCCGTCGCCGGAAACCCGCAGTACGCCGGTTCCGGCAAGTCGCTCGTTGTCAGCCTCTCCCCGATGACAGGCATCCCCATCGACTGCAACGTGGGCGGCTACTTCGGCCCGTTCCTCAAGTTCTGCGGATTCGACGCGCTGGAAATCCGCGGCAAGGCCCGCAACGACGTCGTCGTTTTCATCGACGGTCCGAAGGGCCTGATCACCGTCGAGGAGGCCCCGGAGGAGACGCCCGACAGCCACATCGCCGCCGAGCTCTTCACGCACATGTACGCCGCCGACGCGAAGGACCTGGTCAACGTTTCGGTGGTGTCGGCCGGGAAGGCGGCCGAGTCGGTCTACATGGGCTGCCTCAACTTCTCGTGGTACGACCCCAAGCGCGGCGCGGTGCGGCTGAAGCAGGCGGGGCGAGGCGGCACGGGCACGGTCTTCCGCGACAAGCGCCTGAAGGCGCTCGTCATCCGCAGCCCCAAGATGGGCCCGAACCACAACAACGCGGCGGACCTCCCGGCGGTCATCAAGGTGGGCAGGATCATCAACCAGGAGATCCACGACCACGACGACGAGCAGTGCCACATGCGCCGGCAGGGCACGGCGCACCTGGTCGAGGTGATGGACGCCTACGACCTGCTGCCGGTCTACAACTTCCAGTACGGCAAGCACCCCGACACGCACAAGATCGATTCGCAGGTGTGGGACAGGCGCTTCACCCAGGCGGTGCCGGACCGCTGCTGGTACGGCTGCGGCATGGCCTGCTCCAAGGGCGCCGACGGCCACGTCGTCCGCACGGGCCCGTACAAGGGCCACATCGTCACCGTGGACGGCCCCGAGTACGAGAACGTCGGCGGCCTGGCCTCGAACTGCGGACTCTTCGACCCGGACTGGCTGCTCGAGGTGAACTTCTACTGCGACACGTACGGCATCGACACGATCTCGTACGGCACGGCGTGCGCGTTCGTCATGGAGTGCTGGGAGAAGGGCATCCTGAACGCGGAGCGCACGGGCGGCATCGACCTGGCGTGGGGCAACGGCGAGTCCGAGGTCGAGATGCTGCACCAGATGTGGCGCGGCGAGGGCTTCGGCGTCACCGTCGGCAAGGGCGTGCGCTACATGCAGAACCTGTTCATCGCGAACGGGTGGGGCGACGCGCAGTTCATCCGCGACATCGGGATGCAGATCAAGGGCCTCGAGATCTCGCAGTACATGTCGAAGGAGTCGCTGGCGCAGCAGGGCGGTTATGCGCTCGCCAACAAGGGCCCCCAGCACGACGAGGCGTGGCTCATCTTCATGGACATGGTGAACAACCAGATCCCGACCTTCGAGGACAAGGCCGAGGCGCTGCACTACTTCCCCGTGTTCCGCACGTGGTTCGGCCTGCAGGGCCTGTGCAAGCTGCCGTGGAACGACATCGAGCCGCCGGACAACCACGAGAAGTACCCCGGGCCCGAGGCGGCCAAGGTGCCGGCGCACGTGGACAACTACCTCGCGCTCTACACCGGCATCACGGGCAGGCCGCTCGATCGCAAGAGCCTGCTCGAGCAGTCCGAGCGGGTCTACAACTTCCAGCGCGTCTTCAACCTGCGGATGGGCCAGGGCGTGCGCGAGTTCGACATGCCGCCCTACCGCGCCATGGGCCCGGTGACGAACGAGGAGTACGAGTCGCGCGCCGAGCGCTACGACGCGCAGCTCAAGGACCTCGTCGGCATCGACCCGGCCGGGAAGACGACCGCGGAGAAAGTGAAACTGCACCGGCAGTGGCGCACGGACCGCTACAACAAGCTCGTGGACGCGGTCTACGTGCGGCGCGGCTGGTCGCCGAACGGCGTGCCGACGATGGAGACGCTGAAGAAGCTGCGGATCGACTTCCCGGAGGTGGTGGAGGTCGTGAGGCCGCACCTGGGCTAGGCGCTAGGGACTCGGCGCTAGGGGCTAGTCAGTCCCGGAGTTCAGGCCCGCAGGTCAGCAACGCGGCGATAGCCGCGTCGGACTAGCGCCAAGCGCCTAGTCCCTAGCCCCTTTCAGATGCGGGAACCTGATGCTTCGCGTGAACGACACGCCGCTCGAGTACGAACCCGGGATGACCGTGAGGGACATCCTGAAGCGGCGGAACTACATCTGGCGCATGATCGCCGTGTACGTGGACGGCGAGCTCGTTCCGCGCAAGACCTACGACGAGCGGCAGGTGCCCGACGGCGCCGACGTCAAGGTCATCCACCAGATCGCCGGCGGGTAGACCGACCCGGGGTCTGAAGACCCCGGGCTCCACCAGGAGTTGGGGTCAGGGAATTGGGGTCAGATCCGCAGATCTGCGGATCTGATCCCACGAACTGGAGGCCGGGTCTTCAGACCCGGCCAGGGGCGGCGCTCAGCGCCCCGGCAATCGAGGGCTCTCGGGCGGGCCGAGGTAACTCGGGCGCAGGCCGCCTGTATCCACGACAATCCGCTCGAGGACGACGCCCGGCGTGACCCGCCAGAAGCTGAGCACGTTGTGGCCCGGCGTGACGCGGACTTTCACGGACACCTTGCGGACGCTCTCTGCGACCGCCTGCTCCCACGTGCGATTGGATTGCATCGTGTCGAGTCTGACTACTTGCGGCTCGCCGTCTCCGAGCGACCACGCGAACCGCAGTCCCTCGCCCGGCTGGAAGTCGAGCGACGGCGCACAGTGAAACTCGATCGTCACCTCCCGCGCCTCCGCGAACTGCATGTCGTAGGTGAGGCGCGGCGACGCGCCCCCCGGCACCGAGTCCGGCGCGAGCACGGGGAACGTCGTGACGCCGCCGGTCGTTCGCCCGAAACCGGCGAGCGTCCGCCACTCGACGCCGCCCTGCCCGACGGCCCTGC
>CAZBIP010000357.1:0-3586 GCA_964491885.1 uncultured Vicinamibacterales bacterium
ACGCGTCGCGCCGCGGCCGCGTGTCGCGCCTGATCAGCGGCATGACCGACCCGCGCGCGAAGCTGTTGGCGTACGAGTCGCTGGCCGAGATCGAGCCATTCCTCGCCTCGGCCCTCTGACACCGTCGCCCGCGCGGCGCCGGTCGCGCGCAACAGAGCCGCAGGCGTCGCCGCCTCGGGTATACTACCCGCGAATCCTTGGCCATCATGCCCGTGACGCTCGGCACGCGGCTCGGTTCCTGCGACGTCCTCGGCCTCCTGGGAACCGGAGGTCCGTCTCCGCTCCCTCTGCCGCACACGGGGAGACGTCCAGGTCCCGGCACGGCCCATCGGAGCGCAGCATGATGCCGGGCATGACGCTTGGGCCCTTCGAGATCGTGGTTCTGCTGGGCGCAGGCCCCTCGGCATTGACGGGAGCACTCGCGTGAGCCTCGCAGCGCACACCCGCCTCGGCCCCTACGAGGTGACCGGACTGCTCGGGGCAGGCGGCATGGGTGAAGTGTACGAAGCGCGCGACCTCCGACTCAATCGTACGGTCGCCATCAAGGTCCTGCCCGCGGAGTTCAGCGCGGATCCCGGCCGCCTCGCGCGCTTCGAGCGCGAGGCCCGCGCCGTGGCCGCGCTCAACCACCCTCACATCTGCACGCTCTTCGATATCGGCGTCGGGCCCGTGTCGTTCCCGGGGCCCGACGCCGCGCCGAAGCCGGCTGGCAGTTTGCTTGGCGAAGGCGGGCCACCCCCGAGTCCCGAATCCCGAATCCCGAATCCCGAACCTGTCCACTACCTCGTGATGGAGCATATCGTCGGGCAAACGCTCGCTGAACGCCTGGCACTGGGCGCGCTCTCTCTGCCGCAGGCGTTGGAGATCGGCGCGCAGATCGCCGATGCGCTGGACGCCGCGCACAAGCACGGCATCATCCATCGCGACTTGAAGCCCGGCAACGTGATGCTGACCGCGGGCGGCACGGGACGGACTGACGTGACGGCCGCGAAGCTGCTCGATTTCGGTCTCGCCAAGCTCGCAGCGCACGGTGAGAAACCAGCCGTCGCGGGCGACGTGTCGGTGCCAACCAGGGCTGCCCCCGTCACCGCCGAGGGGACGATTCTCGGCACGGTGCCGTACATGGCCCCGGAGCAGTTGGAGGGGAGGGAGGCCGACGCGAGGACGGACCTCTGGGCCCTCGGCGCGATCCTCTACGAGATGGTGACCGGCCGGCGGGCGTTCCGTGGCGACAGCCAGGTGAGCCTGGTCGGCAACATCATGAACGCGGAGCCGGACCCGGTTGCGGCGCTGCAGCCGTTGACGCCGCCGGCGCTCGCCCGGCTCATCGCGCGCTGTCTGGCGAAGCAGCCGGACGGCCGCTGGGACTCGGCGCACGATGTGGCGGACGAGCTGCGATGGATCGCGCAGTGCGCGATGTCCTCGGCCCCGGACCTTCCCGCGCCGTCGCGATACCGCGTCTGGGCGGGCCGAGGCGGATGGCTCGCAGCCGGAGTGTGCGTCGCCGTTCTCGGCGCGGTGGCGGCCGCACAACTGGGACTGACGGGCTGGGGCCCGCAGCGGGCGGGCGAACACGGAGCCGTCGCGCACCTGGACCTCGTCTTGCCCCAGGACGCACCGCTGTGGCTCGACCCGGACACCCGCAGGCCCTCGTTCGCGATTTCCCCGGACGGATCGTCGGTCGCGTACGCATGCCCGCAGGGCGGAGGGGTGCGGCTCTGCCTGAAGCGCTTCGACGGCGCCGAGGTCTCGGTGATCTCGGGCACGGACGGCGCGCTGCTTCCCGCGTTCTCAACCGACGGACAATCGGTGTACTTCTGCGCCTCGGGTCGGAACGAGTACTGCGAGCCTGGCGCAGCGGTCAAGCGGCTGTCGATTGCCGGAGGTCGGGTCGACTCGCTGGGCACGGTCCCGGAGGGCCACCCCGTGCTTAGCCTGGAGCCGACTGACGATGGCCGGATCCTGCTGGCGGGATGGGGTGGGATCTGGGCGACGCCGGCCGGCGGGGGCGCCGCCGCATCGCTGTATCGGGCCAACGTCGCGGCCGGAGAGACCGCTGCCTTGCAGCCCGTCCTGCTGCCGGGCGGCCACAAGTTGATCTTCACCGCCGTCGGTGTCGCAAAGGGCAGCCACTACAAGGACATTTGCCTGCTGGACCTCCGGTCGGGAGAGCGACGGGTCCTGGTGAAGCGCGCGCGCATGGCCCGCTACCTCAGCGGCGGGCATCTCCTGTATGCCGATGGCGTGTTTTCGGGTTCACTCCTCGTCGCGTCTTTCGACGCCGGCACGATGGTCGTCGGTCCCCCCGTTTCGGCGGGCTTCACCGCTCGCCTGTGCGGGATCTGGCCGGCGTTGTCCGTTTCCCGGAACGGCGCCCTCCTCTATCTGCCCGTCGGGAATGAGCGAACCCTGACGTGGGTCGACCGGCAGCAGCGCTCCCGTGCGGCCCTGGCGAGGCGCGGTCCTTGGGGCGCGCTGCAACTCTCTCCCGACAACAGCCGAGTTGCCGTCGAAGTCCACCAGGTCCAAGGGAGCCCAGGGATATCGATTGCCGACCTGGCGCGAGGACTGGTGACGCCGCTGGCGTCGGCGGGCCGGATGCCGGTGTGGACGACGGACGGGAGACGGATTGCGTTCGGCTCGAACCTGCTCGACAGGCTGGAGTGGCAGGCGTCCGACGGCAGTGGTACCAGTGAAACCCTCTACCGCGCACCCGAGGGATTCGTCGTCAACGACGGCGCGTGGACTCCCGACGCACGGCTGACCTTCACGGCTTCACGACAGCACGGCAACGAGCGCGCGGCGGCGGTGTTGGTCAGGGAGGGCGCCTCCTGGGTCGAGCGGCCCCTCAGCCGACTCGAAGATCCCGAGATGGTTGTGTCGGCGCCTCGCGTGTCGCCCGATGGCCGGTGGGTGGCTTATGCGACTGACGCGAGCGGCTCCTTCGAGGTCTGGATCCAGGCGTACCCGGACGGAGGGCAACGAACCAGGATTTCCTTGGACGGCGGGTACGGGCCGGTCTGGTCAGCCTCTGGACGTGAGATCGTCTATCAGTCGCGCGGCAGCTTCTTCGCCGTCTCTCTGGAGCTCCGGCCCACCCTCAGCGTCGGCACGGCGCGCCTGATCGCCAGGGGCCCGTATCTCGACCTCGGCCCGTTCGACGCCGGCCGTGCGTACGACGTGTCGCGCGATGGCGAACGACTGCTTGTCGTTCAGGTCGGCGACGAGGAACTCGCGCCGCGGCGGTTACACCTCGTCCAGAACTGGTTCGAGGAACTCCGATCCAGATGATCTGGCGTCTGACCCCGTCAGTACACGAGTTCTCCCGCCAGGAAGGCGCGCGTGCGGGCCTCGGCGGGCGACTCGAACAAGTCGGCCGTCGGGCCGGCCTCGATCACCTTCCCGTCCATCAACAGGAGCGTCTCGTGGGCCAGCCGCCGCGCCTCGTGCGTGTTGTGCGTCACCAGCACGATCGTCGTGCCGCGCGACTGCGCGTCCCTGATGAGCGATTCGACGAGCGCCACGTGCGCCGGGTCGAGGTTCGCGGCAGGCTCGTCGAGCAGGAGCACGTCGGGCTCGACGGCCA
>CAZBIP010000358.1:0-3573 GCA_964491885.1 uncultured Vicinamibacterales bacterium
CAGCGTGCCGGCGAGCGCCACCACGAGCGCCGTCGCGAGTGCCGGCGAGAGCACCGGCCGCGACCCGGCCGCCTCGCTCTTCATGAACATGAAGACGACGACGCGCAGGTAGTAGTAAAGCGACACGGCGCTGTTCAGCACGCCGATGACGGCCAGCCAGACGTAGTTCGCGTCGATGGCGGCGCTGAACAGCCAGAACTTGCCCATGAAGCCCGCGGTGGGCGGGATGCCGCCGAGCGACAGCATGAAGATCAGCATGGCGACGGCGGCGAAGGGCTGCCGCGCGAGCAGCCCGCCGAGGTCCTTCAGTTCGTCGCCGATGACGTCGGCGCGCCGCAGGAGGATCACCACCGCGAAGGCGCCCATCTGCATGAACGCGTACATCACGAAGTAGATGAGCATCGCGGCGACGCCGCGGGTCGTGCCGGCGACGACGCCGATCAGCAGGTAGCCGGCGTGGGCGACCGACGAGTAGGCCAGCATGCGCTTCGTGTTGCTCTGCGTCAGCGCCGCGACGTTGCCGACGGTCATCGTCACGACCGCCAGGACGTAGAAGAGGACCCGCCAGTCCCCGGACAGGGAGGGCAGCCCCTCCAGGAAGATGCGGAGGAGCATCGCAAAGGAGGCGGCCTTCGATCCGACGGACAGGAACGCGGTGATCGGCGTGGGCGCGCCCTCGTAGACGTCGGGCGCCCACATGTGGAAGGGGACGGCGGCGATCTTGAAGCCGATGCCCGCCACGACGAGGATCAGCGCGAGGATGAGCCAGGGGTCCCGCCCCTGGTCCGCGACGGCGATGGCGAGCGCCCGGAGGTTCGTCGTCCCCGACATGCCGTAGAGGATCGAGA
Source organism: uncultured Vicinamibacterales bacterium (assembly GCA_964491885.1). GTDB lineage: Bacteria > Acidobacteriota > Vicinamibacteria > Vicinamibacterales > JAKQTR01 > JAKQTR01. Next base: position 849 of record CAZBIP010000358.1, read on the forward strand.
TCCCGTAGAGCAGGATGCCGAGGGAGAAGGTGCCGAGCAGGAAGTACTTCACGGCGGCCTCGTTCGACCGCCGGTCCGGCTTGAGCAGGCCCGCGAGGACGTAGAACGCGATCGCCATCGTCTCGAGGCCGACGAAGATCACGATGAGATCCGTGCCCGAGGCCATGAACATCATGCCGAGCGTCGCGCACAGCACCAGGAACATGTACTCGCCGTGGCTCGCGCCCTCCGTTTCCAGGTAGCGCTTGGAGAGGAGCACGGTGAACGCGGCGGCCAGCAGGAAGATGCCCTTGAAGAAGGTGGCGAACGCGTCGACGGAGATCAGCCCCCTCGCCACGTTGACGGGGGCGGGCGGCTCGACGGCCAGCATCGCGGCGGCCGAGGCGGCGAGCGCGGCGAGCGCCAGCCACGACAGCCAGCCCCGCCTGGCCCTCGGCGTCAGGGCGGCGGCGGCGAGCAGGACGATCACCCCGCCTGCCAGCACCAGCTCCGGCGCCAGGTAGTACAGGTCGTTCAGCGAGAACCACGCGGGCATCAGTGCCGCCCTCCTGCCGGGTTCGCCTGCGGGCCGGGGTGCGCGTCAGGAGCGGCCGCCGGGGGCGTTCCGGCCGCCGCGTCGCCGCACGGCGCGACGGTGAACGGCGTCAGCGGCGCGTTCTCGTCGCAGTCGGACGCCTTCGGTGCGGCGGCCGCCGCCGGCGCCGCGTAGGCCGGGTTCACCCGCGCCACCACCGCGTTCACGGTAGGCGCCACGCGGTCGATGAACGGCGACGGGTAGACGCCGATCCAGACGGCGAGGATGAGCAGCGGCACGAAGGTGGCGACCTCGCGCAGGTTCAGGTCCGCCAGGTGCTCGTTCTTCGGGTTCTCGAGCTTGCCGAACATCGTCCGCTGGTAGAGCCAGAGCAGGTACGCCGCGCCCAGGACGAGGCCGCTGGCCGCCACGACCGCCCACCAGAAGTTGGCGGTGTAGGCCCCCTGCAGGATCAGGATCTCGCCGATGAACCCGTTGAGCGTCGGCAGGCCGAGCGACGAGAGCATCATGACCATGAAGATCGCGGCGAAGACGGGCATCACCTTCGACAACCCGCCGTACTCGGCGATCTCGCGGGTGTGCCGGCGCTCGTAGACGACGCCGACGATGAGGAAGAGCGCGCCCGTGGAAATGCCGTGGTTCAGCTGCTGGATGATGCTGCCGGTGACGCCGACCGGGTTCAGGGCGAACAGGCCCAGCATCACCATGCCCATGTGGCTCACGCTGGAGTAGGCGACGAGGCGCTTCCAGTCCTTCTGGGCCAGCGCGACCAGGGCGCCGTAGACGATGCCGATGATCGCGAGCCCCGCGACCCACCAGACGCTCGCCCGGGTGGCGTCGGGCAGGATCGGGAGGCTGAACCGGATGAACCCGTACGTCCCCATCTTCAGGAGGACGGCCGCCAGGATGACGGACCCGGCCGTCGGCGCGTCCGTATGCGCGTCGGGCAGCCAGGTGTGGAACGGGAACATCGGGACCTTGATCGAGAAGCCGAGGAAGAACGCCAGGAACACCCACCACTGGAGATCGAACGGGACGCCCATCGCCTGGAACTTCGTGATGTCGAAGCTGTAGGTCCCCGTGACGTCGTGGAAGTGGAAGTAGAGCGCGAGGATGCCGAGGAGCATCACGACGCTGCCGACCAGGGTGTAGAGGAAGAACTTGATCGCCGAGTAGAGGCGCCGGTCGCTGCCCCAGATGCCGATGAGGAAGTACATCGGCACCAGCATGACCTCCCAGAACAGGAAGAACAGGAGGAAGTCGAGGGCGACGAAGGCGCCGATCATGCCGCCCTGGAGCAGCAGCATGAAGACGTAGTACTCCTTGACGCGGTCCTTGATGGCCGTCCAGGACGACAGCACCGCGATCGTCCCCATCAGCGTCGTCAGCAGGATCAGCAGCACGCTGAAGCCGTCCACGCCCAGGAAGTAGTCGGCGCCGATCGACGGGATCCACGGGACCCGCTCGATGAACTGGTACTGGGCCCCCGCGGGGTCGTACCAGAACCACAGCGGCACCGACACCAGGAACCCGAGGAACGCGACGACGTTCGCGATCCACCGGATCAGGTTCTCCTGACGCTTGTTCACGAAGAGCAGCAGGACGGCCCCCGCGAGCGGCGTGAAGAGGATGGTTGACAGGATCGGGAAGTTGGCGGCGTTGCTCACTGCTGCAGTCCTGAGGTTAAGGGCACCTGGAATCCGTTTCCGGCTACCGCACGAACAGGTAGACGCTCACGAACGCGAACACGCCGAACAGCATCACCAGCGCGTAGTTCTGCACGAGGCCGGTCTGGACCCGGCGGAAGACGAAGCTCCCCGCCTCGAGCACGGCGCCCACGAGATTCACGAGGCCGTCCACGAGGTACTTGTCGAGGAGGTGGGAGACCCACGCCGAGGCGACCGTCAGCCAGCCAGAGCCGTTCACCGCGCCGTCCACGACGTGGCGGTCGAACGTCCACAGCCCCTTCGCCGCGCCCATGGTGCCGGCGATGACGGTGGCGCCGTAGAGCTCGTCCACGTAGTACTTGTTCGTCAGCACCCGGTGCGCGCCGGACCACCGGCTGGCGAGGGTCTCGGCGATTTCCGGCGCCCGCACGAAGACGCGGTAGGCGGCCAGGATGCCGATGACGCCCACGAGCACCGACAGCGCCATCAGGCCGAGCTCCGCCGCGCGCGAGAGGTGGGCGAC
>CAZBIP010000359.1:0-3572 GCA_964491885.1 uncultured Vicinamibacterales bacterium
GGGACTCGGCTTCTACAGCTACGACATTTCGTCCTGGCACGTGGTCGTGCTGAACAGCAACCTCCCGATGGAACCGGGCTCAATCCAGCAGGCCTGGCTCAAGGAGGATCTGGCGGCGAACGCCACGGCGTGCACGGCGGCCTACTTCCACCATCCTCTCTTCTCATCGTCGCAGTACGGGCCAAATCCCGAGGTGCGTCCCCTCTGGCGGACCCTTCACGAGCAAGGGGTCGACGTCGTCATCAACGGCCATCACCACCAGTACGAGCGCTTCGCGCCGCAGGACCCGGACGGCCGCGTCGATGGGAAGCTCGGCATCCGCCAATTCGTCGTCGGGACGGGAGGCTCGGATCTCTACGGGTTCAACTCGCCTGCCGCGAACAGCGAGGTACGGGCCTCTGCCTTCGGCGTACTGAAGCTCACGCTGCAGCCCCTGGCCTACACGTGGGAGTTCATCCCGGTCCCCGGCACGTCGTTCAGGGACAGCGGGTCGGGGAGCTGCCACTGATGGGACGCCCCCGAAGCGGCGAAGCGGAGAAAGGGACAGTAGGTGGCAGCCGGATGAGCCTGACTCCCGGCGTCGCATTCGGTCAGCGCGAAGTCGGGCCGTAGCCCAGGTGAGGACGTGATGAAACCCGGAGATGCCCTCGGCCCGTACCAGGTCCTCGCCAAGCTGGGCGAAGGCGGAATGGGCGAGGTGTATCGCGCGCGCGATGCGAAGCTCAACCGCGACGTGGCCGTCAAGATCCTGCCGGAGGGGTTCGCGCACGACGCGGAGCGCGTGGCGCGGTTCACGCGCGAGGCCCAGACGCTGGCGTCGCTCAACCACCCGAACATCGCTCAGATCTTCGGCATCCTGGAGGAGCCCGCGTCGCCCGAGGATCCGGCCCGGCACATGCATGCCCTCGTCATGGAACTGGTCGAGGGCGAGGACCTGTCTCAGCGGATCGCGCGCGGGGCCATCCCGCTCGACGAGGCGCTGCCCATCGCCGGGCTGATGGCCGACGCGCTCGAGGCCGCGCACGAGCAGGGCATCGTCCATCGCGACTTCAAGCCCGCGAACATCAAGGTGCGCGAAGACGGCACGGTCAAAGTGCTGGACTTCGGCCTCGCCCGGGCGGCGGATCGAGCGGGCGCCGCGTCGCTCGAGCAGGCGAATTCATCCACGATGGCCTCGCCGGCCATGACCGCGGCGGGCATGATCATCGGCACCGCTGCCTACATGTCGCCGGAGCAGGCGAAAGGCAAGAGCGTTGACAAGCGCGCGGACATCTGGGCCTTCGGGGTCGTGCTGCACGAGATGCTCACCGGCCGTCGCCTGTTCACCGGCGACAGCGCCGCCGAAACGCTGGCGGCAGTACTGACGCACGAAACCGACCTCAAAGGGCTTCCGCGCGCGACACCGCCCCCAGTCGCCTCGCTTCTGCGCCGATGCCTCGAGCGCGACCCGAAGCGGCGCCTCCGCGACATCGGGGAAGCCCGGCTGTTGCTGAGCGGGCAGATCGACGCAGCACCGGTCGCGTCGCCTGACCTTCGGGCTGGCCGGTGGAGCGTGCGGCGCCTGCTGCCGGCCGCCGCGCTGGCCGGCCTCGGCTTCGCGGCGGGGTTCGGCGCGGCCTCGATGGTCGGGCGCTCCGTTCCGGGAGCCGCAGCGGGCCCTGCACTCACGGTCACGCCCCTGACCGCGTCTGGAAACGTGATCAGCGCCACGGTGTCCCCCGACGGACGCCACATCGCCTATGTCGAGTCCGAACAGGGCCGCCAGAGCCTGTGGATCCAGCAGGTGGCCGGAGGGCAGACGCTGCGGCTGATTCCCGAACAGCCCGTCGCCTATTGGAGCCACGCCTTTACGCCCGACGGGAACGACATCGTGTACGGCCTCAAGTCCGACGACGATCCCGAGGGAGCGCTCCATTCCATCTCGATGCTTGGCGGCTCGCCGAAGCGCCTGGTCGGCGGCATCGATTCGGCGCCGACCTACTCGCCGGACCGGCGCCGCATGGCGTACCTGCGCCTGCGTCATCCGACCCTCGACCAGAGTTCGCTGATGGTCGCCGGTGCCGATGGCGGCAACCCGACGGCGCTCATGAGCGTCAAGCTGCCGGAGTACGTCGCCGGGATCTTCTTCGGTGGTCCGGCGTGGTCGCCCGATGGGAAGACCATCGTGACGTCGCTCGGACGGCGAGGGTCTGCCGGGTCGGATGTCGGCGCGACGTTGATTCAGGTGTCTGTCGAGACCGGCGCGGTGTCGACGCTGGCGGATCCCGGGTGGCTCGAGGCGGCGCAAGCCGTGTGGATGCCGGATGGGACGTCGCTGCTGGTGATCGCACGGGCGCCCGACCAACTGGCCTCGCAGATCTGGTCCGTCTCCTATCCTGATGGCGAGTCCCGCCGGGTCACGAGCGACCTGAACGACCACCGCATCGTGTCGCTGACCCGCGACGGGCGAACGCTCGTCTCGGTGTCCGGCATCGTGTCGGCGAGCGTCCTGACGCTGCCGCGCCAGGGCGGCCGGCCGGTCCGGGTGAGCCGGTCGACGCGGGACGGCCTGCAGGGCGTGGCCTTTGCCGCCGACGGGAGCATCGTCTACTCCTCTGAGGTGGGCGGGGCATCGAGCTTGTGGCGCGCCGGCGCCGATGGCGCCAACCGGAGCCCGCTCACCACAGGCACCTCGTCAGAAACGCTGGCGTTCCCGGTAGTCGCCGACGACGGGACTGTCTACCACGTCGCGAGCAGCCGGTCGGGTGTCGACATCCGGGCCTTGCCTGGGGACGGTTCGGCCCCGCGCATCCTCGCCCGTGACGTCCGCGCGGACGTCATCTCCGTTTCGCGCGATGGAAGATACGTCGTCTTCAACGCGCTGCTCGAAGGCGTGCCGCACCTGTTCCGCGTGGGGCAGGATGGCGGGGGCCGGCGGCAGATTTCGACCGCTCCGTCGGTCGTCCCGTCGATTGATCCGTCCGGCCGCCGGGTGGCGTTCTACTACCGCGCCGCCGACGGGCGGTTCAGAATCGGCGTTTCGTCGATCGACGGCGGGCCACTGCTGGCGGATCTGCCCGCCGAAGCTCCCACCATCAACAGCCGCCTCGTGCTCACCGACGACGGCGTGTACCTGAACACCATGCCGGGCGATCGCGCCAATCTCTGGCTGCGCCCGCTGGACGGCCGCCCCGCAGTCCGCGTGACGTCGTTCGAGGATCAGCTCCTGTTCGACTTCGCCGTCTCCCGCGACGGCACGACGCTCGCGCTCGTGCGCGGACCGAGGCTGCGCGACGCCCAGCTCATCACGGGGTTCGGCGCCGACGCCGCGGGCGCGGTCCGCGATCCGTCGCCGTGAAGTCCGACAACGGCTGTGACGTCTGCGCGCCAACGGCGGGGGAGCGGAGACCGCCCTGGTGCTTCCACGTGTCAGGCGATTCCCTCGCGGAACGTGTGAGCGTAGACGTGATCCAACCCACGGGCCTCCCCCGCCCAGTCGTGGCGCGCCCGGGCCTCTGCCCTTCGCTTTCGGCAATCGGGCGGCGCGGCTCTTTCCTTGTCTGACCAAACCCTAGCCCCCAGCCCCCAGCCCC
>CAZBIP010000360.1:0-3572 GCA_964491885.1 uncultured Vicinamibacterales bacterium
GAAGGCAGTGAGAAGAAGTCAGGAGTCAGGAGTCAGAATTCAGAATTCAGAATCCAGAAGGAAGAGCCTCACGGTGTACCGCTGTCGAGCCGCATGGATTGTCTTGGCTGCCGCGATGCTGCCGGCGGCGGCGTCGGGGCAGAGTGTGTCGCAGCAGGGGTTCCTGGAAGTCAAAGGCGTCGGGTATCCGCAGACGGCTGCGACGGACAGCACGAGACTCGTCGGCGAGGTGCTGCTGCGGCACGAGGCGACGGCCAGGCCCGCGTCGTGGCTGCGGCTCTCGGCGGCCGCCGATCTCAGGGCCGACACGCACGGGCAGACGTCGTGGGATGGCGTCGGCTGGTCGGACCGTTCGACGAAGCGGCCCGGCATCGCGATCCGCCGGCTCGACGCGCTCGTCACGCGAGGCCCCCTGTCGCTCAACCTGGGCAAGCAGTTCGTGCGATGGGGCAAGACCGACATCCTCAACCCGACCGACAGGTTCGCGCCCCGCGACTACCTTGCCGTCGTCGACAGCGAGTTCTTCGGCGTCACGGCCGCGCGCCTCACGGCCGGGCTCCAGTCCGACACCCTGGAGATCGTCGCGGCGCGGTTCACGCCCAGCCGGATGCCGCTCTTCGACCAGCGATGGTCGGGTCTTGCCTCGGACCTGCGCGCCGTGACGCTGATCGAGGGCGGCGCGGCGCACCCCGCCCGGGCGCAACTGGGCGCGCGCTGGAACCACGTGGGCGAGGGCTTCGAGTTCTCGCTGTCGGCGTTCCGGGGCAACAACCACCTGCCGCTCGTCGACGCCGACGTGCCAGCGGCCATCGACGTGACGGCGCTGCCGGCAGCCGGCCTGCCGTCCGGCGCGAACACCGTCGGCCCCGTCCGCGCGCCCGTGACCCGCAGCTATCCCTCGATGTGGATGGCCGGCGGCGACGTCGCCGTCCCGCTCGCCGCGTTCACCGTCAAGGGGGAGGCCGCGTTCTTCGGCTCGGGCGACGCGCGGGCGGACGAGTACTGGCTCTACGTCATCCAGGTGGAGCGGCAGCAGGGCGAGTGGGTGTTCGTCGGAGGCTACTCCGGCGAAGCCGTGACCGCCGCGCGGGCCCTCAGGTCGTTCGCGCCGGACCGGGGCCTGGCGAAGGCGTTCCTCGGGCGCATGTCGTACACCATCGACACGAACCGCAGCGCGGCCTTCGAGGGCGCGCTCCGCCAGACAGGGGACGGCGCCTGGCTCCGCTTCGAGTACTCGCAGGCGTCGGGCCGGCACCTGCGGTTCACCGCCCGCGCCACGCTCATCCGGGGCACGCCGGACGACTTCCTCGGCCGCTACGCACGCAACTCCAACGTGACGTTCGGCGTCCGGTACACCTACTGAAACGAAGATCAGGCGCGCCCTTGCCGCTCGGCCTCCAGGGCCCCGGCAAGCGAGTCCCGATGCCTCCTGGTGTCTTCGGCCAGCCGGGTCAGGACGAGCCTGACGTCGGCAGGCGCGGAGGGCGGCACGCGCGAGAACGTGTCCTCGATGAGGGCGTGCTCCAGGTCCTTCGCGATGGCGAGCGCCCGCACAGGCGTCAGCGCGCCGGCCCGGGCCCGCGCGATCTGGCCCTCCACGTACGCGATCGACGACTTCACCGCCTGGGGCTTGAGCGATCCGCCGAACTGGAGCAGTACCTCCGCCCCGGGCCGGGATGGCAGCGTGCCCAGGAAGTCCGCGTGCCCCTGTTCCTCTCTCGCGAGGCTCTGCCAGAAGTCACGGCGTTCCGCGAAGGCGTCGGCAAACGCCTCGTACAGGCGCTTGATGGCCAGTTCGTGCTCCGCCAGCAATACCAGGACGCCGGGCTCGTTGACTGACACCACCGTGCTCCCCTGCCGGCTGCTTCCGGCCGCCGCGTCACCGCGTGGACGAGGGCGATACATTATGCCGCGCAAAGGGCGCGCGGCGGGCGTCCCTTCGCGCGGCTCCCGGCGATCCGGCCCGCCGAGGGACCGAGTGCCTTCGCTTGCCACAGCCACCGAAGGCGCGGCAAGATACCCAGTCCACGCGCCGGCAAGGCGCGGCCCGACAGGGATGTGCCGATGTCCGTGACACTGCCCGCCGACGTCCTCGACGCGCTCACGCATGCCGGCCTTCGTCCGCGTGAGGCTGACGTCCTGTCGGCCGCCACGGCCCCGCAGGGGCCGCGGACGCTGTATCGCGTCAGCCTCGACGACGGGCGAACGGTCAAGGCGCGGCGGCTGGAGAGCGAGGACGAGGCGGCGCATCATCAGGCGATTCGTGCCGGAGTGCCGGCCGCGTTCGCGGCCGTCCTGGCCAGGTCCGGCGCGGTGCTGATCGAGGAATGGATCGAGGGCCGCTCCCTCGCGGCCGCACCGCCCGACGCGTCGCTCGTGCGGGAGGCCGCGCGGCTGCTCGCGAGCCTGCATGCCATTCCGCGCGCCGACGGACGGGACCTGCCCTGTTTCGTCAGCACGTCGGGCTGGAGATCCCGCGCTGAAGTCCGGCTCGACGAGGTATGCGCTGCGGAGGTCCTCGACGCCGACGCAGCCGTTGTCCTGCGCAACGCCCTGGGGGCTTTGGATCCGGGACGGGCGGAAGCCGGCGTCGTGCACCTCGACTTCTGCGGCGAGAACATGGTGGTCGATCGCGAAGGCCGCCTGCGCGCCATCGACAACGAACTGGTGCGCATCGACGCCTCCGGATTCGACCTGGCGCGCACGCGGTACCGCTGGGCGCTGGATGACGCAGCGTGGCGGGCGTTCGAAGACGCCTACGCCGGCGCCGGCCGCGGAAGAGCGGCGTTCGCGCACCTGCGCTTCTGGCGGATCGTGAGCACCGTCCTCAGCGCCGCATACCGGTTGCGCACCTCGCACCTCGACCGGTTCGGGCCCGCGGAGAGCCTGCGGCGCCTCGCGTCGGAAGCCCTGTCGGAAAGGGACCCGCAATGACAAGCCCAGCGCCGGGAATCGTCGCGTTCTGCATGCCCGTGACGGGGCATCTTCACCGGACCATGCCGGTCGTCGCGTCGCTGTCGGAGGCCGGTGTTCCCGTTCACTTCTTCACGGACGAGTGCGCGCGCGCCGACGTTGAGCGCGCCGGCGCCCGCTTCGTGAACCTGTTCGCGCGCCAGCCGTTCGCCGAGGTGGATCCCGCCACCACGCATCCGGTGACCGGGCAGTGCGTGACCTTCGCCGGCCTCTACGGAGACGACATCGTCCGCGAGGTCGAGCTGCTCCGGCCGCGCCTCGTGCTCCACGACGCGCTCGCGGTCATCGGGCGCGTCGTCGCGCATCACCTGCGAATCCCGCGAGTCACGATCCGGCCCACCGGGATCTTCGATCCGCAGGCGCTCCTGCGCCAGTACCAGGCGGTCCCGCCTTCCGCGCGGTCGGTGTCGGACAGGTGCCGTGAGGCGGTCCGGATCCTGCAGGAAGAGCACGGGATGCCGGACGCCTCTCCGTTCTCCGCGTTCGTGAACACCGCGGGCGACCTCAATCTCTATTCGGAGCCGCGGGAGTTCGCGACCACGAGCCCGGACGAAGCGGCCGACGCCGCCGAGCACTTCGGGTCGATCTGGCCGGCCGCC
>CAZBIP010000361.1:0-3569 GCA_964491885.1 uncultured Vicinamibacterales bacterium
GCGCACGAGGGTGTCGGCCGTCAGGCTGCGGCCGTCGAGAACGATCGCCATGGAAATGACTCCTTCGGTGCCGCGGGACGCAGGGGCAGGGACATTCTACCGTCAGCGGACATCGGGCGGGTGGGAGCGGTGGGCGGAAGAAGTCAGAAGTCAGAAGTCAGAATCCAGAATCCAGAATTCAGAATTCAGAATCAGTCACGCTGTCGAGCTGTCGAGCTATCGAGTCCCGAGAACTGGCGCCTAGCGCCTAGCCCCCAGCCCCCGATCCCCAGCCCCCGATCCCCAGCCCCCGATCCCCAGCCCCCCGCGTCAGACGTGGCGGAGGGGCGCCTTGCCGACGGCGAAAACGTTGAACCCGAGCGCGTGCAACCGCTTGTGGTCCAGGATGTTGCGGCCGTCGAAGATGAAGGCGGGCTTCTCCATCGTATCGAAGATCCGCTTGTAGTCGAGGTCCCGGTAGAGTTGCCACTCGGTCATGACGGCGATCGCATGCGCCCCGCGGGCGGCCGCATAGGGGTCGATCTCGCACTCGACCTCGCCTTCCGTCGCCAGGATGTCTTCCCGCACGCGACCCAGCGCCTTGGGATCCGTGATGACGACGCTCGCGTGCTCGTCCAGCAACTGGCGGGCCACGCCGATCGCGGCCGACTCGCGGGTGTCGCCGGTGTCGGCCTTGAAGGCGAATCCAAACAGGGCGATGCGCTTGCCGGCGACGGTGTTGAACATGCTCGCCAGCATGGTGCGCACGAAACGCGACTGCTGCCAGTCGTTGATGGTCACGACCGACTCCCAGTAGTCGGCCACCTCGTTCAGGCCGTGACTGCGGCAGATGTAGACGAGATTCAGGATGTCCTTCTTGAAACAGGACCCGCCGAACCCGACGCTCGCCTTCAGGAAGCGGGGCCCGACGCGGCTGTCGGTGCCGATGGCGTACGCCACCTCGTCGACGTCGGCGCCCGTGACCTCGCAGAGGGCGGAGATGCTGTTGATCGACGAGATGCGTTGCGCGAGGAAGGCGTTGGCGGTCAACTTCGACAGCTCGGCGCTCCACAGGTTCGACTCGATGATCCGCTCGCGCGGCACCCACGTCGCGTAGATGTCCGCGATGATGCCGCGTGCGCGCCGCCCCTCCGGCGTGTCGTGCCCGCCGATGAGCACGCGATCCGGCTGTTCCAGGTCCCTGACGGCCGTTCCTTCCGCGAGGAACTCCGGGTTCGACACGACGTCGAAGCGGACGCCGGCGCGGTTGCCGCCGAGAATCCGCTCCATCGCCTGCGCGGTCCGCACGGGCAGCGTCGACTTCTCGACCACGATCTTGTCGCGCGTCGAGTGCGCCAGGATCTGCCGCGCCGTTTTCTCCCAGTACTGCAGGTCCGCCGCGTAGCCGGCCCCCTGGCCGAACGACTTCGTCGGCGTGTTCACCGACACGAAGATGACGTCGGCGTCGCGGATGCCGCCGGAGATGTCGGTCGAGAAGAACAGGTTCCGGCCGCGTGCCGCCCGCACCACCTCGTCGAGGCCGGGCTCGTAGATGGGCAGGTCGTCGCTGTTCCACGCCGCAATCCGTGCTTCGCTGATGTCGACGACGTGGACCTGCAGGTGCGGGCACTTGGCGGCAATCATCGCCATCGTCGGGCCGCCAACGTAGCCGGCGCCGATGCAGAGAATGCGGGAGGTGTCGGTCATGACGCAGCTCAGGATTCAGGGCGGAAGGGCCCTCCCAGGAGGTATCGGCGTGCGGGGGGCGGGCCTGCAGGCACCCGTCCGGGCGGGCGTGGGTCGGTGGGAAAGCCAGAGTGGCCCGAAAACCCGACAAAGTGCCGGAATTCGAGATCTGACTCCGCGGACCTTCACGACGCGCCGAGCAGCGGGCAGGAACACGAAGGGGGCCACCGCCTCGGTGGCCCTCGCAAACCCCGGCTGCGCCCTCTATCCGTTCATCGCCTTCGACCGGGCCACGCGCCCAGCGCCGCCAGCCCCGCGCAGACCAGCAGGAGTGATGTCGGTTCGGGTACCGAACTCGGGGCGGAGGAGGTCAACTGGCCGGTCACAAGGAAGCGATACGGGATGCAGTTGTAGCACTCCACGGCATAACTCTGATCAAACACGAGCGGAACAGTCGTGCTGTAGGCGTCGGGCAGAACGTCCGCCGTGAGCAGCCGAATCTGACGCACAAACCCCCACTCGGGCGAGACGTCCCCACTGAAGCTCAGAATGACGTTGGGGCCGTAAGAAGCGTCGTCGATCAACTGGACCGAATGGCCAAGCGACACGTCCGACCACGTGTACTGCGGGAAGACACCTTCGTCGCCGCCATCGACGGAGATGTTCCATGCAGAAAAGGTCTGAGCCGTCGCATCGAACACGAAGGAACCGCTGGCCGTCCCGCCAGAATCGCACGGGAAGCCAGGGTCGGGAGCGCTCCCTCCCCAACTCCAACACGAGCCAAACGTGACGTTTTCGAGAGTCCAAGTCATCGGGTTGGCCTGCGCGGCCACTCCTCCGAATAGCGCGAGTGTGAACACCAGGGCGAGCGTGAGTCTGAATCTCATACGCGCAACCTCCAGAACCACTCAAGGGGAGTCATTGTTAGCAAGGTCCATACCCTCGGCCGAATGACGCGTCCCTGGACGACCAACGGGCGGGGCTGGGGCCGTAACCGCTTTGCTCGAAAGCGATTGGGCGTCGCGCTGATCTGCGTTCGCGCCAGGGCGCTCTGCCGCTGCCAACCGGGAAGTACCCGCGCGAGGCGACCTTCTTCATGTGGCGGAGCGTGATCCCCAGTCTGCCTGCCTCGCCAAAGCCGGCCTTTCGGCTCGCGGGCACGCACGCTCGCTTGGGCCAAGCCGGCAGGCCGCTTGGCGAAGACGGAGCTTGCCGCACCGACGCTGGCCCCTCGCCTCGCGGGCACGCACGCTCGCTCGGGCCAAGCCGGCAGGCCGTCTGGCGAAGGCGGGGACTCGGGATTCGAGATCTGCCCCTGTTGGACGTTTTGACGCTTAGACGTCAAGACGCTACAATGGCGTCATGAGTGATGTCAGGCGCGCTACCGTCTACTTCGATCCGGCCCTGCACCGGGCCCTCCGGCTGAAAGCCGCTCAGGCAGACCTCTCCCTGTCGGATCTCGTGAATACGGCCGTGCGCCGAAGTCTCGCCGAGGATGCCGGGGACCTCGAGGCCTTCGAGGAACGCGCCGATGAGCCGACCGTTGCGTTCGAGGACCTCCTCAAGGACCTGAAGCGGCGTGGGAAGCTATAGGCTCCTCGTCAAGGCGTCGGCTGCGAGGGAGTTGGAGGCGGTCCGGTCAAAGGACCGGAAACGGATTGTCGCAAAGATCGAAGGCCTCGCCTCGGCACCCCGCCCGGCGGGCGCCGAGAAGCTGTCCGGCCAGGAGAAGTACCGTCTCCGCCAAGGTGATTACCGGGTCCTGTTCTCGGTCGAAGACCGACGGATGGAGGTCGTAATCGTCAAGATCGGCCACCGCCGAGACGTCTATCGGTAGGCCCCCGGGGCAGGGCGATGGGCGGCAGGCGCGTCAGTCCGCGGCGGGCGTCCAGGGCGCCGCGCCG
>CAZBIP010000362.1:0-1914 GCA_964491885.1 uncultured Vicinamibacterales bacterium
CGAAGCCGACGGGCCGCGGCGGCATGGGCGGCGGGTTCGGCGCGACGCAGGCGCAGCCGGCCTACCCGACCTTCGGTGGCATGGCGCCGGCCGCGGCCGGCGAGTACACGGTCGAGGTGTCACGAGGCGGCGTAACCTCAGCCAGGAAGTTCCAGATTTTCGAGGACGTCTGGTTCGACAGGATGTTCTAGGCCGGGATTCGGGAGTCGGGGGTCGGGATTCGGGGCTCATGGCTCGGCCTTGCCGCGCCGAAGCCGGCCCGTGGACAGGCTCAGCGCGGACCGTCCGGGCGCGTGCGCCGCGCCTCCCCGCCCCTGCTGACGGCGGCGGCGCGGCGCACCAGCAACTGCCCCTCGGGCAGCCTCAGCCCGCGAGTTCGTCGTACGCGGCCGTCAGTACCCGCGGGATGAGCGGGCCGTGATCGGCGAAGGCCGCCAGCGGCGTGACCGTCTTCGCGATCTCGTCCTTCGTCTTCCCGGCCTTCATCTCGGCGCGCACGAAGTCCATCAGCGCAGATAGATAGTCGCGCATGTACAACAGGTCGGCCCGCGCGCCGGTCACGCCGAACCGCTGCGATCCGTGACCGAACACGTACACGGTGTTCCTGCCGTGATCGGCCGCGATCCGCTCGAGCGACACGATCCAGTTCGCGACGGACGCGCCTGCGGGCCGGTCGATGTACGGGTGGGCGCGGTTGAACACCAGGTCGCCCGTGTGCACCACGCCGGCCTTCTCGAAGGTCACGACGGCGTCGCCGCTCGTGTGGGCGGGCCCGTAGTGCTTCAGCGCCATCGTCTCTCCGCCCACGTCCTCGCGCCACGTGTTGACGAACGTCGCGTCGGCCACGACGACGTCCGCCGCCGGCGCATCCGGGCGCGCCTCCGCCTGCTGTTTCGCCGCCGCGCGCTGCAACGCCGGGACGTTCGCGTGCGCCAGGATCTTCTTCACCGCGGGCCTGAAGACGGCGTTGCCGGCGGTGTGGTCGAAGTGGTGATGCGTGTTGACCAGGACGTCGATCATCCGGCCGCCCGCGCGCTCCCGGATGCCGTCCAGGGCGATCTGCGCGGTAGGCGCCATCTGCGCGTCCACGACCACCACCTGTTCCTTGCCAACGTGGAACGCGATCGTGCCGCCCTGGCCCGTGAACGTGCCGATCGTGCCGCGGATCGCCGCGAAGGCGGTCGCCGGCGCCGCGGGCGGCGCGGCCTGTCCTTCGCCGGCAGCCGCCTCCCAGGTACCAGCGTTCAGGGTGGATCGGCCGACGGCCGCGGCAGCCAGGGCCATGGACGATGTCGTCAGGAAACGACGGCGGTTCGGGTTCATCTGCGAGCACTCCTTGCCCGGCCAGGTGTCGCCCGCCTGAGCGGGGCCGATCGCCGGCGCCGGCACGGCTGGCGGGCCGTTGATCTCAGCGCCCACCGTGGACGGGCTCGCCGAAGCTGCCGACCACGGGGCGCACGAGTGTCATGAAGTCGTCCAGGCGCATCCGCATCGCGTCCGCGTGCGTCCCCGCGTGGAAGACAATCTCAGGATCGGCGGTCAGGCTGTCGTCCATGTAGACGTCCTGGCCGTAGAGTTCGCCGAACGGCGCCATCGCCCCGGTGTCGCAGTCGGGATACAGGCCGGCCAGTTCGTGCTCGGTGGCGAGCCGGACCCAGGTCGCTTTCGCCACGTCCTTGAGGGCGGCCACATCCACCCGGAGATGCGCGGGCACCAGCGCGAGGACCGGCTTGCCGTCGGCCAGGCACACGACGGTCTTGGCCCAATCCCGCCCGCGCACGTGCGCGGCGGCGGCCTCTTCCTGCGCGGTGAACGCGGCGTGGTGGTGGATCGGCGTGAACGGCACGCCGCGCGAGGTCACGTACCGCTCGATCGACGCCGGAATCGACATGACGCTCCTCCCGGGCCAATGCC
>CAZBIP010000362.1:2014-3565 GCA_964491885.1 uncultured Vicinamibacterales bacterium
GCGTTGATCATCGCGCCGGGCGTGTAGTCCGCCGGGCCGGCCAGCATCCGCATGAACGGGAACGTCACGGCGTGGTCCGGCGACGCCAGGTCGCCCCACTTGCTCTGCTCCAGCCCCAGCACGCCCTCGCTCGTGATGACGTGCGGCCAGGTGCGGTACAGGCCCGTCGGCTTGTACGCGCCGTGGAAGTCTACGAGCAGCTTGCGCGCCGCGGCCTCGCGCGCCACGCGCTCGTAGAAGTTCACCATCCACTGGTCCTCGCGCTGCATGAAGTCGACCTTGATCCCCTTCACGCCCCACCGAGCGAACTGGTCGAGCGCGGGCTGCATCTGCAGGTCGAGGGTCTTCCACACGACCCACATGATCAGGCCCACGTGCTTCTGCTTCGCGTAGGCGGCCAGCGCCTCCATGTCGAGGCCGGGGGTGACCGAGAGCAGGTCGCCGAGCGTGTACCAGCCTTCGTCCAGGATGATGTACTGCAGGCCGTGCTCGGCGGCGAAGTCGATGTAGTGCTTGTAGGTGTCGGTGTTGACGCCGGCCTTGAACGGCACGCCCGCGAGGTTGAGGTCGTTCCACCAGTCCCACGCCACCTTGCCCGGCGCGATCCAGGACGTGTCCGTCATGGCCGTCTCGCAGGCCAGGCGGAAGACGATGTCGGTCGAGAGCAGGTCCGCATCGCGCTCGGCGAGGACCAGGACGCGCCAGGGGAAGTCGCGGGTCCCGCGCGTCTTCGCCAGGTACGGCTCGCGCTCGACGACCTTCTCGTCGCGATCGTTCGTCTGCTCGACCTTCTTCGGGTACGCGGGGAACAGCCCCTTCAACGCGCCCGGCTCCGCCCCCGCCTTCAGGTCCATTCCCGGGTAGTCGAAGAGGTCCGCTTCCGTGATGACCGCCTTCGCGCCGCCGCCGAGAACGGCCATGGCCGGCAGCGAGGAGAACTGGCCGGGCTTGAGTTCGCTGATCTTCAGCCGCTTGTACTCGCGTTCCTGGTGCGACTGGAAGCTCGTCTCCTCGGGGAACCACAGGCCGTAGTCGCCCGCGAAGGCGAAGGTGGCGTCCTCCCCGGTCACGGTGATGTCGCCGGGCAGTTTCGTCACCCATCGGTACGCGGCGCCGTCGTCGTAGGCACGCACGAGGAGCGCGTATCCGCCCGCGAAGTCCACGCGCCGCTCGTTGAACCGGTCGCGGACCTCCGCGCGCTTGGCTCGCACGACAGGCTTCAGCGTGCGGTCGACGGCCTGAGTCGCGGTACCGGCGACGACCGGCGCGCCGCCGAGGACGCGCCCTCCGTCGAGGGTCATCGCGAGGCGTGAGGCCTTCAGGACCTCGCGCCCCTTGAACGTCACGGCCCAGGTGACGTCGCCCGCCGTGCCGATCGTCACGACGACGGCCCCGCCCGGCGAGGCCACGGTGAACGGGCCGGCGGGCTTGCGCGACGGTGTCTGCGAAAGCGCCGGTCCGGCCTGTGCCGATGATCCTGCAATCAGAGTGACTGCGACGGTCAGACCGAGCAGAACGTTCCGCCTATCCATGAAGCTGCTCCTGGAAAGC
>CAZBIP010000363.1:0-3532 GCA_964491885.1 uncultured Vicinamibacterales bacterium
CCTTGATGAGCGCGAGCGCCGCCGCCGCGCCGTCTGGCGTCGGATGCACGACGGCGATGAAATCCCCCTCCTGGAACGCCCGCGCGTCCCGGAATGCCCTCGCCGCGGCGAGATCGACGCGCGCGAGCCGGGCGCCGTGCGACGGCGGCCTGAGCACCCGGCCGTAGAGCATGCCAGGAAGCCGGACGTCGCCTGTGAACCGGGTCGATCCGGTGACCTTGCCGAACCCGTCTCCGCGCGACAGCGGTTTGCCGATGACGCTCAGCGCCGCAGGGGCTTTCAGGGCAGGCTTCGCCTCGAGATGCCTCTCGATCCGCCGGCTCCTGGCGAGCGCGCCGTACGCCACGCGCGTGCCCGGGTTGGTGCGATCGACCACGAACCCATCCCGCGCCGCGAGGCGGGCGGGCGGCAGCTTCAGCTGTTCCGCGCCGAGTTGGATGAGCACTTCCCGCGCCTCGGCACCGGCAGCCCTCAGCGCCGGCCCGAAGTACTTGATGCTGCGCGAGCCGTTGGTGCCGCTGTCCCAGGGGCAGAGCCGCGTGTCGCCCATCACCATGTCCACGGCGCCGAACGGGACTTCGAGCTCCTCCGCGAGCATCTGGGCCAGCGCCGTCGTGTTCGCCTGCCCCATCTCGATCTTCCCCGAATAGCACGTGACCCGCCCGTCCTCCGCGATTCTGAGGTAGGCGTTGAAGTCGTCGGGGTAGGACCGCTGCCCGCTCCGATCGAGCGCGGGGAGACCCTCGGTCGAGAACAGGACGAAGATGCCGGAGCCGGCCAGCTTCAGGAAGTCGCGCCGGTTGAGCGGCAACGAGGCCGGCGCCTCCCTCCCCTGCTCCGCCCGATCGAGAAGATGCTGCCGCCGACGCAAACGGTGCATGCTGCGCATCATACCGCTCGTCCCGGCTGGCGCACCCGCGTCACAGCGCCTCGATTTCCAGCACCTGCCTGCCGAACTTCAGCGCCTCTTCCTTGGAGGGCTTCCAGATGTCGAACCGGTGGTCGAACCGTTTGTGCAGCCGGTCCCAGCAGGTGTAAACGCGCGCACCTATCAGGAACTGCGTGCCGAACGGGAATCGGCGGGGGCAGGCAATCACGCCGTCGTGCACCTCCCGGCCGCTCGCGGTGATCAGCGGGTCGCCCCACGTCTCGTCCGGCGAGGACGAATAGGCCGTGACTTCGGCCGTGAACCGCGCCGGCTGTTTCGTCAGCGTCAGCGGCAGTGTCGTATCGCCGCCCTGCCGGGCGGTCGTAATCACGACGGTGCCGGCCAGCACGCTGCACGCGAGCATACCGACAAACTGCGCCGGATGGTAAAGCCTCATGCGAACAACTCAGCCTCCGGAATCGGTGCCGGGGCCCGCGCACGGCCGATGAAACCGGCCGTGCGAATGCGCCCTGCCACCGTGCCCACGTATACCTGCGGCCACTCGCTCGCCCGGGAATCCGCCTGCGCGGCCCGCAGGGGTACTCGCCGTTCAAGGGTCTGAGCAACCGGCTTGTCGGGATGTCCCTTCCGGGTCGGGCAGACGCTCCGCCAGGCGCAACGGCGCCTGGCAGGGGCCCTGGCGGGTTTGTCGTAGGTGGCTTCAGTATACCAGACAGCAGAAGCCTGTCGCCGGGCAGCGCCAGTGGTTGGGATCTTGAACCTGACCTCAGTGGCGCGGTTCTGCTATACTTGATGGCTCCGGCTCCCGTAGCCGGGTCCGCCGTCGGCGGAGCGCACGAGTGGGCCGCTAGCTCAATTGGCAGAGCAGCAGACTCTTAATCTGCGGGTTGTAGGTTCGATTCCTACGCGGCTCACCACCTTCCAGTTCACACTGATCTCGATTGCACCGACGCGTGAGCGGTCGTCGCAGGCCGCCGTCCCGCCGTCAGCACTTTCCTGCCTGAAACGCGTGTAACGGCCAACGGCTCTTCTGCGGCGGGTTCCCCTACCGGACGACCGCATTCTGCGGCACCGCCCCGGCCGGATTGCTGTAGGATGCCCCTGCGCTCCCCGGGATCGGAGCAGGACGGCGTGCCATGCGCGATCTCCCATCACCCGTATCGCCCGTCCACACGACGCGCGGCTCTCACGACGAGGAGAGGATCATGAAGACCCGACGACGGCGATTGATGTTCGCGGCCATCCCCGTCATGGCCGCCCTGCTCTCGGCCCAGCCGTCCTCCCAGGAGCGACAGGACGCCCAATGCAGGCTCGGGTCGTGCGACAAGGAGCATTGCACCGTCGTGATGGTCGGAAAGAACGCCTCGGCGGACGGCTCGGTCATCTCGACGCACACGTCCGATTGCGGCGTCTGCGACTGGACCTGGCGACACGTGCCTGCCGCCGATCACCAGCCGGGCGAGATGCGCCGGATCTACTACTTCGACCAGTTCGCCACCGCCCCGCCCAGGAAGGGGCTGCGCTACGACGCGCTCGAGGAGAAGTACGCCGGCCTCGAGATCCCGCAGGTCGCCCACACCTACGGCTACCTGCACGGCATGTTCGGCTACATGAACGACAACCAGGTGGCGCTCGGCGAATCGACCATCGGCTGCCGCCAGCAGATGGAGAACAGCACCACGGCGCCGAAGATGGACGTCACGACGCTGACGATGATTGCCATGGAGCGGGCGAAGACGGCCCGCGAGGCGATCCAGATCATGGGAGACCTGGCGGTCAAGTACGGGTACGGCCACACGGACAGCGGCGAGATGCTCTCCGTCTCGGACCCCAACGAGATCTGGGTCTTCGAGATCATGCCGGTCGGCCCGCTCTGGGCGCCGGACACCGGCCAGCCCGGCGCCGTGTGGGCCGCTCAACGCGTTCCCGACGACCACGTCAGCGTCTGCCCGAACGAATCCCGAATCGGGGAGATCGACCTGAACAACACGCACGACTTCATGGCCTCGCCCAACGTCGTGTCGTATGCCGTGAAGCAGAAGTTCTACGACCCGGCGAGCGGCAGGCCCTTCAACTGGAAGCGCGCCTACTCCCCGGTCGAGGGCAGCGCCGCCAGCACCTCCGGCGCGCACGTCCGGCTGTGGCGCTTCTTCGACCTCGTGGCCCCGGCACAGCGGTTCAGCGCCTCGACGCCCAACATGGATCTGCCCTTCTCCGTCAAGCCGGAGCAGAAGCTCTCGATGGCGGACGTGATGACGATCCTCCGCGACAAGAACGAGGGGACGCCGTTCTACCCGGCGCGCGGCCTCCAGGGCGGCCCGTTCGAGAACCCGAACCTGCTGCCCTACGGGTTCACGGTCGACGGCCAGAGGTACGACACGAGCCGCGTCATCGGCGTCAACCGCGCCGAGTACGTCGCGGTCACGCAGGCCAGGAGCTGGTTGCCCAACCCCATCGGCGGCATTGTCTGGATCGGCCTCGGCGCACAGGACACGCACTGCCTCATGCCGTTCTACGAGGGCGTCACGAGCATCCCCGCCTCGTTCGAGTTCGGGGACCACTGGGAGTTCGACCGCCGGTCCGCCCGCTGGGCGTTCGACTACGTCGACTTCCACACGCAGGTCGTCTACAACGCCGCCATCA
>CAZBIP010000364.1:0-3505 GCA_964491885.1 uncultured Vicinamibacterales bacterium
GCCGAGTGGGTGAACTGCCCCCGGCTCGAGATCCTTTTCCAGGACTCCTTCTTCTGTCCTGCACACGGGAGGTCGCAGATGCCCACATAGAGCGAGAGCCCGTCGCCGACCACCTCTGTCACGTCGAACGCGGCCTGGGCCGTGGCGCCGGGAACGGTCCCTCCAACCGAGAGGGAGACCGTTTCGAATCCAGCGAACGCGTAGTTGAAACCCGGGGCCTTGAGCGAGGCGGCCCTGGCGATGCCCGTGATCGGGTCAGCCCATGTGACTCCGGCACCGTCGACACTCGTGAACCGCCGGTAGGACATGGACATGAGCTTGTCGACCGTCACTCGCGCCTGCCGAACGGCGGCCGATACCTGTTGCGCGACGGGCTGACTTCCGGCGGCAGGCGTCGCGCGGCTTCCCGCGAGCGCGAAGAGCGCCGCGGCGCCGATCCCCAGCAGCGTCCTTGTTCGCATCATCTGCCACCGTCTGAATGCGCAGACGAGACTGCCCGTCTCGAGCGGTCGCGCCGCTCCGGAAGCTCCAGGCGGCGCTAGAATTCCCACTTGACGTCGGTGATTCGAACCACCGCGCCCGTCATCATGCCGGAGACCTGCGATTCGTCCGCGTGGATCTCGGCGACGATGGCGTATTCCCTGTTCGGTTCGAGCGTGAACGTCTCGGTCGTCAGCGTGAAAGGCTTCGTGCTCGACGTAAAGACCAGGCCCCTCCGGTACTGGGAGTTCGAACACGACGGCGCGCAGACGCCGATCTGGGCGGCGATCCCGAGTCCGACGACCTCGGACACCTCGAAAGTGGCCTTCGCCTTCGCGTTCGGAATCATGCTCGTGGGAATGAACCCCGCCACTTTGAAGCCCGACACGACGCGGTATCCTTTGGGCGTCTCCAGTGCCGAGAACGCGGCAGTCCGCGCGGCCGGGTCGGCCCAGGCCACGCTGGTGCCCTGGATACTCGTGAGTGGCTGGTAGGGGAGCTTCGACAGATTCAGCACCGTGAGCCTGGCGCGCTCCACCGCTCGCGCCGCGGTGAGCTTGCCTCCCTGGGAGCCCGCGGCTCCCGCCCCGAGACCCGCTGCCAGCACGAGCGACGCGATAGATCCCGCCGCAAACGCTGTCCTGGAGTTCATGTCGTCCCTCCGGCTGCAGAGCACACGGATTCAGATCGCGGGCGGCTTCGCCGTCGGCGGTACTCTACCACCGCGGGGCTTGGCGCGGCTTCAGGATCAGGATCAGGTGCCCCGGGAAGCCGTCCGCCGCCCGGACCAGCTCGAAGCCGGCCTCTGCGGCGTAGGACTCGATCCGCGATCGCGGCCAGAAGTGGGAGTCCCCGCCCTGTTCGGGATCGCGGTCGATGACGGCGACGGCGCCGCCCGGGCGGAGATAGCCCTTCGCGTTGACGAGCCATTCGACCGGCCGGCTGAAGTCGTGGAGCGCGTGGACGACGACGATGAGCTGGAAGTCGCGCCGCGGGAAGCGGGGATCTTCGGCGTCGCCGACCACCGTGCGGATGTTGGCTAGGCCGGCCCGGCCCGCTCGCTCCTCCAGCGTCCGAAGCGCGCGGCTGCTGATGTCGTTGGCGAAGACGAGTCCCGCCGGGCCGACCCGCCTCGCCATGGGGAGCGTGAAGTAACCGTCGCCCGCGCCCGCTTCGCCGACGATCATCCCGGAGGCCAGGCCGACGGCGTCCATCGCTCCCTCGACATCGAGGTGCCATTGCGCGCCCTTGAAGGCAGGCCACGCGGATCTCGCCGCCGCTGTCTGGAGCGCCAGCGCTCCACCGACAACCAGGACGACGACGAACGCGATGGGTCTTGAGCGCCCCGATGTGGACACCGCGCCTCCAATCCGCAGGCCGATTGACTGATTAGACGCGCGGGACGCGTCCCGAGTTGTCGGCCGCGGGCCGGCAGCCAGAGCCGGCAGCCCGCAGCACGGCGACGGGGCGCCCACGGGCAGGTGCCGCGTGGTCAGCTGCCAGCGTGCCTTCGGGGCCGGCAGGCGATACAATCCTGGCGCCACGGAGGAGCCATGCGCATGAGAACAGCGGTCCTGGTCCTGGCGTTCACCACCTGCCTCGCGGCCGTCGCCGGCGCCCAGCCCTACAAGCCGGCCTGGGAGTCGCTCGACGCGCGCCAGACGCCGGCGTGGTTCCAAGACGCGAAGTTCGGCATCTTCATTCACTGGGGCGTGTACTCGGTGCCGTCGTACGCGCCGGTCCTGCCGGGCAAGCTGGCCTACTCGGAGTGGTACTGGAACGCGCTCACGGGCGGGAAGGGCGAGAAGCCGAGCCCCATCCAGCTCGGGACGTGGGAGTACCACCGGCAGCGGTACGGGGCCGACTTCAGCTACCAGGAGTTCGCGCCGCAGTTCCGGGCGGAGCTGTTCGACCCGGACCACTGGGCCGAGGTCTTCCGCCGCTCCGGCGCGAAGTACGTCGTCCCGACGTCGAAGCACCACGACGGCTTCGCCATGTGGCCGAGCCGGGAGGCGTCGAAGTCGTGGGGCCGGCCCTGGAACGCCGCCGAGATCGGGCCGAGGCGCGACCTGCTCGGCGACCTGTCGAAGGCGGTGCGCGCGAAGGGCCTGCGCATGGGGTTCTACTACTCGCTCTACGAGTGGTACAGCCCGATCTGGCTCTTCGACAAGCCCCCCTACATGCGCGACCACATGTTCCCGCAGTTCAAGGACGTCGTGACCCGCTACCAGCCGTCGATCATCTTCTCCGACGGCGAGTGGGACCTGCCGTCGTCCGAGTGGAAGACGCCCGAGCTGCTCGCGTGGCTCTTCAACGAGTCGCCGGTGAAGGACGAGGTGGTCATCAACGACCGATGGGGCAAGGACTGCCGCCACAAGCACGGCGGATACTGGACGACCGAGTACACGCCGGGCATGGCCGAGGCGACCCATCCCTGGGAGGAGAGCCGCGGCATGGGCTTCTCCTACGGCTACAACCGCGCCGAACGCCTCGAACACTACCGGACCGGCAGGGAACTGGTGACCATTCTCATCGACACGGTGAGCCGCGGCGGCAACCTCCTGCTCGACATCGGTCCCGACGCCGACGGCACGATCCCCGTGATCATGGAGCAGCGCCTGTCGGAGATCGGCGCGTGGCTGGACGTGAACGGCGAGGCCATCTACGGCACGCGGCCGCACGCCGTCGCGAAGCAGTGGAGCGCGGGGGAGGCCCCGAAGATCGACTACAACAAGGAGTACGACTCGGACTACGACGTCGCCAAGCTGATTGCCCCGTCCGCGCCGGGCAAGGCGTGGATCGAGGCGTTCTTCACCAGGAAGGGCGACGCGGTGTACGCGATCCTGACGCGCTGGCCGGGCCGGCAGTTCGTGCTGAAGGGCGCAGGCGCGCTGAAGCCGAAGGCCGTCACGCTCCTCGGCGGCCAGGGGGCGCTGCGCTTCAAGAAGGCCGGCAGCACGCTCGTGATCGACCTGCCGGAGCTGCCGGCGGACCTGCTCGGCCAGCCGCTGTGGGTGCTGAAGCT
>CAZBIP010000365.1:0-3489 GCA_964491885.1 uncultured Vicinamibacterales bacterium
GCGTTCAAGCCGGTGTCGGCCCGCTGCCGCACCGCGTTGGCCGCCCAATCGAGTTCGTACAGATCGCTCGCGGTGAGCACCCAGAGGCTTTCGGAGCTGGCGCCGAAGGTGACGCCGTAGACGCGTCCCTCGAAGACGCTTTGCACGCCAGCGGGCGTGATGGCCTGGCGCGTGGTGATGACGCCGGGATCGACGGGCTTGCGCAACGGACGGTCACGGTCCTGCGCCGCAAGCGTGGCCGCGAACACCACGCCCGCGGCTGCCGCTGCCAGCATCACCCCAGCGACTGCGACACGGTTCGGTCTGGCCGCCATCTCACGTCCTCCGGGGGACCGGTCACGTCCCAGGCTGTGCGAGGGGCCAATCCCCCTTTTCGTTCACATGCCAAAAGGGGCCTGGCCCCTTTCCTCTGGGGCCGCAGGGGCGGGGTCGATCGCGGCCGCAGCGCTCGCGGCGGCCGCCCGGTTCACCGGCGGTCGTGCCAGCCCGGCTTGGCTTCCTCGCGCTCGTCATCGTCCAGATCGACCGAGAGCGGCGCGAAGACCGCGCGCTTGACGCCCGGGTAGGGCACGTCCCACCCCTTGATGGCGTGCCACACGTAGCGGTTGAGCCGGTCGGTCGGCGCCGCGTCTGGCTCGTCGAACCGCATCCGGGCCGAATCGAGGGCCGCTTCGCGCGCGGCGCCCTGCAGCGAACTCGCCCGCGGTGTCACATTCAGCAGCGACTGCTTCGGCACGACCGCGGTGAAGGGCGTCGTGTCTGGCGTGTCGGTGAAGCTCGCCCGCATGTCGTTGGCGATGCGATCGAAGATGGACAGCGGCTGCAGACCCAGGATCAGGCCGATGGTCTTCAGGATGCTCGGCTGCGAGTAGAACGTCGAGTCCACGTGGCCGCGGCGGGAGTACGGGCTGATGACCTGCGCGACGGTCCTGTGGCCGTCCACGTGATCGACGCCGTCCTGCGCATCGTCTTCGACCACGAAGATCGCCATGCGCGGCCAGAATCGGCTGCGCGTCAGCGCCTCGACGACGCGGCCGAGGGCGAGGTCGTTGTCGGCGACCATCGCCTGCGGCGTCGAGAGCGTCGACGTCGTGCCGTAGGTGTGATTGGCTGGCAGCAGCATGATGACGAGGTTCGGCATCTTGCCCGACTGGTCCCACTTGCGGACGTCGCGCACGAACAGGTCGGCGCGGATCACGTCCGGGATCGCCAGCGTATAGGCAGGGAAGTCGGACGCGGTGATGTCCATCAGCCCCTGCACGCGCGGCGCCGGCTTCCAGCGGTTGCTGAAATCGGCGCCCCTGGCCCACTCCTGCAGCAGGTCCACGCGGGCCGTGGCGGCGACGCGCCGCTCCGCCGGCAGGTACTCGCCGTACACGCGCACCGACTTCCGCGCCTTCCGGGCGGCGTCCCAGATGAACCCGCCCTGCGCCGGCGCCATCGCGTCGGAACCGTCCTTGGGGTAGCTCCGCCCGGTGTAGCCGGGCCACATGGCATAGTCGGACTCGTCCGCCTGCGTCACCCACTGGTGGCCGTCGCCGCTGTTGCCGCCGGTGGCGAAGAAGTTGTCGAGCAGCACGAACTCGCGCGCGAGGCGGCGCTGGTTCGGTGAGATGTCCTCGCCGAACAGCACGAGGGTCGGATCGCCGTTGCCCTTCGGCAGGTCCCCGAACATCTGGTCGTACGTGCGGTTCTCCTTGATGACGTACACGATGTGCTCGATAGGCGAGGGGTCGCCGACGGCCAGGGGGACCGCCGTGAGCGCGGGCGGAGGCTGCCGGCCGGGAGCCCGCCTGCCCGACCGCCCGGGCGCACTGGTGCCGGGCGCGACGAACGGGAGTCGGTTGTTCTCGGCGACGGCCATCGTGCAATTGACGAGGTCGCTGTCCGCCGGGACCGGCATCACGCTCACGGACCCGCGGTTCGCGTGCACGTAGCGGCGCGTCGGGGCGGGCGTCCGAAGGGTGAGCGACGGCGTGGCCGGGCGCCGCCAGCCCGAGCCGACGCCGAGCAGCGCGCCGATGGCCAGCATCCTGCCGTCGGGGCTCAGCGCCACCGAGTCGGGGTACCAGGCGGTCGGGATGAAACCGAGGATGGACCGCGCGGCGGTGTCGATGACCGCGACCGCGTTGATGCCCCCGCACGCCACGTAGAGGCGTTTGCCGTCCGGCGCGAGGCCGACGGCGGTTGGAGACGTGCCGCGGATGTCGCGGCCGAAGGGGCTGATCTCGATGCGCGCGACGCGGCGGCGGCGCGACGTGTCCACCACCGCCACGGCGTCGTCGTTGCCGAGGGCGACGTAGAGGCGCGAGCGCGCCTGGTCCCAGGCGAGGGACGTGGGATGCGGGCCGACCTCGACGGTGTCGGTCACGCTCATCGACTTCAGGTCGATGCGGGCCACCGTGCCGGAGGCGGCCACGCCGCGCTCGTCCACCACGATCCGATCGGCGCCGACGTACTCACCCGCCGTGGCCCAGCGGTCGCCTTCCTCGGGAATGCGCCCGCCCCAGTTCGACACCCATGCCGTCGTGCCCGTGTCGTCGATCACCGCGCCGAACGGCGCGACGTCCGTCCTGACCGCGCCGAGCACCTCCCGGCCCACGACGTCGATGACGGCGACGCCGTTGTCGTAGATGAGCGGCACGAGTGCCAGGCGGCTCCCGTCGGGGCGCGGCTTGGGCGCGACGGCCACGGCGCCGGCGATGTAGAAGCCGAGGCCTTCCGCGATCGAACTCAGGACAGGGAGGGGAGCCGGAGTCGCTCCCGTCCGCTGGCCCGGCGGGGCCTGGGGAGGACCCGGAACTTCGTCTGGCGGTGCGGCGACTGGTGCCGGTTCAGGCGGAGCCGGCGCGGCGGGGAGCGCCGCGCCGAAGACGACTTCCGGCGGCTTGCCGGTCTGCCGCACCCGGCTCGCGCCGGCGACGAGCGCGCGCCCGTCGGTCGGGTCGAAGATGAGGCTCTGGGGGCCTGGCGTCAGCAGCGTCTCGATGCGCTGCCTGACGGCATTGGTGGCCCAGTCGAGTTCGTGCAGGTCGCCGCTGGTCAGCACCCAGAGCGTGCCCGGGCTGGCGCCAAAGGCCACGCCGTACACGCGGCCCTCGAAGATGCTCTGCACGCCGGCCGGGGTGATGACCTGGCGCGTCGTGACGATGCCGGCGTCGGGGACGTCGCGCTCCGGCTGATCGCGGGTCTGCGCGGCGGCCGCGCTGGCGCAGAGCACGAGCGCGAGCGGCACGGCTGGGATGACTCGCAGCGGTCCCCGGAACGCACCGTGCATCGACTTGGCCGTCATGTCGGATCCTCCCTGGGGTAGTGCGGCAGGCCGATTATCCCCCGCGACGCGGCGAAATGACAGGGCGTTGTCGGACTCCGGCGGCCCCGCCATGGAGTACAGTTCACCGTGAGAGAGGCGGCGCGGATGAAGACAATCGGCCTGATCGGCGGGATGAGTTGGGAATCGACGGTCCCGTACTACCAGATCATCAACCG
>CAZBIP010000366.1:0-3486 GCA_964491885.1 uncultured Vicinamibacterales bacterium
CCGTTGGCGTACATCGCACCAATGAGCACGTCGGCGTAGCCGTCGCCGTTGACGTCGCCGGCCCCCGCCACGGCGCCGCCGAACCGGTCGGTCGCCGCCTCGCCGGCCGTCAGCCAGTTGGTGCCGGCCTGGACACCTCCCGGGCCGCCCAGAAACACGCAGGCCCGGCCGCGCTCCTCGTCGTAGCCGCTCCCGCCGACGAGAATGTCGCCGTAGCCGTCGCCATTGACGTCGCCGGCGCCCGCCACGGCGATGCCAAACCAGTTCGAGTCGCTCTCGCCGACCGCCGTCCAGTGCGCGCTGCTCTGCAGGCCGCCGGCGCCGCCGAGATAGAGATATGCCTTGCCGCGCTGGATACCGCCGCCGGCATGCCCATAGGCGCCGACGAGGATATCGCTGTAGCCGTCGCCGTTGACGTCGCCGGCCCCGGCCACCGCCATGCCGAAATAGTTGGAGTCGCCCTCGCCGGTCGCCGCCCAGGCGGCCGTGTTCGAGAGGCCGGCGGGCCCGCCCAGGAAGACGTAGGCCTTGCCGCGCTGGACGCCCGCGCCGGCATCATTGAAGGCGCCGACAAGGGTGTCGGCGTAGCCGTCCCCGTTCACGTCCCCCGCCGAGGCCACCGAGCAACCGAAATAATTGTAGTTAGACTCGCCGGTCGCCGTCCAGTCCGGCGCCGCGGCCATGGCCGTTGCCGTGAAGCCCAGCACCCACCCGCAGCATGACAGGAACATGGCGTTCATCGCATCTCTCCCTCTTGCCCGTAGAAGCGGTAGATGCCTGGTATGCGGTAACGGGGCCTGAACCCGGTGGGCCAATCCCATGCACACACAGCGAGGATCACCGGCGCCAACGGCTTACATGCTTGTTGAGCATGCCCGGAACACAGATGCAAACACCCCCTGCCGAGATTGAGAAACGATACTGAAGGCGAGGCCCAATGTAAACAACTTTTATCTTGCAGCGCGGGGCCGCGTCCGCAAAGACGGGCTCGCGCTCGCCGGCGACGCCGGGTGACGGTGGATGCACGGCGAACTGGATGCCGCGGCCTGAAGGCGCGGCGTGAGGCGGGAGAGAATATCGCTATTTACTATTTAAGGGCTGACCCCAAGGAAGAAAGGTCCAATGGCGTGTTCGTCAGGCGTTCGCACCCGGCGCGTGTCAGCCGGACCGTGTCTTCGATGCGGATCCCGCCCCAGCCCGGGATGTAGAGGCCAGGCTCGATCGCCAGGACCATGTCGGCTTCGAGCACCTCGTCGTTCGCCACGCGCAGCCACGGCGGCTCGTGCACCGCGCGGCCGACGCCATGCCCGACACTGTGCGCCAGGAACTGGCCGTAGCCCGCGTCGGTAATGACCCGGCGTGCGACGCGATCCAGCTCGCCGGCGCGTATGCCCGGGCGGGCCGCTTGAAGCACGGCGTCGAGCGCGCGCATGACGACCGCGTGCCGCGCCGCCTGTTCCGGCGCCGGCGCGCCGACCGTGACCGAGCGGGTCAGGTCCGAGTAGTAGTGATCGAGGCCAGCGCCGAAGTCGATCAGGACCAGGTCGCCCGTGGCCAGGGCGCGCGTGGTCGGCGCGGCATGCACCAGCGCGGTGCGCGGGCCGGAGGTAAGGATGACGTCGAACGAGCTCTTGAGGGCTCCGCGCCGGCGCAGCCCGCACTCGACCGCGATCGCGAGCTCGATCTCGGTCGTGCCCGGGCGCACCCGCGGCAGCACCTCCGCCATGACCGCATCGGTCACCGCGGCGGCCGCCTGCAGGAGTCCGAGTTCGGCCGCGTCTTTGACCGCGCGCAGCCGCTCGATGACGCCGTCGGCCGCGACCAGTTCGCAGCCGTCGAGTTCGGCCGCCAGCGCGCAGTAGCGCGCGTGTGAAACCATGCCCGTCTCGACGCCAACCCGGCGCGCGCCGGCGCGCCGCAGAACGGACGGCGGCGTCGCAACGCCCGGGGCCACGGCCGTAAACCCGGCCGCACCGACGGCGTCGCGCACGATCGGAAAATCGCACGGGAGCGGGAACACGAGCGCGTCCGTGCCGGTCACCAGCACGTCGCCGAGCGAATTGACGAGGAGCGACGAGTCGCGGAACCCGGTGAATCCGACGAGGTATTCCTGGTTCTCGCGCCCGTGAACGAGAAGCGCGTCGAGCCGCCGGCTCGCGAGTTCGGCGCGCACCCGTTCGAGTCGTGCGTACATGATCGTCCGTGCCTATGCCTGAATGGGTTTTTCCGACGCGGCTTCCGTCACTCACCGCCCGGTTCGGCGATACGATCCGCAATCCATACGAACTCGCGTTTCTAACGGTGCGGGCACTCGCGCGCCGGGACCGGTCTGAAGCCGCGCGTTCATGGGCAAAACGCTAGCGGAGCGGCGGGGATAGTCAAGCAGAACAGCCAGGAGAGGGCAAGCTCCTCCTCCGCCACGACACACCGCAGCCCCCTCCTGCGCCGCCAGAGCGCACGGCCGGTCTGCAGAGGGCGAGCTCGGCAGGACGGCCTCGGCGAGCCAACCCCACCCGTGCCCTGCGGCTGTCGTGTACGGCAGAGCGCGTTTACCGAGCACGCGCCCGAACGACAGCGAACGGCTACAGGGTGGACGCGCTGGCCACGCAGGGAATGCTGAAAAAAGCCTGCCGCGCCCCGGGCGCAACCGCCTATCGGTTTTCCCCGCCCGGCGGAGTATCGGCTTCGTTCCCGCCATCCGTTCGCGTGCCCCGGCCGGCCGCTTCGGCACCCGCGCGATCCAGGACGACACGAACGGCAAATGCACCAAGCCTTCCGGCCCCGAGACGGGCCGGCATCGCGCCCGTGCGGTATGGGCCGAGACGCCCATGCCACGGCGGGCGTTGCAGGCGCGCGCCGGCTGCGGCGCCTGTCCGCTCACCCCCCTGAGCGGAGCCGTGCGGAAGGGGTGTCGTCAACCGGAATGCGGAATAGCCGCGCGGCGTTCCGGCCCATGATCAGGCGTTTGACGTTGAGCGGCAGCCGCGCGTGCGCGATGGCGCCGATCTGTCCGGCCGCCGCCAGGAACTGGAAATCCGTGCCGAGCAGGATGCGCTCCGGCCCCGCGACCTCGACGAACGCCTCGAGCACGTCGGTGACCGACAGGCAGAAGCCGGAGGTGTCAACGTAGAGGTTCGGATGCGCCTTGAGAATCTCGGCCGCCGCGCGCCAGTGGCGGGCGTTGTTGCCGGCGTGGCCCATGATGAGCCGGACCTCCGGGTAGCGGCCGGCCATCTCGGCGAACAGGGTCGGGTCCGAGTCCGGCTTCGTGGCCTGCGAGTGCGAAAGGATCACCGCCCCGTACCGGCGCGCGAACTCGAAGGCGGGCTCGTACCCCTTGCCGGTGAGCGGGTAATGGTAGGCCTCCGGGTGCAGCTTGATGTGCGTGAGGCCAAACCGCTGGCGGCGGCCCTCGAGTATCGGCATGATCTCATCCGGGTAATGCGGGTTCACCTGGGTGCAGGGGATGAACCGCCGCGGGAACTG
>CAZBIP010000367.1:0-3485 GCA_964491885.1 uncultured Vicinamibacterales bacterium
GGTGTACCGTCCCGCGCAATGATGAGCAGTTCGTCCCGGATTGCGGGATGAGGATCTGTTGAAGCGTGCCAGAAGCGATCGAGCGTGGGATCAGAATGGCAAGTCGCGCGGGTCGATGTGAGAGGGCGAAGCGCGTGGCGGGTGCAGCGTGATGTGGTAGCAGGTGATGAGCTCGGACAGCTCGCGACAGCGGTCGATGATGAGCTGAGCTAGGATGGAGTCGGTGTCGCCATCTGGGGCGAGGTCGCACAAGGCACCGAGCTCGGGATGCTGGATGTCGAGCACCTGCGAAGCGAGGCGTAGCGCGGCTTGGAGCACGGCGAGCGAGGCGAGCTGCGGAGACTGGCACAGATGGTCTGTGGAGGGCAGGGTCTGGGCGCAGGACGGCATCGGTCTCATGAGTCCCCCATCTCGTCGATGGCGAGCTGCACGACGGTCTCGTCGACGAAGCTCTGGCCTCGTTCGTGGGCGAAGCGCAGCGAGGAGCGCACGAGGCGAGAGGCGCGGCGGAACGTGCCACTGCTGGCGCGGTAGAGCATTTCGGCGGCCTGGTCGCTGAACAGCTTGGTGGTGGCGCCGGCGGCCTTGAATCCGTGTTCGAGGGCGGCCATGAAGGCATCTCTGTCGAGCGGTTCGAGGCGGACCTCGGTGGCGATGCGGGTGTGAAGGGCGGCGTGTTGCAGCTGTCGAAGGCGGCGAGAAAGGGGTGTAAGGCCGACGAGCCACAGGGTGAACAAGTCGCGGCTGTCGAAGGCGAAGTTGAGGAAGCCGCTGAGGTCCAGAAGGAAGGAGTCGGAAAGGTGTTGTGCTTCGTCGATGACCACGACTGGATGGTTGCCGCGCTCGTCGACCATGTGGAGCATGGACTTCTTGAGGTCGGCCCATAGCTGGGAGCGGCGGTGCGAGGGGCGGACACCGATCTCGAGGGCCAAGCAACGGTATAGATCGACAGGCGCTATGTTGGTGTCGCACAGGTACGTTACTTGGTAGTCGGGTTGAGGCAGCTGTCCGCACAGGTTGCGAATGGCGACGGTCTTGCCGACGCCGGCGTCGGAGGTGAGTACGCCGAGGCCGGGCTCTTCGACCAGATGGCCGAAGGAGCGCTGGAGTCTGGCGTAACCCGGGGCTTGATCGAAGAAGGTCTTGCCCTTTGCGTCCTTGGGCAACGGGTAGGTGTGCAGTCCGAATTGGCGCTTGGCTTTCATCGTTTCTCCTGTCGGTGATGCCCGTACACGGGGCGACCGTGCTGGTAGTGCTCGGCCTCGAGTTGGGCGAGAGGATCGAGGCCGGTGGGGGGCAGCTTGGGTACGGGCAAGCGGATGCGACGGCGCTTGCGGCCGTTGTTGGCGAGTCGATCGAGCGGCACGGTGTCGCACACAAAGCGGTCGTGGACGAAGACCTTGGGCAAAGCTTTGGCGTCGGTGGGGTCGAAGCGCAATTGCACCTGGGCGCCAACCAACTCGGGGCGTACTTCGAGAAACCCTCCGCGGAAGCGCACAGTGCCGTCGTTGCGCACTGTGCGGTTGACGCGGTGAAGGAACACCTCGTCGAGATTCTTGCCGGCGGGCACGGAGCGTAGCTGGTCGGCTTGCTCGAGGAAGTGCTCCTTGGGCTTGCGTCCGGTCGTGTCGTGCTCGCGGGCGTGGTACTCGGCACCGAGCCAGGCCCACAGCTTGCTGTTGAGGTCGCCGAGCGTGAGGGGATGCGACGGCAGCTCGTCCTCGAGCTCCTCGCGCACGGTCCTGTGCCACCGCTCGATAACGCCCTTTGCCTGGCAGTCCCCAGAGCCAGTATGCAGCAGTTGGACCTTGAGCTCGCCGCAGATGAGCCTCAGGGAGATTGCTATGTAAGCGGGACCCCGATCGACGTAGTACGCGCGCGGCGGTCCGTAGCAAAGGATGGACTGCTTGAATCCGTACTCCTGCTCGACCGCTCCCTCGCCGAGCACGAAGTAGCTGTGCGCCGCGAAGCGCGTGGCGCAGTCGATCTGCGTCAGCAGGTAGCTCTTGTGTACTGTGCCGTCGGGGCCGAGCACGGGCGGCCCATGCATCGAATCACCCACGCAAAGGTCCCCGGCGCACTCGACAATGAAGGAGCGTCGCTCGCGGACCTCGGCGCGAGCCGGGCGCCAGGACACGCCTGCTGCCTGCAGCACACGATGCACCGAGGACCGGCTCAGCTCCCCCGGTTTGACGACCTTGGCTCGAACCAGCATCTTGATGAGCCTGCGGATCGAGCGGCGAGGCTTCTCGGCCTTCGCGCGGACCAACAGATCGGCAACCTGCGGTCGCACGGCTCGCGATGCCCCCTTGTCGCTTCGCTCCTTGGGTATCAACGCCTCGAGTCCCTCGTGCTGATAGGCGTAGTGCCACGACGCGATGGTGTGCTCGCTCAAGTGCACTTCGGTGCCGTCGGGCATGCGATGACGTCGCGCGGCGGCCTGCCGCAAGTACGCGCGCACGTCTCCGTGCTCGAGCCGTGCGCTCATCAGTGGCCCCAAGACCGCCAACCTCCACAGCGCGATCTGCTGTCTTGTTTCGTCGTCCATGCCCGGAGGCTACGGGCTCGGTTGCACCACAAACGGTGGGATCGTCATTCGCTCGCCGCCCCGTCCCACCCTCGGGCGACGCCTGTGCACGCCTACATGAGGCGAATCCCCCGCTCGAGTCGATCGACGAGCGCTGCCACCGATGCGCATACCGTGCCCGCGTCCGGACCCAACACCGCCGCGTACGACGCCACCAACGCGCCGCGGCTGACGTCCGCACCGATACGCAGGCCAACGGCCCGAACAGCCTGCGTGCCGCGGCTTACGAGCAGCACGACCAACTGCCGCGCCGACGACATCATCCGAGACACCCAGCGCCGTCGCGTGCTCGGGGGCACCGCGCGCGTCTGCACCGACGTCGCCGTGTCGCTGCTTGTCACCTCAGATTCCAACGCGCCGTCTGAACAAGCGTCCTCGACGCGCCGCCAGGTCCACCACAGGTGCCGGGGCAGAAACGCGGGCAGCACGCGCCACGTCGCCGAACACACCGTGCAGATGAACCGCACGAGCTTGAGTACCGGCACAGCTCGCTCGCCAATCGGCTTACGCTCTGGGTAGTCGTGCACATGCAGCGTATCGTTCCCGCAGCCGCGACACTGCTCGGGTCGGTACCGATCCGGATCGCAGAGCCGTTGTTTGTGCTCGTCGATCGTCCAGACGTCTTCGGCGATGATCGTACCCCCCTTGTATCTGGACGCGCGGCTTTGGGTGAGGCACTCTTCGGGGTGCGTGGGGGGATGGCTCTTCGGGGTCATGGGATTCTCCTTTTTGCAAAATCAGAGAACCCCACCTCCCACGCTTTTGCCAAATCTCCAGCCGAGCACCTGTCCCATCCCACGGTCCCATCCACGTTTGGCCTGAGCCTCCGTGAGCATCTCTATACCGCTGACCGGGACAACGCTCTCAGGACCGGAGTGCGGAGCGCGGGATGGAACAC
>CAZBIP010000368.1:0-3480 GCA_964491885.1 uncultured Vicinamibacterales bacterium
CCGGAGGAGGGAATCGAACCCACACGGGGGGTGAACCCCACGGGATTTTGAGTCCCGCGCGTCTGCCAATTTCGCCACTCCGGCACATGGGGAGGGACCGCGCAGACGAAGCATCGAGTATAGCATCCGCCGCCCACAAGGCCGCCTCGCGACGACAGCGAACCGGCCAGGCGGTAGCGGCGATCTGAGGCTCGTCCCCCGCCAGACCGTCAGGTTCTCGACCGGCGGTGGTGTCGGACTCTTGACCGGCGCCGACGACGCGAGGCGGCGGGGCCGTTGTCGTCATCGACGTGGAGCGCCGGCTCCGGGCGCGCGCGCCCTTCGAAGAACGCCCGACCCATCAGCAATTTGGCGGGATCAACGCCACCGAGGCCGGTGCGCGGCGGCCATCCTTCCCGGGAACGAACGGACGACGAAACGTCGAAGAAAGAGCGAAATTCGGCCGAAACACGGGCGTTTTCGCTTGATTCTCCAGCGTTTTGCGCGTATACTGCAAGAGTTGCAGGTGCCTCCGGCCCTCCGACCTTTCGTACCATTCCTGCAGAAAGTGAGGGGACCTCAGTGACATACGAGATCGGCGACAAGGTCATCTACCCGAACCACGGCCTTGGCATTGTCGAACGCATCGAAGAGAAGACCATCCTCGGCACGACCTGCGGCTTCTATCACCTCCGGATTGCTTCCAACGACACCACGGTCCTCGTTCCCCTCGCGAACGTGGATGGCGTGGGCCTGCGCCGGGCAATCGACGACGAAGAGGTGGATCGGCTGTTCAAACTGCTTGGGGACGGGAAGATCGACAGCCAGCAGAACTGGAAGAACCGCTTCAAGGACAACTGCGAGAAGATGCGCACGGGCTCCATCTACGACGTGGCCGACGTGCTGAAGAGCCTCACGCTGCTCGGCAAGTCGAAGAGCCTGTCGTTCCGCGAGAAGCGCATGCTCGACCGGGCCCGCTTCCTCATCATCAGCGAGGTCGCCGAGGTGACGAGCAAAGGCAGCGAATCGGTCGAGGGCACGCTCGATCAGGCGCTCGCCAAGTGCATCGCCGCCCGCACGCGCAACATCGAGAAGGCCAAGACGGTGAAGACGCCGGTCAAGCTGGCGGCCGTCAAGCGCGCGAAGGCGTCGTAGCCAGGGCGCCACCCAGTCCACAAGGCCCGGTCCGGCTCTGCCGGGCCGGGCCTTTTCCTTTATGATGCCTGCATGGACCTCCATGCCGGCTCCGGGCGGACGCGCGCGTTCCCCTTCGCGACGGCCTTCGCCGCCCTGATGGCCGCGGCGCTGGGCGTTGCCGCGCCCCTGACGACTCGCGCCCAGACGCCGCCTCAGAAGCCCGCGGCCGGGGCGCCCGCGGCGGCCGGGGAGGCGCAGGAGCAACGCCCCGTGTTCCGTGCCGGCGCCAACTTCGTCCGCGTGGACGTCTTCGCGTCGAAGGACGGCGTGCCGGTCGAAGATCTCCAGGCGACGGACTTCGAGGTCTTCGAAGACGGCGACCGGCAGACGGTCGAGACCTTCGAACACGTCAGGGTCGAGTCGGGCGGCGCCCCGGTGACGCGCGTCGAGCCCCGGACCGCCCGCGAGTCGCGCGAGATGGCCGCGGACCCGCGCGCCCGCGTGTTCGTCCTGTTCCTCGACACCTTCCACGTCCACCGGACGTCGGCCGTCAACGTGCGGCGACCCCTCGTCAACATGCTCAACCGCATCGTCGGACCGGACGACCTGCTGGCGGTCATGACGCCGCGCATGGCGGCGAGCGACATCACCTTCACCCGCCGCACCGACAAGGTGGCCGACATGCTCTACAGCGCGGGCATGTGGGGTGAGCGCGACGAACGGATGAAGCAGGATCCGGTGGACGCGCTCTACGACCAGTGCTACCCGCCCTCGCCCGGCACGGGCCGCGTGACCTCGGAGGTGGCCGAGGCGATGATCCAGCGGCGACGGGAGAAGGTGACCTTGGACGCGGTCGAAGAACTGGTCCGCTACCTCGGCGGGATCCGCGAGGAGCGCAAGGCCATCCTGCTCGTGAGCGAGGGCTGGATGCTGTACCGGCCGGTCCGATCGCTCGCGGAGAGCAGCACGCCGCAGATGCCGGGCGTCTACATCGGCCCCGACGGCAGGCTCAGGACCACCGACACGCGAAGCGCCGTCGGCGTGAGCACGACGCAGTGCGACCAGGACCGCGTGGCGCTCTCGATGATCGACAACGCCCAGCGGTTCCTCACCATCCTCAACCAGGCGAACCGCGCGAACGCCAGTTTCTACCCGATCGAGCCGCGGGGCCTCGCCGTGTTCGACAACGACATCGGCCCGAACCCGCCGCCGCCGGTGAACATCGACATGGGCATGCTGCAGACGCGCCACGAGGCGCTGCGCACCGCGGCGATCAACACCGACGGCCTGGCCGTGATGGACTCGAACGACATCGAGAGCGGGCTGAAGCGCGTCGTGGAGGACCTCTCCTCGTACTACCTCCTCGGCTACACCTCCACGAACTCGAAGCTCGACGGGAAGTTCAGGGCGATCCGCGTCCGGATCAAGCGGCCCGGGGTCGAAGTCCGCTCGCGGCGCGGCTACCAGGCGCCCACGGAGGCCGAGGCGGCGGCGCGGGTCGC
This sequence comes from uncultured Vicinamibacterales bacterium, assembly GCA_964491885.1. Lineage (GTDB taxonomy): Bacteria > Acidobacteriota > Vicinamibacteria > Vicinamibacterales > JAKQTR01 > JAKQTR01. Next base: position 2,619 of record CAZBIP010000368.1, read on the forward strand.
GGCGGAATCGGCCCCTCCGCCCAGCGCGGAAGCGGTCGCGTTGACGTCCGCCGTCGCGTCGCTCGACGCCCTGCGGCCGGGCGCACTGCTCCGGCTGTCGGCGGGGTGGGGCTGGTGGATGCCGGCCGGCGAGCCGGTGAAAGGCCAGCCGCAGGGGGCTGAGCCGGCCGTCTGGATTCTCGGCGAGATCGATCCGAAGGTGCGAGGCGGCGACGCCTGGTCGCGCGGCGGCGACGCGGAGATCACGATTGCGACGACGGGCGGGACGGTGCTCGCCACGTATTCCGTTCCCGTCGCCGCGGAGACGAACCGGTTCGAGAGCCGCTTCCCGCGGTCCGCCGACGACGTCTGGCTCGACCCGGGCGACTACACGCTTCGCATCCGCGCGAGACCATCCGGCGGCGGTCTGCCGACGAGCGACACGGTGAGGTTCTCCGTGCCTGAACCGCCGGGACCCGCGCGCCTCGCGTTCGGGCAGCCGGTCTTCGCCAGGCGGGGCACGGGCGCCACAGCCAACGAATCGGCCACGCCGGATCGCCGCTTCCGGCGCACGGAGCGGCTCATTGTCGACGTATCGGCGTCGCTCGCGCCGGACGCCGTGAGCGCCGAGTTGCTGGATCGGAAGGGGACCGCGCTCGCGCTGCCGGTGGCGGCTTCGACCCTCGAGCGCGACTTCGTGCGCTGGGTCCGCGCGGAACTCACACTGGCGCCGCTCGCGCCGGGCGACTACCTCGTGCGGATCACCGCGAAGAAAGACGCCGGCCAGGTGGTCACGCTGGCGGCGTTTCGGATCGTTCCTTAACAGGGACTAGGGGCTAGTCCGACTTTGACAGATCGATTACGTTGTTCCGAAACGCGGCGG
>CAZBIP010000369.1:0-3477 GCA_964491885.1 uncultured Vicinamibacterales bacterium
GCATGAAGACGGCGAGACCGTCGGCGCGAAGGTCGATGCCGAGCGGCGCGCCCCAACCGCCGACGGCGTGCGACTGGACGCCGCTCGTGAGCACGTGCCGGGTCAACTGAACCACCGCGGCACCGACCGCGGCCGCCGTCGCGATCGCGAGCGCCCGCCCCCGCTTCGGCCAGGCAAAGGCCAGCGCAGCCGCCGCCAGCGGAACCAGGATCAGGGAAGCCATGGCCCACGCCGAGGTCACGCGCCCTCCCCGTCGTCGTCGTCGCCCTCGCCGGAGGTTTCGAGCACGCGATCCGCCAGCACGAGCGCCAGGCCCGTGGCGCACACGGACACGACGATCCCGGTCAGGACCATCGCGTGCGGTACAGGATCCGGGACGGGCCCCGGCGTGCGCGCGGCGATCGTGATGTAGACGAGAAAGACGCCGCTGCCCATGACGTTGATCGCCAGGATGCGGCGCAGCAGGTGCGCCTGCGTCAGCAGCGCGTAGAAGCCGATGGCGAAGACCGCCATGCCGGCCATCGCGTACAGGCGGCAGACGGCATCGTCAGGCATGATGAGTGCCCCCCGAAGCCGCGGGCCCATCGCCGTCCTCCTCGCCCGGACGGCCCCCGAAGTAGAGCAGCCCGAGCGTGAGGCCGATCGAGACCGTCGCGGCCGACTCGATGACCAGGATCCACGTGCCCCCGGTGCCGCGCGGGTACCCGAGCAGGTGGCCGGTCAGCATCATCGTCAGGGCGGCGACGGCGACGAAGACGGCCGAGCCGAGGACGAGCCCCGCTCGGAGGCGCCCGCCGAACCCCAGGACCGTCTTCGCCAGGTTCGCGAGCATGGCGAGCACGGCGGCGCCGCCGAGCAGGGCGCCAGCCTGGAAGGCCCCGCCAGGGGCGAAGGCGCCGATCCACAGCAGGTATCCCGCCGACACGACGAGCACCGGAAGGACGAAGCGGAGCACCGGGCGCAGCAGGGGACGGCCGGTCAGATCGCCGGCGGGCCATTCGCCGCGGCGCAACGACCAGGTGCCGACGACGGCCAGCAGCAGGACCGCGATTTCGAGCAGCGTGTCGTACCCGCGATAGTTCAGCAGCACCGCGGTGACGGGATTCGCGACCCCGCTCTCGGGCAGCTTCGCGAGCGATGCGTCCGTCAGGCCGGCCGGGGAGGCGGGAAGCGACCAGACGGCCCAGCCGAGCGCGGCGAGCAGCGCGAGGGCGAGCGCGGCAGCCGCAGCGCGCGGGATCACGACGCGTCTCCGGGCGGCGCGGCGTCCGCGTCGCGGTCGCGACGGCGTTTGCGCATCCGGACAAGCGCGGTCAGGACGAGCGCGCCGGTCAGCCCCGTTCCCACCGCCGCCTCGGCCAGCGCCACGTCCGGTGCGCGCAGCCGGACCCACGCCACCGACAGCAGCAGCCCGAGCGCGATGAACTCGATGACGGCGCGGAAGAGGTCCTTGTCGGTCAGGGCGCGCCACGCCAGCCCCGCGACGAGCAGGATCAGCACCACGTCGAATGCGCGAAGCAGCAGCATCATGAAGCGCCTCGCGTCCAGGGGCGCCACCCCCGCCGCCAGGCTTCGCTGCCCACGAGGAAGCAGCTCGTCGAACTGGCGACCAGCACCAGGAGCCAGATGAGCGCGAGCTTGAACACCTCCTGCCAGCCGTCGGCCTGCACCATCATCGCGAGCACCGTGAGGCCGAGGCCGAGGTTGTCCGCCTTCGTCAGGGCGTGGAGGCGCGTGTAGAGGTCGGGGAACCGAAGCAGGCCGGCGGTTCCCGACACGAAGAAGAACACGGCTGCGACAAGGAGGACGCCGGTGAGCACGTCGGCGATGATCATGGCCGCGGCTCCCCTCTCCGGCCGCCATCGGGCCACCCGCGCAGGACGAAGGCCACACCGAGTACGGCGGCGAGCAGCGCGAAGACGAGCGCGACGTCCACGGCCCGCGCCAGGCCGAGCGCCCGGCCGAGCACCAGGACCATCGCCACGCCCGTTGAGCCGAAGAGCAGCGCGGCCAGCATGCTGTCGGCGCGGCCCGGCTGCCGGAAGACGTGGGCGAGCCCCGCCGCGATCGTGATGAGCAGCGCGGTGGCCGCCGCGGTGAAGAGGGCGCTCACGGCGCGTCCCCCACCGGCTCAGGCAGGCTCAGCCCGAACAGCGCGGCGACGCGGGCCTCCAGTTCGTGCAGTTCGGCGTTCGCGTGCGACTCCGAACTCAGGCCGTGCACCAGGATCCGACCGTCTTCGATCGCCACGACCGCCGTTCCCGGCAGGAGGTTGACCGTGCCGCAGAAGAGCCAGCGCGGCGCGCCGACGGGCAGCCTCGGCGCGTAGGCCAGGATGGACGGCGACAGCGGCAGCGACGGCGACAGCGCGCGGCGGGAGACGTCCCAGCCTCCCAGCAGTGACTCGCGGAGGAAGAAGCCGGCGAACGAAAGCGCCCCCCGGGCCGACCATCGCCAGGACGAGGCCGGCAGCATGCGGGCGCTCAGCCAGGCCGCGGCGAGCGCGACGGGCGCCCCGACGATCCACGACGCCCAATCCGTCCCGTTCAGCCCCAGCCACACGAGAGCCATCAGCGCGGCGCGCGCGGCGAGGCGGCGCGGGAACGGCGGCGGCGGGCCTGGCAGTCGAACCTCCATCCCAATCATGCCCAGTTTACGCGGCTGGCCAGACATGCCACAGGTACGCGCCGTAGAGCGCCAGCAGGAGGGCGCCTTCCCAGCGCTTCAGCGCGAATCCCGTCCACGCGATCACAGCCAGCACCCCGAACAAGCCGATCATCACGAGCGTGTCGGTGTTCGTCACGCCCTGGCCGGCCAGCGGCGAGGCCGCGACGCCGCTGACGCCCAGGATGGCGAGGATGTTGTAGATGTTCGACCCGATCACGTTGCCGAGGGCGATGTCCGGCTGCTTGCGGACGGCCGCCACGACCGACGATGCCAGCTCGGGCAGGCTGGTGCCGGCGGCGGCGATTGTGAGGCCGATGACGGCGTCGCTGACGTTGAACAGCCGCGCCAGGTCCACGGCGGCCGACACGAAGAGGCGCGAGCCGACCACCAGGACGACGAGCCCGGCCGCGATGAACGCGGCGTCCTTCCACGCGGCGCCGGTGCGCCGCGGAACTCCGTCGTCGAACTCCTTCCCGACGTCCGCGCTTGCCTGGCGCCTGGCCATACGGACGTTGACGACGGAGTAGATCACGATGGCCGACAGGAACGCGATGGCCTCCCACCGGCTGATCGCCCCGTCCCGGAAGAACCACAGGAACAGCAGGGCGACGCCAATCATGACGGGCGTGTCGAACTTCAGCAATTGGAACTGGACTCGAACGGGCGCCAGGAGGGCGGTCACTCCGAGGATCACGCCCACGTTGAAGATGTTCGACCCCACCGCGTTGCCGACGGCGATGGCGCCCTGGCCCTCGGAGGCGGCCGTCAGGCTGACGACCAGTTCCGGCGTGCTGGTGCCGTACGCCACGA
>CAZBIP010000370.1:0-3473 GCA_964491885.1 uncultured Vicinamibacterales bacterium
ATGGGTCGACTACGGCCCCAACTACCGCTACGACTTCATGAAGGACGAGGCGGTCGTCGCGTTCTTCGCGGACCTGCGCGCCGCGCGCGCGGCGGCCGTCGCGAAACGTCCTCGCCTGGCGCCACCTCCCGAGGGGGACGCGAAAGGCTCCCCGGGCATGCCGACACCCGGGCCGGGAGCCTGAGGCTCGGCCCGGGAGCAAGCGACGGGGCTCTCGCCGTCATCGTCGGGAAAGGACAAGGATCGCGCCATGGCATACGTCTTCGGGCCGATTCCCTCGCGGCGCCTGGGGCAGTCACTGGGCATCGACCCGGTGCCTCTCAAGACCTGCAACTGGAACTGCGTGTACTGCCAGCTGGGCCGGAGTGTCCCGCTCGTCAACGAGCGGCGCGAGTACGCGCCCCGCGAGGCGATGATCGAGGAGGTCGGGCAGGTTCTGTCACGCGCCAGGCCCGGGGAGATCGACTGGATCACCTTCGTCGGGTCGGGGGAAACGACGCTGCATTCCGGACTCGGGTGGCTGGTCCGTCAGGTGAAGGCGCGCACGGCCTTGCCCGTTGCGGTGATCACCAACGGGTCGCTCCTGTACCTCCCGGAGGTGCGTGAGGACCTGTCCGCGGCCGATGCCGTGCTCCCGTCCCTGGATGCCGGTGACGCGCGGCTCTATCGCCGGATCGTCCGTCCCCACCCCGACGCCACCTTCGAACGCCTCGTGGATGGGCTGGCCGCGTTTCGGAACGAATACCGGGGGAAGCTCTGGGTCGAGGTCATGCTGGTGCGAGGCCTGAACGACACGGACGACGCGCTGCGGGACCTCGCCTCGGTGCTCGCGAAGGTCCGGCCCGACGAAATCCACGTCGTGCAGCCGGACCGGCCCGCCTGCGAGCCCTGGGTGCAGCCGTCCGACCGGGAGGGCCAGCTGCGGGTCCAGGCGGCGCTCGGGCACATCGCCCGGATCATCCAGCCGGCCGCGGGGGACTTCACGCGCAGCGGCGGCGCCTCGCTCGTCGATGCCGTCGTCGAGATCATCACGCGTCATCCGATGCGGGAGGAGGAACTGATCAGGACACTCCAGCAGTGGTCGCCGGGGGAACTGACAGCCGTCCTGCAGGAGCTGGAGGACAGTGGCCGGGCGCAGGCCGTGGAGCGGAACGGCATTCGCTACTACTGCGCCGCTCCGGCGCACTACCCCGCGTCTCAGGGCCAGACAGGCCCGCGATGTGCCCGCGCGGAGCCCGGCGCCGGGCGGCGGACCGCTTCGGATGTCCGGAAGCCGGAGGAGGAACCATGAAGAAGACGGCGTTGCTGTTCGCGTTGCTGCCGGTCGCGTTCGCCGTCGGCGCCGGTTCGGCGTCCGCCCCGCCGCAGGACTACGGCCTGCTTCAATCGAAGACCGGTTCGGACGAGCGGTGGGCGTTGATCACCGCGTTCAAGAGCCAGGCGCCTTCGGTCGCCAAGGCGTTCGTACCTCACGTCTACGTGAACCGGAAGGGCGAACGGATGCCGTACCGGCTGTTCACGCCGGCCCGCGTCGAGCCCGGCAGGGCGTACCCGCTCGTTGTGTTCCTCCACGGCGCGAGCGGGAGCGGCACCGACAACGTCAAGCAGCTGGAGGGCGGCAACCTCTACGGAGCGCTCGTCTGGGCGCTCCCTGAGAACCAAGCCAAACACCCCGCGTTCGTGCTGGCGCCCCAGAGCGACTGGAACTGGCCGTGCACGATCTTCGACCCGAAGAACCCGCCGAAGATCGCCGCAGACATCGTGCTCTGCCCGCCGGACGCGCTGGGCGTCGGTGCGCGCCTGGCGCTCGAGGTCGTCGACAGCCTGCTCGGGTCGCTTCCCGTCGACCGTGCCCGCATCTACGTGACCGGCCACTCCATGGGAGGGGCGGGCACCTGGCACATGCTGGCTCAGCGCCCCGAGTTGTTCGCCGCGGCGGTCCCGGTCTGTGGGCGCGGGCACCCGGAGACAACGGCGGTGTTCAAGGACGTGCCGATCTGGAACTTCCACGGCGCGCGTGACGAGGTCGAGCCAGTGGCGTCGTCGCGCGCCATGATCGATGCCCTGCGGAAGGCTGGAAGCCGGCCGAGGCACACGGAATACCCCGAACTCGGCCACACCGTGTTCGCGTGGGCGTACACCGAGCCGGCGCTGGTCGAGTGGCTCTTCTCCCAGAGGCGCGGTCGCCCGACGGGGCTCTGAAGCGAACCGACGCCCAACGGCGGCACGAGGCGGACGCCGGACGAGGACTTCGGCAGGCGAGCCTCGGTCGGCCATACCTGCAGTCTGCACAGCGGACCCGGGAATGGTCATCGCTGCGGGATTCTGATTGAATGCTCCGTACGAACCCCCGAGGGACGTCTCATGACAGTGCCGGTGCTGTTTGCCCTCGTCGGCGCGGTGATCCTGCTGGGATTCCTCGGCAACCTCCTGTTCCGGCTGACCCACATCCCCAGCGTGCTGCTGCTCATCGGCATCGGCGTGGTCCTGGGGCCCGTCACCGGCTGGATCCGCCACGACGCGCTGCTCGCCATTGCGCCGTACTTCGGCGCGGTCGCGCTCCTGGTCATCCTGTTCGAGGGAGGCCTCGAGCTCGACATCGCGCACGTCGCCAGGCACGCTCCGCGGACGGCCGTGCTGGCCTTCACGGTCTTCGGCCTGTCGCTCGCGTCCGTCGCGGCGGTGGCCCACTACGCGCTCGGCCTCCCGATCCTGACGGCCCTGATGCTCGGCGCCGTGCTCGGCGCGACGAGCCCAGCGATCAGCATGCCCGTCGTGTCGGGCCTGGCGGTGCGCGCCGACGTCAAGACGGTCGTCAAGCTCGAATCGGCGATGAGCGAAGTGCTCCTGATCGTGTCGGTGGTGCTCCTCATCGAGAGCGACGCGACAGGCGCCTCGGGGCCGGCCGGGTGGGTGTGGGGCTTCACCAGGTCCTGGCTGGTCGCGCTGCTCATCTCCTCCGTCGCCGGCGTGCTCTGGTCGCGGCTGGTGAGCTGGCTGAGCCGCGAACCGCTGTCCTACATGCTGACGCTCGGGGTCGTGTGCCTGCTGTACTTCGCCGTCGAGGAGCTCGGCGGGAGCCCGGCGATCGCGGTGCTGGCCTTCGGCATCATCCTGGCGAACATGCAGTCCATCGCCGGGCGGTTCGGCCGGAGGTTCCGCGATCTCTTCGGCATCGACATCCGGGAAGAGCAGTTCGTGCTCAACCAGTTCATGGTGAACATCACCGCCGAGCTGGCCTTTCTCGTCCGGACGTTCTTCTTCGTCTACCTCGGGCTGCTGCTCGATTTCTCGGCGCTTTCCTGGCCTGTGGCCCTGTGGATTGCCTTCATGTTCGGGCTGCTGCTCGCGAGCCGCCGCCTGGGCGTGGCGATGTTCGGGCGCGGCGGCGCGCCATTCAGCTCCCCGGAACTCGGCATCATCATGGCGCTCCAGCCGCGCGGGCTCGCGACGGCGGTCGTGGCGTTCCTGCC
>CAZBIP010000371.1:0-3473 GCA_964491885.1 uncultured Vicinamibacterales bacterium
CGTCAGCACGAAGGGTTCGTAGCCGTAGGTGCGTTTCAGAGCGTCGAGCCATTCGGGGGTGTGAAAGATGGACGCGCCGGGATGTCGTTCAAGAAACGTGTTCCACCGTGAGTCCGTCAGAGGGTCGAGCGTGTGGATGTCACGCGAGTTCGTAGACGACGCGGCCATGTTTCAGCCGCGCAAAGGCGAGGCGGGCGCGGGCGCTGTCGGGGCCCTCGACGCGCCACGAGTCGCCGTCGGGCACCAGGCGCATCGCACGCCGGGCGCGCCACCAGCGATCGATCTCCGAGGGCAGCGCGATCCAGACGCCGCGCTCGGCGCGGAGATTCGCCAGGATGCCCAGCAGTTCGGTGTAGACCTGCCGGGCCCGAGGCTCGACCAGGTAGTCCGGGTGAGCGATGAAACTGGCGAGGCCGTTCTCGGCGAGAATCGCGTCGATCTGCTCCTGCCACAGCCGCGTCGAGTAGTCGTCCAGGATATGGAACACCGTGTAGTCCTGCGACGCCGTCAGCGGCAGCTCCAGCACGTGGCCCATGAAGAACGGCATCACCGTGCAGCAACCGCCTGCCTGCGGCTCCAGGTGCGCGACGTTGGGCACTGACATGTCGTACGAGATGTCGAGGGCCGAGAACCACTCCTGCCGGCGGTACATCGCGCCGGAGCGGAAACCCCTGGCGCCGAACTCGCGGCCGCGGGCGTTGATCTTCGTGGCGTGGTGCAGGAAACGTTGACGGTTCCGAAACAGGCGCCCGTCGTGGGTCAGGTCGTGGACGTTCACCTCGAAGCCGCGGCGCTTGAGGTCGTCCACCAGCCGCTTCGTCGCCACCTTCGCCGCCCGGGGCCCGTCGGGGATCACCTGGAACGACGACCGGATGCCCGCCTGCTCGTCCAGGTTCATCAACTGGCCGCAGAACTCAGCTCCGACTGGTCCCTCGACGTCGTGCGTCATCATGGCTGCGCCGGGCGCGCCATCCGGCCAGAACCAGATGAAGGGGAACTCCAGAACAGACCCGCTCGCCAGCAGCGCACGGACAGCCTGCTTCATCGCCGATTCGACGCTGACATCCAACGGCCATCGGGGGAACGGGATCTTCTGCCATCCCAGCCAGTGGAGCTGCTGGAGGTGCCGCCTCACGCCGACGGGCAGGAGAGGCCTGGCCAGGTAGTAGAGGGCGTGCGACAGGCTGAACGACGAGATGTGCTCGGTCGCACGCAGGGCCTCGGGGTACCGCTCGTGGCGCAGATTCCCGATGACCTCGCCGAGCGAGAAGGGAAGCAGCACGCGGCCGCCGGACGAGGATACGGCTGCCGACACATCGACAAGGTTTCCGTCAGCCTCCTGCGAGGGAGCCCCGGCCGCCTGGCGGCCGTAGCAGACGGCGTCGCCAAAGCGGAAGTAGCCGGCCTCGAGATGCAGAGGATCCGCGGTCCCGAACGCGGCGAGCGCGTCGGGGCAGCGGTAGTATTCGGTGAAGGAGTAGGTGGACAGAAGAGAGTGAGCCGGGTCTAAAGACCCGGCCTCCATCAAGATAGCTTGACGACTTTGCCGCGCTCGGCGAGGGACTGGTCGGCGGCTTCGAGCATCCGGACGACGCTCAGGCCCGACTCGCCGTCGTTGAACGGCTTCTTCCCGTTCGAGATGCACTCGAAGAAGTAGCCGAGCTCGGCCTTCAGCGCCTCGGTCTGATTCACCTTCGGCGACCACACGTCGCCCGACCGGTAGCTCACCAGGAGGTCGTACACGCCCTCACGGCTGGTCACATCCACGCCCTTGTCGTAGACCTTGATCTTCTCGTCGGCCTCGAGGTCGTTCCACACGAGCATCTTGTCGCGCCCGCCGATGAGCGTCATCCGCACCTTCACCGGCGAAAGCCAGTTCACGTTGATGTGCGCGATGACGTTCCCGGGGAAGTAGATGGTCAGGAACGCCATGTCGGCCTGGCCGTTGAAGTGACTGCCGCCGGTGGCGACCACGGCCTCTGCCTTCGTCCCGATCACGTAGTCCATGATCGACAGGTCGTGCGGCGCCAGGTCCCACACCACGCTCACGTCGTGCTGGAAGAGCCCCAGGTTGATGCGCGACGAGTCGAAGTAGAAGAGCGGCCCCAGCGTGCCGTTGTCGATCAGTTCGCGGATCTTCCGCACGGCCCCGGTGAAGAGGAACGTGTGGTCCACCATGATCCGGAGGTTCTTGCGCTCCGCCAGTTCGACCAGTTCCTCGGCCTGCTTCACCGTCGAGGTGAACGGCTTCTCCACGAACACGTGCTTGCCGTTCTCGAGGGCGGTGCGCGCCAGCTCGTAGTGCGTCCAGACGGGCGTGACCACCGCCACGGCGTCGATATCGGGCGACGTGAGCACCTCGGACGCGTCGGTCGTCGTACGCAGGGCCGGGTAGACCCGTCCGGCCTTCTGCAGCGACGCGGGGTTCGTGTCGCAGAGCGCGGCCACCTCGCACGTGCCGAGGGCGTACAGATTGCGGACGATGTTGGGGCCCCAGTAGCCGTAGCCGATGACGCCGACGCGAAGCTGGCTCACGTGTAACCTCCCTGTTCGCCTACTCGGACGCGATCCGCCGCAGGAACCTCGCCGGGTTGCCCCACACGATCGTGCGCGGCGCCACGTTCCTGGTGACCACGCTGCCGGCGCCGACGATGGCGTGCTCGCCGATGGTGACGCGGGGGAGAATCGTCGCACCCGACCCAATCGAGGCGCCCTTTTTCACCAGCGTGGGCTCCACCTTCCAGTCCGCCTCGGTCTGCAGATTCCCTTCGCGTGTCGTCGCGCGCGGGTAGACGTCGTTCGTGAAGGTGACGCCGTGGCCGACGAAGACGTTGTCTTCGATGGTCACGCCCTCGCAGATGAAGGTGTGGCTCGAGATCTTGCAGCGCCGGCCCACCTTCACGCCCTTCTGGATCTCGACGCAAGCCCCGACCTTGGTCTCGTCGCCAATCTCGCAGCCGTACATGTTGATGAACTTGGAGAGCTTGACGTTCTTGCCGAGCTTCACGTCGGGGGCAATGGCGAGATACGGATCCATCAGGCGGAACCCTTGAACATGGCGCGAGGCGTCGCGGCCAGAATCTTGATGTCGGTCCAGAGCGTGTGCGTCCGCGCGTAGCGCAGGTCCAGGCGCACCATGTCGTCGAATGTCGTCCGGCTGCGGCCGGTGACCTGCCACGGCCCGGTGACGCCAGGTTTGGCCTCGAGGACCCGCCGGCGGTGCCAGGGCTGGTACTGCTCCACTTCGAAGGGCAGCGGCGGCCTCGGGCCGACGAGCGACATGTCACCGCGGAGGACGTTCCAGAACTGCGGCAGTTCGTCGATGCTGGCCCTCCGCAGGAACCGGCCCGCCGAGGTGACGCGCGGGTCGTTCGTGAGCTTGAACACCTCGTCGCCGTTGCGAGGCTGCTTCCCGCTGGACTTGATGAACCAGGTCACGTAGTCCTGGTGGATCCCATGCCCCGCGTTGGCGT
>CAZBIP010000372.1:0-3469 GCA_964491885.1 uncultured Vicinamibacterales bacterium
CAAGGGCCTCGAGCTGGAGATCTTCCCGCCCTTGATCTTCCTGGGTCTCGGTGCCCTGACCGACTTCGGCCCGCTCCTGTCCAACCCGAAGACGTTCCTGCTCGGCGCGGCCGCCCAGTTTGGCGTGTTCGGCACCTTCCTGGTCGCCACGCAGATCGGCTTCACGCCCCGGGAGGCCGCCTCCATCGGCATCATCGGCGGCGCCGACGGCCCGACGTCCATCTACCTGACCATGAAGCTCGCCCCGCACCTGCTCGGCGCCATCGCGGTGTCGGCCTACTCCTACATGGCCCTGGTGCCGCTCATCCAGCCGCCGATCATGAAGCTCCTCACGACGAAGGAGGAACGGATGATCCGGATGGAGGCGAAGTTCGACGTGCCCACGTGGGTCCGCATCGCCTTCCCCATCGTCGTCACCGTGGTCGGCGCGATGCTGGTGCCCGCGGCCACCGCCCTCATCGGCCTCCTGATGTTCGGCAACCTGCTGCGCGAGTGCGGGGTGACCGAGCGGCTGATGAAGGCGTCGCAGAACGAGCTGATCAACGTCATCACGATCTTCCTCGGGCTCTCGGTGGGCGTGACGATGGCCGGCGACGCCTTCTTGCGCTGGTCCACCATCAAGATCCTGCTGCTGGGGTCGGTGGCGTTCGCGCTCTCGACCGCGGGCGGCGTCCTGCTCGCCAAGCTGATGTCGCGGCTGCCGGGGACCCCGGTCAACCCGCTCATCGGCGCGGCCGGCGTCTCGGCCGTCCCGATGGCCGCGCGCGTCGCGCACATGCTGGGCCAGGAGGAGGATCCCAACAACTACCTCCTCATGCACGCCATGGGCCCCAACGTGGCCGGCGTGATCGGCACGGCCATCGCCGCGGGCGCGCTGCTCGCGATGCTGAAGTAGACTCCCGTCTGCGGTAGAATCCTGCCCTTGCGCGGCGCGGCGCCGCGCGCGAGGAGAGATCCATGCCCGAGACGACGCCCCGCAGCCGGTTCCCGCGCACGTTCTGGGTCGCCAACGTCATGGAGCTCTTCGAGCGGGCGGCCTACTACGGCATGAACTCCGTGCTCGCCGTCTACCTGACGGGCGCCGTCGCCGCGGGCGGCCTGGGGTTCACCGAGCAGTCCGTCGGCTTCCTCCAGAGCATCGTCTACGCGATGACGTACGTGCTGCCGATCCTCGGCGGCGCGCTGGCCGACCGCTACGGGTACCGGCGCATGCTCATGGTGGCGTTCTCGTTCCTCGCCGCCGGCTACTTCGCCACCGGCTACACCTCGACGTACGGCACCGTGTTCCTCGGGCTCCTCGTGATGGCCACCGGGTCGGGGCTGTTCAAGCCCATCATCTCGGGGACGATCGCCCGGTCCACCGACGACAGCAACTCCGCGTTCGGCTTCGGGATCTACTACTGGATGATCAACCTCGGGGCGTTCCTCGCCCCGCTCGTCGTCAGCTACCTGAAGGGCTTCTCCTGGCAGTACGTGTTCCTCGCCTCGTCGTTGTATTGCGCGCTCATGCTGATCCCGACGGTCTTCGCCTACACGGAGCCGCCGCGGCCCGCGAGCACGAAGACGCTGAAGCAGGTGCTCATGGGCGCCGCCGAGGTCCTCGGCGACTCGCGCTTCATGCTGATGATCGTCGTCTACTCGGGGTTCTGGATCCTCTACTTCCAGAACTTCGGGTCGGTGCTCTGGTACCTGCGCGACTTCATCGACGGCGCGCCCGTCAGCCGGGCCATGACGGGCCTGCTCCAGGGCGTCGGGCTGAACGTCGACTTCACGTTCGACGCCGAGCACGTCACGGTCATCAACGCCGGCACGATCATCCTGCTGCAGGTGCTCGTCAGCCGGATCGTCAAGAACATGCCGGCGCTGCGCACGATGGTCACCGGCATGCTGATTGGCGGCGTCGGCTTCCTCCTGCTGGCCTCGTCCCACAACCCGTGGGTGTTCGTCGCCGGCATCGCGGTGTTCTCGATCGGCGAGATGACCGCCCACCCGAAGTACTACAGCTTCGTCGGCCTCGTGGCGCCCGCAGACCGCAAGGCGGTCTACATGGGCTACGCGTTCCTCTACGGGGTGTTCGGCTCGCTCCTCGGCTCGAACCTCGGCGCGTTCCTCTACACGCGCATGCTCAAGCCCGCGATGGGCACGCCGGAGGCCTTCGCCACGTCGCGGACGTTCTGGCTCATGTTCGCCGTGCTTGACGTCGTCGCGGCCGTCGGCCTGATCCTGTTCGCGCGCGCGTTCACGGCCGACACGCCCGAGACGCGCCGCAAGGCGCGCGTCGTCATGAGCGTCGTCTACGCGCTCATCCTGTGCGTCGGCCTGGCGTTCTGTTACTTCGCCTTCTCGGGAGAGACGATCCAGTACCGGACGCTCGTGCAGTCGATCATCTTCCTCGCCCTCGGGACAGGCGGCCTGATCGTGGGCCGCAGGAAGAGGTAGCCCATGGCGGACCGGATACCCGCGGGTGCGGTCACGGGTTTCGCGCTGCTCGCCCTGCTTGCCGCCGGCGCCGCGTCACCGGCGCCCGGGCAGCCGGCGCCGAAGGGACACCTCGTCATTTCGGGGGGAGGCGGGATGCCCGACCGCATCTTCGCCCGGGCAATTCAGCTGGCGGGAGGTCCGGACGCGCCGGTCGTCGTGTTCCCGCAGGCGTCCGAGGAGGCTGACACGGGTGACGTCGTGTCGGATCAGTGGCGGAAGGCGGGATCGAAGACCGTGTCGCCCGTCTCGCTGACCGACCTCGCCGCGGCCACACGCGCCGTCGAGGCCGCTTCGCTCATCTGGTTCACGGGCGGCGACCAGGTGAAGCTGCTCAAGGCGCTCGACGGCACCGGCATCCCCGAGGTCATCGCGCGCCGCTACCGCGAGGGCGCGGTCGTCGGCGGCAAGAGCGCCGGCGCGGCCGTCATGTCGTCGATCACATTGACGGGCGATGCCGACCTGCAGAGCGTCACCGCCGGCGCGACGAAGACCGTGCCGGGCCTCGGTCTCTGGCCCGGCGTCATCGTCGATCAGCACTTCCTGAAGCGCCAGCGCCACAGCCGGCTGCTGAGCCTCGTGCTCGATCACCCCTCGCTCGTCGGCGTGGGCATCGACGAGGACACGGCGGTCGTCGTGACCGGGCCGCGCTTCGAGGTGATCGGCGACAGCAGCGTCGTCGTCATCGACGCCAGGCGCGCGGCCGTCGAGCCGCGGGCTGCCGGCGTCCTCTCCGCCGCCAGGGGCATCGTGACGCACCTGCTGACGGAGGGGATGGGGATGGAGATCGCCGCACAGGCGCTGGGGACTGGGCGCTAGGCGCTCGTCGGACGCGGATGCCGCCGCGTGGGGGGAAGACACAGCGAGACGGCGCGACTGACTAGCCCCCAGCCCCTAGCCCCTACAAGTATCTGAGCTCGATCGCCTTCTGCTCCAGCTCCGCGCGGAACTCCGGCGCCGCGATGTCGATGAGCGCCCGCGCGCGCTGCCG
>CAZBIP010000373.1:0-3465 GCA_964491885.1 uncultured Vicinamibacterales bacterium
ACCTCGTAGTGCCACTTCCAGATCTCGTAGATGGCCGGATACACGATCAACTCGAGCAGGAACGACGTGAAGATGCCGCCGATCATCGGCGCGGCGATGCGCTTCCACACGTCCGACCCGGTGCCGGTCGCCAGCATGATCGGGACGAACCCGATGCACGTCGTCGCCATCGTCATGAACTTGGGGCGCAGGCGCTTGGCGGCGCCGTGGACGATGACCTCCTGCAGCGCGGCGAGGGACGTCAGCTTGCCCTGCTTCTTCGCGTCGGCGTACGACAGGTCCAGGTAGAGGAGCATGAAGACGCCCGTCTCGGCGTCCACGCCCATGAGCGCGATGAGGCCCACCCACACCGCGATGCTCATGTTGTAGTCGAGCAGGTAGAGGTACCAGACGGCGCCGATGGCCGAGAACGGCACCGCGAGCGACACGATGGCGGTCTTGGTGATCGACTTCGTGTTCAGGTACAGCAGCAGCAGCACCAGGAACAGCGTCAGCGGGATGATGTAGGTGAGGCGCGCGCGCACGCGCGCCATCGCCTCGTACTGCCCGCTCCACAGCGCCGCGTACCCCGGCGGCAGCGCCAGCTCTTTCCGGATCAGCGTGTCGGCTTCGTCCACGTAGCTGGCCAGGTCGCGGCCGTCCACGTCCACGAAGACGTAGCCCGTGAGCAGGCCGTCCTCGTTGCGGATCATCGCGGGCCCGGTGGCCACGTTGATGGTCGCCAGCTGGCTGAGCGGGATCTGCCGCTGGCCGCCCGAGGCCGGCACGAGCACGCGGCTGAGCGCGTCGACGTCCGATCGGAAGTCGCGCATGTAGCGGACGTTGACCGGGTACCGCTCGCGCCCCTCGACGGTCGTCGTGACGTTCTCGCCGCCAATGGCGTTCTGGACGACCGTCTGAGCCCCCTCGATGCTGAGGCCGTAGCGCGCCAGCTCGTCGCGGTTCCACTCGATGTCGAGGAAGAAGCCGCCGCCCGTCCGCTCCGCGAACACGTTGCGCGTCCCCCGGACCTTCGGCAGGAGCGCCTCGATCTTCGTCCCGATCTCCTCGATCTTCTGCAGGTCGTCGCCGGTGACCTTGAGCCCCAGCGGCGTCCGGATGCCGGTCGTCAGCATGTCGATGCGCGCCTTGATCGGCATCGTCCAGGCGTTCGAGACGCCCGGCAGCGTGAGGGCGCCGTTGAGCTGGTTGACGAGCGCCTCGGTCGAGATGCGGTCGGACGTGAACGGCCGGAAGACCGGCTTCAGCCACTCGGGCGCCCACCCGGAATACCAGGTCTCGACGCGGCGCCATTCGGACCGGGGCTTGAGGGTGATGACCGTCTCCAGCATCGAGAGCGGCGCCGGGTCGGTGCTCGTGTCGGCACGCCCCGCCTTGCCCAGCACGCGGTCCACCTCGGGAAACTGCTTCATGACGCGGTCGGTCACCTGCAGCAGCCTGTGCGCCTCCGAGATCGAGATCCCCGGCATCGTCGTCGGCATGTAGAAGAGCGCGCCCTCGTCGAGCGGCGGCATGAACTCGGAGCCGAGGCGCATGAAGACCGGGACGGTGACGAGGACCGCGACCACCGCGCCCGCGACGACGCTCCACTTCCACCGCAGGGACCATCGGACCACCGGCTCGTAGATCCAGATGAGGAACCGGCTCACCGGGTGCTGCTCCTCCGAGCGGATGCGGCCGACCAGGACGGCGTTCGCGCCCCGGGACAGCCAGGCGGGCTTGAACTCGAAGCGGCGGAAGCGGGTGAAGACGAGGCGCAGCGCGGGGTCGAGGGTGACCGCCAGGCACGCGGCGACGATCATCGCCAGCGTCTTCGTGTAGGCGAGCGGCTTGAACATCCGCCCTTCCTGCGCCTCGAGCGTCAGGATGGGCAGGAACGACACCGCGATCACCAGCAGCGCGTAGAAGCTGGCCGGCGCCACCTCCTTCACGGCCTCGATGACGACGGCGTGGTGGTTGACGGCCTCCCCGCGCCTGGCGTGCTCCTCGAGCTTCTTGTGCGTCTGCTCCACCACGACGATCGCGGCGTCCACCAGCTCGCCCATGGCGATGGCGATGCCGCCGAGCGACATGATGTTGGCCGTGATGCCGAGGGCGCGGAACGGGAGGAACGACACCAGCACGGCCACGGGGATCGTGATGATTGGAATGAGCGCGCTGGGGATGTGCAGCAGGAACAGCAGGACGATGAAGACGACGATGAGGATGATCTCGACGAGGGTCTCGGAGACGTTGCTGATGGCGCTCCTGATGAGATCGGAGCGGTCGTAGATCGGGACGATCTTCACGCCCGGCGGCAGGCCGGGCTCGACCTGCCGGATCTTCTCCTTCACGCGGTCGATCACGTCGAGGGCGTTCTCGCCCTGGCGCATGACGATGATCCCGGACACCGCCTCGCCGGCGCCGTCGAGGTCCGAGACGCCGCGGCGAAGGTCCGGCCCGATCGTCACCTGGCCGATGTCGCGGATGCGGATCGGCGTGCCGGTCTCGCTCGCCGACACGACGATGCTCTCGAAATCGGCCACCGACTTGGCGTAGCCGCGGCCGCGGACCATGTACTCGGTCCCGCCGAACTCGATGAGCCGGCCGCCCGTCTCGGCGTTGCCTCCGCGGACGGCGTCCACGATCGTCTGGATCGAGAGGCCGTAGTTGCGCAGCCGGTTGGGATCGACGTTCACCTGGTACTGCCGGCCGAACCCGCCGACGGTCGCCACCTCGGACACCCCGGGGACGGCCTTCAGGTAGTACTTCAGGTACCAGTCCTGGTACGAGCGGAGGTCCGCGAGCGAGCGCTGGCCGGACGTGTCCTCGAGCACGTACTGGAACACCCAGCCCAGGCCCGTCGCGTCGGGCCCGAGCTCGGTCTTGGCCTCCGTGGGCAGGCGCGGGAGGACGCCAGACAGGTATTCGAGCGTGCGCGCGCGGGCCCAGTAGATGTCGGTGCCGTCCTCGAAGATGACGTAGACGAACGAGTAGCCGAAGTCCGAGAACCCGCGGACCGCGCGCACGTTCGGCGCGCCCAGCATGGCGGTGACGATGGGGTAGGTGACCTGCGCTTCGACGAGATCCGGGCTGCGGTCCCAGCGGGAGTAGATGATGACCTGGGTGTCGCTGAGGTCCGGGATGGCGTCGAGCGGCATGCCGCGGAGCGACATCGCGCCCGCGACGGCCGCCGCGCCCACCAGGAGGAGGACGAGGAATTTGTTCCGGACCGAGAAGTCGATGAGGCGGAGGATCATTCAACGCTCGACGCAACCCGGGATTCGGGGTTCGGGGTTCGGGATTCGGGGCCGGCCCCGAAGGCCTTACTTCTTGGCGACGAACTTGGACGGGTCGGCGTCGAAGCGCGTCTTGCACTGCTTGTTGCAGAAGTAGTACGCCTTGCCCCCGTAGTCGCTCGTCAACCCGGCAGCGGCGGCTTCGGCGGGATCCACGTCCATGTTGCAGACCAGATCCTTGACCGTC
>CAZBIP010000374.1:0-3465 GCA_964491885.1 uncultured Vicinamibacterales bacterium
GCCTTCTCCATCGTCGCCTCGGTGGCGACGATGACCAGGTGGACGCGGGCGCGGCATTCGCTATAGTCCGGGCTTCCAGCACTCCCGCGCAAACACGGTCAAGGCTCCCCGGCGGGGTCGTGGGATTCGAGCAGCGGCCCTCCGACCACTTCGATGCTGTCTTCGACGCGGGCTTGAAGGGTGAACCCCTCGAAGCTCATCAGCATCTGCCCCACTTCGTCCCACGAAAAAGCCCTCCCGTCGATGACGAGGACAGGGACGGCGCCTCCAACCCGGTCGTCCCATTCGATGCGGCCGACAAGCCTATCCCCTCTTGTCAACTGCCACCCGAACTCGGTGTGCTCGACGTGCCGGACGGCCATCTCGCGCTTCATCTTGTCGTAAAGGCGCTGGAACAGCTCCCAGGCGTCGGCCTCGTGATCGCCGAGCACGGCGAAGCGATAGCCGCCGTGTTCCGGTCTCGGCACCTCCTGCGCGATCATCTCGCGCCCCGTCGCCGCGAGGAGTGACTGAATCTCGAACCGGCGCCGCACGCCATCCGCGTCGGCCAGTTCGATCGGCTGGACTGGCGTATCGTCGAACTCGAGGCCCATCCGTGCCGCAATCTCCTCGTTGAAGCACGGGTAGCAGCGTTCGCCCACGCCGGTGACGCTGATCGACTCGCCCGCGCCCAAGGTCCGACCGCACTTGTCGCATCGGCCGTTCATCAGCGCACCCCTCGGTGTTCACGAACGTGTTGCGCTTTCCAGTTCAGCATGGGCTGCCGTCGTATGCGGTCCTGCACCGACTCGTCATCGACCAACGCCTCAGCCACGATCTCGCCATCGTCGAGCAGGTGGTCGAAAAACCGGGCCTCACTCTCCGACCATGCGAGCAGGGGGCCAAGGGCAGGCTCCACGATTCCCGAGATCCACCCGCGTAGCCGCCGCGGGGCCGGAGCGCCGCCTGTTTCGGCGACTCGCAGCAGGGGCGCGAGGTCCTGTTCCATGGATCGGTCAGTCAGCGCGATCCGGCCCGGCGCCAGGCGGCGCGCATCGGAGCGGCTCCCGCCGAGGAAGCAGACGAACGCCACGCGGAAATCCGGGCGCGGCGGTCGTCACAGCCAGCCTCCCTCCTCCTGCCCAAGCAGCATCGAAGGCACGAACAACGCCCACCGTGCCACCAGCCGCCCCCGGCGCTCCCGGTCCATGTACACGGGAGACCTCGGGATGTGCGCGCGAAGCCGCTCGAGCATCGCGTCCGGCACCGCAAGTTCCTCGCGCCGGGACTCGAGGTAGAAGCCCACCTTTGCCACGGCCGTTCGGCTGTCGAGCGCCAGGACGTACCGCTCGAGGGCGGCCGGGTCGACGGCCGGCACCGCCTGAAGTGACCGCCATACCTCCTCGATGCCGCCCGAGAGGCCCGGCCGGTCGAGGACGTCGGCCACGGTGCGCTCGACTGTCGTGACGCGGATGGCGATGCCTCGCCGTTCGAGGGACTCGACCCATGCGAGACCGAAGTCCGCCGCGGCCAGTGAGGCGCGAGGCCGCACAGGCACGAATCGACGGCCGCGGAAGGACGTGGCCCGGGTCTTGGTCCACGTGAGGAACGTGAACCGCTCGAAGACGCTCTGGGCCACGCCGTGTGCTTCGAGGGCTGTGTGGTACCCCAACACCGCATCGGGCGCCATGCGGGAGGCCAGTGCCAGGAAATCGGGACTCGTCGCGCCGGGCTGAAGGGGATCGTCGACGCGCAGAAACACGCCCGGCTTCACGCGGACAACGCGCCCTTGGCGGCGCCATCGCGTGAGATGAGAATCGACAGTCGCATTCGCCCGGCCTCCTCTGCGGAGGGCGGCCAGGAACTCCGCTCGTGCGAACGCGCTGTGGCTGGCTAGGAAGAGCTCTGGTTTCATGGCTATTGTTCTCTATAACTGGCTATTTATTATCAGTTATGGCGAACCTTGTCCATGCCACTGGTTGATTCCTGCGGCTCAGTGACGGCCTCGCCGGCCCGGCCTCCTTACCAGGCGCCTCAGCCAGCCACCCTCTCCATCGTCGCCCCAGTGGCGACGATGACCAGGTGGACGCGGGCCCGGCTCAGGCCGACGTAGAGCAGGGCCTGCTCGTCGGCCGCCGGCAGGTCGTCGATGCCCGTCAGGACGATCACGGGCCGCTCGAGGCCCTTGAAGCGGCGCACCGATTCCAGCAGGACCTTGCCCGGTTCGGCGGCCTGGTCCGTGGTGGTCTCGAAAGCGCCGATCGGTTCGCCGCGCGTGAGCGGCGTTGACCGCATCGAGCCGACGAGCACGGCGATATCCGACGCAGGCACACCGCCTTCGCGAATCAGGCGGTGCAGGACGCGGCTCACCGCCCTGCCGATCTCGGCGGAGCCCTTCACGACGACGCGCTCGACCTCCTGCCCTTCGGGCCCGCGCGGCACCAGCGGGGTTCCGCGGTAGAACCTCGTCGTCGTCTCGTGGATGCGCCTCGTGTTCCGCAGGTTCTCCGTGAGCGGGATGTCAACCATCCGGCCCGGGAACGAACTCACGCGGCCGTAGACCTGCTGGTTGTCGTCGTGGAACACGTAGAGCACGCCGCCCTCGGAGTCGGCCATCGAGAGCAGCAGCGGGTCCCACCAGCTCTCGAGGAAGTCCTGGCCCTCGTCGACGACGATGGCGTCGAAGCGGTGCGGGAGTTGGTCGAGCGCCGCGAGCAGGGCATTGGGCAGCGTCGTGTCGAAGAATGCCGGTGGCTGCTCGCCCGCGGAGACGTCGGGAAGCGGGATGCCCGCCTCGTGCGCCTGCTGCCAGCAATACTGGTGGAAATTCGCGATCGTCAGGCGTTCGACGGGCCCCGCACACCGCCGGAGGTGATCCGCCAGCGGCTTGTTGAAGCACGTGAGCAGGACGTCGAACCCCTCGGCTGCGAGCCGGCGCGTCTTCTCGAGCGCGAGGAGGGTCTTGCCCGTGCCTGCTCCGCCCGACACGGCGACGCGCCGCTGCCGCGAGAGGAGGTCCAGCACACGGAACTGGTCGTCCGTGAGGCGCAGAAGCTGGCGGTCATCGTCTACGAGGGCCGAGTTCAGCAGTTGCCGCAGTTCGAAGCGCGGAGCCAGCATGTCGATGAGCGTCTGGAGGAAGTCCGGGGCCAGGCGCATCCGGCCCAGCACCTCGCCGTTCCAGAATTCGAACATGCGGTCGATGCACTCGTCGATGTGGCCCAGGTCCTCAGCAAACACCGTGATTTCGGGCGCGGCGTCCGGGGCCAGCGCCTGACGCGGGTCGGCCGAGTCGGGGAAGACGACCCCGTGGCCGATGCTGACGAAGAACCTTCGAGTCGCCGGGTGTTCCTGGAGCTTGTGGAGCAGCGCGTGTTTCGACGCTTTCACTTGGGCGAACGGGTCGCGGATCGGGTGGACGTGTTCGGTGCGGTCCACGCTGTGCCATTCGCCCGTGACCTGGTCGCGCCCGATGCGGCCGCCCTT
>CAZBIP010000375.1:0-3463 GCA_964491885.1 uncultured Vicinamibacterales bacterium
CCGCTTCGGCACAAACCGGCCAGAAGGTGCCGCCGGGCCCTCTGTCACGAGCGCATGCATTTCTCGACGGAGCCGACAACTGCCGCAGCTGCCACGCCCCCGACCAGAAGGTGTCGTCGGAATCGTGCCTGTCCTGTCACGAGCCGATCGCCGATCGGATCCGCTTGAAACGAGGCGTGCACCGCGACGCCGCGGGCGCCTGCAGCGGCTGCCACGTGGAGCACGGCGGCGTCGACGCCGACTTGCGGCCGCTCGATCCGGCTGAGTTCGATCACGCCGCCGAGGCGGGGTTTCCCCTTCAGGGACGGCATGCCGCCCTCGCGAAGACCTGCTCGGCTTGCCACACGACGCGCTCGTTCCTGGCGCTTTCTCCTACGTGCAGCTCCTGCCACAACGACCCGCATGGCGGCGCCAACGGAACCGCCTGCGCCTCCTGCCACACGCCCGAGCGATGGGCGGACGCCTCGCGCGCGTTCCACAAGACGGGCCGCTTCAACCTGGATGGCCGGCACCTGGCCGTCCCGTGCGCGCAGTGTCACGTGAAGGGCGCCATCGCTGGCACGCCGACGACATGCTATGGCTGTCACTGGGTCCGGCGTCAGGACGACCCGTATCGGACCCGTCTCGGTGCGGACTGCGAGACATGCCATCGCCCAACGAGCTGGACCGCCGTGACATGGAACCACGGCGCCGCGACGGGCGTGGCGCTCAACGTGGCGCATCGCTCCCTCGGGTGCGACAGTTGCCACGTGAACCGGCGCTTCGACGCGGGCAGTCCGTCCTGCTATGCGTGCCACTCGAGGCAGTACCAGTCCGCCAAAGAGCCGCCGCACCAGGCCGCCGGGTTCCCGACGCAGTGCGAGCTGTGCCACAAGCCGTCTCACACGTCCTTCGGCCAGGCGACGTTCCAGCACGCGGCGTACTTCCCGCTGACCGGCGTGCACGCGAGCCAGGCCTGCGCGTCTTGCCACAGGAACAACGTCTACAAGGGCACGCCCCGTGACTGCTTCGGGTGTCACCGGACGGACTACGAACGGACGGCCAGCCCCAATCACGCCGCGGCCGGCTTTCCGACCTCCTGCGAGTCGTGCCACCGGGCGTCGGACACCAGCTGGAAGACGACGTTCAACCACAGCAGCATCTACCCGCTGGCGGGCGCGCACGCGGTCCAGCCTTGCACGGCGTGCCACCAGAACAACGTCTACAAGGGCACGCCCCGCGACTGCTTCGGCTGCCACCGGACGGACTACGAGCGGACGACGAGCCCCAATCACGCCGCGGCGGGCTTCCCGACCGCCTGCGAGTCGTGCCACAGCGCTGCCTCGCCGACGTGGTCGGCGGCCTTCGATCACAACCGCTTCTTCGTCCTGGCCGGGCGTCACCTCACGGCTCCATGCAGTTCGTGCCACGCGAACAACGTCTACCGGGGCACCCCCCGGGAGTGCTACCCGTGTCACCAGGCCCAGTACGAACAGGCGAGGGATCCCAATCACCGGGCTGCCGGGTTCCCGACGACGTGCGAGATCTGTCACCGGAGTTCGGACTCGTCGTTCGACCAGGGCCGGTTCACCCACACGTGGTTCCCGATTACGTCCGGCCCGCACGCCGGCCGGACGTGCGCGGACTGCCATCCGAATCCGACCAACTTCAAGGTCTTCTCCTGCACGACCTGCCACGGGCGGGCAGAGACCGACAGTGATCACCAGGGCGTGGCGGGCTACCGTTACGACTCGGCGGCGTGCTACTCGTGCCACCCGACCGGTCGGGCCTAGGAGCGACGGATGACGCATCGCCCCCTTCTGACCGTTGCGATCGCGGCCGCCGTTCTGGCGCCTGCCGGCAGAGCCGGCGCCGCGCCTCAGACGCCGGCCGCACCGCCGGCTGTCGTGCCCGCGGCCCCGACGGCCGTGTCCTCGATTCCTCGCTGGGCCCGCGTCTCGGTCTTTGCGCAGGGAGCGTCGACAACGGGCTCCGACGGCTTGTCGTCCTCCTTCAGCGAGGTCGTGACGAACATCGCGGCGCAGTCGGCCCAGGGCGGCCGCGCGGGATTCGAGTACGGCATCGATGCCCGTTTTGGTGCGTACCCGTCCTCGGACGATCGCGACGCACGCGTGTCCATCTACGATGCCTACGTCGCCCGTCGCCTGTCCGGAGGCCGCGTGCTCGCGAGAGCGGGACAGATGTGGCTGAACGACCTGGGAGGCCTGGGGTCGGTCGGCGGCGCGCTGGTGGAGCTGAGGCAGCAGCCGGGACCGAGCAGGCTGCGATGGCGCGCGGGCGCCTTCGGGGGCGCGGAGCCGAAGACCCTGGACGCCGGCTACGTCCCTGGCGTGAAGAAGTTCGGGGCCTATCTCGCGCTGGACGGCGACGGCGCAGAGCGGCACGTGATCGGATACGTCAACGTCCGCAACGAGAAACTGACCGAGCGCTCCGTCCTGTCCGTCACCAACTACCTGCCCTTCCGCAAAACGCTCTTCGTGTATCAGGCGGCGGAGATCGATCTGGCAAGGCCGGGCGGCCAGGGAACCAGGGGCCTGACCTACTTCTTCACGAACGCGCGCCTGTCCCCGACGAGGCGGGCCGACCTCCAGCTGACGTACCACCGGGGCCGGTCGATCGACGCCAGGACGATCACCGACGACCTGCGCCAGGGCAGGCCGGTGCCGGCCAGGACGCTCGAGGGGTTCCTCTTCGAGTCGGCCGGCGCCCGCGTGACGGTGGAGGTCGCGAAGGGCGTCCGCGCGTTCGCGGGCTACGGCCGGGACAAGAACGATCGAGACGCGGACGCCATGGACCGGACGTCGTTCGGCGTCTACACCTCGAATCTGCTCGGTTCCGGCATCGACGTCAACGTCACGGATCACCGCTACCGCCGCGGGTCCGCGTCTTCGTACGATTCCTGGTACGTCTCGGCCGGCAGGTCGTTCGGCTCGCGGCTCTACCTGTCGGGCGAGTATTCGACGTCTCTCTCGATCCTGAGATACGCGCGCACAGACGGGTTCATCGTCGAAACCAGGCCGCACACGGATCGCTTCGGCGCGTCGGCCAACATCTACCTGGCTCGGAAACTGTCGCTCATCGTCAACGCCGACTACACGCGGGACGACGGCTTCGACGAGTTCCGCATGCTGTCCGGCCTCACGTTCCGCTTCTAGGCCGGACGCACCGTCCTTCACCTCGACGTTCGACGCCGGCGTGAAGCTGCCCGATCGCCAAACCGGGCCGCCCGCGAGGCTCTCCTTCGTCTCACCCTGGTCCACCCGCCGAAGGTCGAGCCAGGCGCTCCACGCCGAGCAGCGACACGTCGTCCCGGAGCGGTCCGCCGCTCCACGCCCGCACGGCCGCCGCGGCGCGGTCGAGGCCGTCGCGCAGCGACAGGCCGCGCCAACGGGTCACTTCCTCGGCCAGCCGGTCGCGGCCGAACTCCCGCCCCTGATCGTCGGCTGCCTCACTGACCCCGTCC
>CAZBIP010000376.1:0-3450 GCA_964491885.1 uncultured Vicinamibacterales bacterium
CCGAGCAGGTCTTCCTTGCCCGACCAGTGCTCCAGCACGACCGCGCGGTCCGCCTCGTTGAACAGGATGTTCAGCGCCGCCACGATCACGACCAGGTCGTCCAGGTAGCCGATCGGGCCGAACCGGCGTTCCGAGAACAAGTCGATGGGCGAAATCACGTAGGCCAGGGCCGCTCCAAGATAGACCTTGTGCTTCGCCTCGACCCGCGAGTCGAGCATCAGGCGCGAGATGAGCAGGAACAGGTCCGGCACGAGCAGCACGTAGTCGGCGTACGCGCCGGTGTAGCCCGCCACCTTGTCACGCATTGCGCGGTAGACGTCGTCGTCAGCCATTCGTCATGACCTCCCCGGCGCCGGCCTGCCGCCGGCGCCCCTGTACGAGATCTACGGAGACCCGGGCCTGCGGTTGCGACGCCCTTCTGCGCGCAGGTTCCCAAGGGCCGGTCTTCACCTGTCTGATGGAGCCCGGGGTCTTCAGAGCCCGGGTCTCAGGCGCGCTACCGGATCAGGATCAGCGACGTCTGGCGCTGGTCCATCCACGTCGCGCCGCCCTTGCGGAACAGGATGTCCTGCTCCAACGGGACCCGGACGTCGATGTTGCCGAACTCGGGCGCGATGGCCCGCACGCTCAGTTCGATGGCGTGCGCCGTGTCTTCGAACAGCGGGAAGTCGCCGAGTCCCGGCACTCCGCCCTGCCTGTCCCACAGCCCGATGATCGTCCCCGCCGCGTGGCCGTGATAGCCGATCGGGTGCGAGTAGATGCTGCCGACGATGCCCTCGCCCTTGGCCTTCTTGAGCGCGGCGGCCAGGATGGCGTTGCCCGTCAGCCCGGGCTTCATTTCCGCCAGCAGGATGTCCTGCAGCCGGTTGCCCTTGGCGAACACGGCGTGGAGACCCTTCGGCGCGTCGGCTTCCGTGTCCCTCAGGACGTACGCCATCTGCTGCGTGTCGGTGCACAGCTTCAGGTACCGGATCCCGAAATCGCAGTGGAGCAGGTCGCCGCGGTGGATGACGTCGCTCTGTCCGTACGGGGTGTTCCGCGGCCGCTGGATGTCCACCGTGGGGTGGAACCACGTCTCGAGGCCGAGCATGCGCGCCCGCTCGCGGAAGTACCACACGACGTCGTCCCTCGTCGTGACGCCGGGCGTGATGACCGTGCGCGAGAACGCCTCGGCGATGATCCCGTGGGCGATGGAGACGATATGCGGGTAGACCTCCATCTCGTCGGGGGTGCGCCGCTCGAGCCAGCGGATCGCGAGACGCTCGGCCGGCTGGAGGCGCGCGTGGTAATCCTGCGGCAGCGCAGCCAGGAGCTGCTTCTTGAGCGCCGACGTGATGCCGTCGCCGTAATTGAAGGTGTCCGACTCGTTGATGCCGATCCTCTTCGGGCTGCGCTCGGCGACGATCTCCGCCAGGCGCTCCCACTGGCCGATCCGGTCCGGATCCCAGACGCTCTTGTAGAACTGGCCGATGCCGGAGCGGCTGATGCTCAGGCGCTCGATGCCCTCGGGGCCCTTGTCGGTGAACACGAGCATGGTCGTGCGGCTGGCGGCCATCGTGTTGAACGGCACGAGGGAGGAGAAGACCGGGTCCTCGTGGTTCTCGCGGCAGATGACGAGCCACATGTCGAAGCCTTCCGCCCGCATCAACTCGGGCAGCAGGCGTTCGAGGCGGACCGTGAGCCAGGCGTTGTACATCTCGGCCTGCTCGCGGAGCGTCAGAATGGCCGGCAGCCGGCCCGGGACGGCGTCGGCAGGAGGCTTGGGCTGCACGACCGGGGCCGGCGGCTGTTGTGCGCCGCGGCGCTGCTGGGCGGCCGCGGTGGGTCCGGGGGCGACCGACGCGACGACGAAGAGAAGGACGAGGCCGACGAAACGCGAGCGTGACACCATGACGAATCTCCCTGTCGTGGCCGCCAGTGTACCCCGACCTGGGCTGCAGGCGTACGGCAGGCGCTACTCGATCCTGACCGTGCGCGTCGCGAGAGGCGGCAGCGCGAGGCGGCCCCCGGCGAGCGCGCGAGTGCCGTCCCCTGTCACCATCAGGATCCGTGAGAGCCCCGCCGCAGGACGGAGGGTGACCATGGCCGCCTTGGATGAAGGATTGTAGAGGCGCGCCACGATGGCCGCGCCGTCGTCCGAGACGCGAAGCGACGAGAGGGTGACCGCGTCGCCCGAAAGGGCAAAAGGCGCGGCCAGCGCCGGCGCCGACGGGCTGACGGGAAACACCAGCAGCGGCTGGTCCTGCTCGTCGCTGAACCGGCGCAGCGCGACCGGGTCGAACGCGCCATGCGGCCGCAGGACGAAGCGGTACCTGAGCGGGCCCTCCTGGGACGCCTTGTAGTTGGTGTGCCAGTAGTTGTTGAGCAGGTAGGAGTACAGCGTCGTGCCCCGGGCCGTGCGCTCGCGCCACGCCCGCGTGCCGCGTTCGCCCTGGCGCTCGTCCGTGATCGCACCGGGTTCGACCAGGGGCGCGTCGAGCGCGGCGATCGACACGCCGAGCGTCGCGTTCGACACGTCGGCGGCGCTGTGGACGCCGATGAAGTCGCGGCACGACCCCGGCAGTTGGTTCCGCTCCGCCTCGACGATCGCTTCGCCGAGGTCGAAACGCAGGACGCCGTCAGGCACGTTGAGCGGGAACGCGACGTGCGCGCTCTCCTTCGTCCGCACGCGCGACTTGTCGATGGCGAACTCCACTTCGAGCAGATCCGATCCGGCCGCGAGGCGCACCGTGCGCCGCAGGCCGAACGTGCCGGGCGCGGGCCCGTCCACGCGCGCCTCGGCGACGAGCGGGCCCGCGTCGGTTAGAACCGCGCGGCCGCCCGCGCTGCCGGTGGCGAGCGAGGGATCGCGTCCGGGCACATACACGTAGCCGGCAAGCGCGCCGGCGCTCAGCAGCACATCCTGCCTTCGGGCGCCGGGACGCCACGTAATCCCGACGGCCGGCGTCGTCGGCTGCCCGGGCGAGGCAATCGGCGGCCTCGGCCCCGGCGAGCCGAACGTCAGGCTGCGGCTGGGTCCTTCGCGCCACACGAGGCGCGCAATGGCGCCGGTTGCGGCTTCGAGCAGGACCTGCAGGCGATCGTTGTCGATGAGTCCGCCCTTCGCCTGCACGGGCTGACGCGGTCTTCCCGGTGTCCCGGCCTCGACGACGAGCCGGACGGACCCCAGCGGGGGAACGTCCCCGACCCAGGCCGCGAGGCGGCCGTCGGCCAGGCGTTGCGAGGGAAGGACGCTCCCTCCGCGAACGCGAACCCGGCTGCCGGCCGTTGACTGCGCCGCCGGGATGTAGACGAGGCCCGACCGCCGCCACGTGAGGGTGTTGACGACGTCGAGTTCGGCGCCCGGATCCGGCGCCGCTTCGCGCAGGAGCGCTGTGGACAGGCGGTCGGCTTCCACGGCGAATGCGCGCTTGTAGTCCCACTGCGCGACCACGTCCGGCCGGTCGGGCT
>CAZBIP010000377.1:0-1325 GCA_964491885.1 uncultured Vicinamibacterales bacterium
GGGCGGCGGAGCGCGGACTGCGCAGGACCGGGTTGTTCGGGCTTGCATCCGCCCCATGGTGGCGTTTCATGGCCTCATCCCATCGGCCTCGGGGTTCTGTATTCCGTTCGGCATTCATCCGCTTCCCGGCGGCCGCATGTCCGAGCCGGCGCGCCGCACCGTGCTGCCCATTCAGGAATCCGTGTTTGGCACCGAGCGCACGAGGATCGCCGCCTCGGCGGACAGGCCGGCGGGCAAGTCATCGGGCAACGGCGTCAACGGCCTGAGCCGAACCCAGACGCGCGCCGCCGCCGGAAGGGCCGGCGCGGCGCCGGGCACACCGATTCCGGCAAACGCCTCGGTATGCAACCGCACCTGCTCGACCACGGCTTCGACGGGGGGCGCGACGTCTGCCGGCGCCCGCACCCAGGCCTTCTGGCCGACGCGGACGCGCAAGGCGTCGGCCTCCCTCACATAGCCTTCGATCCAGCGGGGCTGGTTCGCATCGGCCACGAGCAGGCACGGCGCGCCCCGGGCGCAGACTTCCCCCACCCGCTTGAACCGCCGGAGGACGACCCCATCCACCGGGCTGACGAGGTCCCGGTTTTCGAGGCGCCGGCCATTCGCTTCGGCCGGCGCGCCCCCGGCGTGCCGGGCCCCGGCTTCGCGCAACCGGGCGGCCGCTTCCGCATGCTCCGCCTCGCGGACGGCCCGTTCGGCCTCGAGGGCCTCGACGTCGTGCCGGCCCGCACGCGCCAAGTCTCGTTCGGCTTCGCGGGCGGACATGGCCTGCCCGGCGGCTTCGAGCTCCGCGGCCGTCGGGCCCGCTTTCAGCCGTTCCCAGTCCAACCGGGCCTGTTCGACCGCCTTCTCCTGGGTCAGCACCTGGGTTCGGCGCACTTCGAGCAGATGCTGCGAGTCGATGCCTTGCGTCGCGAGCTTGCGCGACTGCTCCAGTTCCATCTGGTAGAGCGCGTACAGGGCCCGCGCGGACTCGAGCCGGGCGACTGCCGCCGCGATATCCTCCGGGCGGGCCCCTTCCTTCAGGCGCCGGAGCGACGCCTGGCTCTCGCGCCAGCGGGCCTCGGCGGCGGCGATTTCCTCGGCCAGCCGGGCCTTGCGGGCGGCCGCGACCGCGCGCGCCCCGGCCGCGCGCGCCGCCGCGATGCGCTCGGCGGCCTCGAGTTCGGCCTGCGTCTCGGGCACGTCGAGGCGCGCGATGCTGCGGTACGCGTCGAGTCCCCGTGCGCCGATGTCCACCATACAGAGCTGGAGGTCCTGCATACCTGAGGTCTCCCACTGGAGCTGGTCCCGAGCGAGCGCGACGTAGCCAAGGATGTCGTCGC
>CAZBIP010000377.1:1335-3427 GCA_964491885.1 uncultured Vicinamibacterales bacterium
CGAGGCGCGCGAGCACCTGCCCGCGGGCCACGCGCTCGCCCTCGGCCACCAGGACGGCCTCGAGGCGCCCGTCCGCCGACGCAGCGACCGACACGACGTCCGCCTGGACGCACCCATCGAGCAGGTACACCCGCGTGAGGCGCTGCCACACGAATCCGCCGACGACCGCGGCCAGCAGGATTCCGAGGGCGACGCTCCCGCCGATGAACCGGCGGGCCCACGACCGTTTCCGGGGCGGCGGCTCGGCGCCGCGCGCCTGGCGTTTCATCTCGTAATTCGCCGTTGCGATTTCAGGCATGATGATCGGCCTTTCCGCGCCCGTGCGCGCTCAGATCTCGCTGGCAATCAGAGCCCGGCTCCGGACGTCCAGGCGGTTCACGTCGAGGATATCGAACCGGTTGCCGTCCACGTCGGTGATCCGGTACCGGCCGCCCGACAGGGCCCGGATATGGGTCTGCCGGTTCGACACCTCGAACACGGCATAGCCGCGGTCCGTCAGCGCCTTCCACTGCGAGACGCCCATGGTTTCCGTGATCTCGTCCACCCGCAGGATCCGGGCCGCGAAGTACATGCGCTCGAGCGCCTGGCCGAGACAGAGCCGGCTCTGCCGGTCGAGCTTGTTCGGGTGGACGAGCAGCGCGAGCTCCTTGCCGTCCGCGCCGATCAGGCTGACATAATCCGCGCGGCCGGACAATGGGAAAGCGCGCCGGGCCTGCACGTCGTGATGTTCCGCGCCGTCCACGCTCGCGTGCAGCACGTGAAAGGCGTCCATCCAGATCCGGACCCGTTCGGGCGTCACGGCCCAGACAGGCGCGGCGCCGGTTCCGCACCCGGCGTCCGGTCGCGGCGCTGGAGTATCGCGCGTCATGGTCACCAGGCTTTCAGCCTCGACATCTCCGACTGCATCCGGCAGAGCCGGGCATAGAGCCCGCCGGAGGCGATAAGCTCGTCGTGGGTGCCCATTTCGACCAGCTTGGACCGTTCGAGCACGATAAGCCGATGCGCCTTCCGGAGCGTCGAGAGCCGGTGTGCGATGGCGAAGGTCGTGCGGTTGCGGACCAGGCGTTCGAGGGCGGCCTGGATGAGGGCCTCGGTTTCCGTGTCCACCGAGGCGGTGGCCTCGTCCAGGATCAGGATGCGCGGGTCCCTCAGGATGGCCCGCGCGATCGAGATGCGCTGGCGCTCGCCGCCGGAGAACGTCTGGCCGCGCTCGCCGACGATCGTGTCGTAGCCGTCCGGCAGTTTCACGATGAACTCGTGGGCGTTGGCCGCCCGGGCGGCGGCGATGATCGCGTCGGCGCTCGCGGTCGGGTCGGCATAGGCGATATTGGACCAGACCGAGCCGTAAAAGAGGTAGGGCTCCTGCAACACCACGCCGATCTGCTGGCGGTACCACGTGAGGTCCAGGTCCTGGACGTCGTGGCCGTCCACCCGGATTTCGCCTTCGCCCACGTCGTAGAACCGGGCGAGCAGATGCACCAGCGTGCTCTTGCCGGCGCCGCTCGGGCCGACCAGCCCGATCATTTCGCCCGGCTCGACCGTGAAGGACACGCCGTCCAGGGCGTACTTGCCGGGCTCGTAGGAAAAGCGGACGTCCCGGAACTCGACTCCGCCCCGGAACGGGTCCAGCCGGAGCCCGCCGCGGTCGAGCGGTTCCGGGTCGGCATCGAGAATCTCGAAGACGCGCTCGGCCGAGGTGAGGCAGTGCTGCAGACGGTGATTCATGCGTCCGAACTCCTGCACCGGCCCGTAGAAGCGCCACAGGTAGCTCGTGAAGGCCACCAGCGTGCCGACCGTCTCGAGGCCGTGGATCACCATGTAGCCGCCGATGGCGAAGATCAGGATGGATCCCAGCGACGTCTGGATGGACACGAACGGGAAGAAGGCGCTCGACACCCTGGCCGCCTCCATTTCCTGCTTGAAGAGGTCGGCGCTGCTGTCGCTGAACCGGCGGGTCTCCCGGGATTCCTGGGCGAAGGCTTTCACGACCCGGATGCCCGGGATGGTATCGCCCATGATGGCGCTGAGCCCGGCCACCCGCCGCCAGATGCGGTGGTAGCCACCCGCCGCGCAGCATGTATCAGACACTCAG
>CAZBIP010000378.1:0-3419 GCA_964491885.1 uncultured Vicinamibacterales bacterium
CCGCCAGGCCCGCCACGTGCGAGGGCTCGCCCTTGAAGACCGCGCCGCTCTTCCATACCGGCTTCGCGGCCGACGTCAGGGCGCACTCGCAGTTGACGATGCGGAGGTCGGCGCCGCGAAGGATCGGGAGAAGGTCGCCGTAGATCGCCCCCGGATCCGCGCGGATGACCGGGTCGAAGGCGCGGATGGGGGCCCAGTCGGAGGCGATGAGCACGCGCGCGGCCCCAGGCGCGGCTGGCGTGCCGCGCGTCGTGTGGCGGCGCGGCGAAGCGCTGCGGCGTGGCGACCCGCCGGAGCCCGCCGAGGCAGGGCGCGTCGACGGAGCGACGCGAGGTGGAGCGGCGCGTTTCGTCGCAACGGCACGCGTCGCCGAAGCGGCGCGGGGTGCCAAAGCGGCGCAGCGGTCAGTCACCCGGCCCATGGTCGGGCATTATCGGCGGAACGAGTGACGCTTTCCAATTCGAATCGGTGGCACTTTCCAATTCCGCGTGCTCGTGGGAATCCGAAAGTGTCACCGATTCGCGGCCTATTCCGTTTGGCTACTTTCGGCTCGGGTCGTAAGTGATCGTACCTTCCATGGTCATCGGGATCGGGGTGCCGTTCAGCACCGCGTTGAAGTCCTTGAAGCGGCCGCCCTCGGTGCCGGCCCCGGTCGCACCTGCGAACAAGCCGGTGCCTCCGATGAAAGTCCAGTCGTCCTTGAACCACATCTCCCCCGAGGCCTGGTCGATGCCTGTGGTCCCGTTGCCGTAGCGGAGGACGATGGTGCTGCCGTTGGCGGTGGCCATGACGCCCTGGCCGTCACTGTAGGTCGCCCCGCCAGGCCCCTGCGGCGTCCACTCGATCTGGCTGCAGTGCGAGGCCTCCCCGGTCACGCGGCCTGCATGTGTCGCGTCGCCTTCGAACGTGGCGGTAATCACGTAGTCGGAGAGCCGTGAGCAGCGGCCGTCGAACAGGCTCTTGTCCACTCCTGGCTGGCCTGCCCAGCGGATGTCGGTCTTGGCCCACATGGCCGTCGCCTTGTAGGGCCGGGCCGGGTCCGCGGCGGCCTGCGGGGCCGTCGTGCCGGCGTTCGCCGCGGCCACGCCGCTCGAAGGCGCCGCGCTGGGGGCTGCGGGGGTCTGGGCGCTGGAGTTCACACCCTGGCAGGCATACACGAGAACGACGGAGCAGACGAGCACGGCAAACCGGTAGATCATGCGCACCTCCTGCTGGCGTACACGCTAGACGGATGAGGGATGACATTCCTGACGAAAAGGCGCAAGATTCCCGCAAACTGCCTTCCAGGCACGGACAAGCCGTCGCCGGACGAGTTCGTGCCGCAGCTTCGCGCCCGCCTCAGAGGGCGACGCCGGGGGAGGGGCTCCCAATGGCCGGTCCGCCGCAGGCATACCGCTTCGGCCCATACACCCTCGACGCCGGCAACCACCGCCTGTTGCGGGACTCGGACGAGGTCGCACTCAGGCCGAAGGCGTTCGACACGCTCCTCCACCTCGTCCTGCACCACGGGCGGACGGTATCGAAGGACGAGTTGCTCGATTCGGTCTGGGCCGGGGTGAACGTCAGCGAGGCGGTGCTGACCCACTGCATCGCCGAGGTGCGCCAGGCGCTGCAGGACGACGCCCGAGCCCCGCGCTATGTCAGGACGCTGCCCAAAGTGGGCTACGCCTTCGTCGCGGGCATCGAGTCCACCGGCGCCGGGAGCGCCTGCCCGCGACCCTCCCTCCAGGGTCTGCCGCGGAAGCCTCCGGCGTCAGCCATCGCGGTGCTTCCCTTTGCCAACCTGAGTGCCGACCCTGAGAACGAGTACTTCTGCGACGGCCTGTCCGAAGAGCTGATCAACGGGCTGACCAGGATTCCCGAGCTTCGTGTCGTCGCTCACAGCTCGTCGTTCTCGTTCAAGGGCCGCGACATCGATGCGCGCGAGGTCGGGCAGCAGCTCGGCGTTGGATGGATTCTCGAGGGCAGCGTTCGCAAGTCCGACGGACGGCTTCGCATTTCGGCCCAGCTCATCGACACCGCCGACGGGTACCATCGCTGGTGCGAGCAGTACGACCGGCGCCTGGAGGACGTGTTCGCCATCCAGGACGAGATCTCGAGGGCCGTGCTGGGCGCGTTGAAGGTGGAACTGCTCGGGCCCGGGCGGGGGCAGGGAGCGATCATCACCCCGTCAACCCGGAACATGAATGCCTACCTGCTGTACCTGCAGGGCCGGTTCGCGTGGCACCGCAGATTCGCGGGCCAGTTGCAGGTGGCGGTGGAGTGCTTCGAGAAGGCCATCACACTGGACCCCGGCCTCGCCCTCTCCTACTCGGGGCTGGCGGACTGCTTCAGCACGCTGGGCGTCTGGACCTTCCGGCCGGCCCACGAAGTCATGCCGAGAGCGGGAGCGCTTGCGGACCAAGCCCTTGCGCTCGCCCCCGATCTTGCCGAGGCGCACGCCTCCCGAGGCCTCATCCTCGCGTTCTACGACTGGGACTGGGCGGCGTCCGAGCGTGAACTGGTCCGGGCCCTCGAGCTCAACCCGGGATTCGCGCTGGCCCACCTGTGGGCCGGCCATCTGCTCAGCATCGTGGGCCGATTCGAGGAGGCGGTCGCCGAGGTGCTGCACGCGCAGGCCCTGGACCCGCTATCGCCGATCGTCAACGCGAACGTCGGGTGGACGTTCTACCTGGCCGGGAACCACGATCGCGCGACGAGCGAGACGCAGAAGGTCCTGGCCCGCTTCCCCGGAAACCCGATGGCCCTGCTCTACCTCGGATACGCGCGCGCCGCCGCGGGAGACCTGGCCGAGGCGACCGACGCGTTCCGCGCTGCCGCCGCGACCCCGGGCGGCATGCCGTTCGCCTCTGAATCCATGGGCTGGGTGCTCGCTCTGCGGGGTCAGGATCGGGAAGCGAGGCAGATCCTCGCCGATTCGCTCGTCCGCGCGGCGAAGGCGTACGTGCCGACGTCCGCCATCGCGCTGATTCACCTTGGCCTGGGCGACGACGATGCGACGTTCGCATGCCTGGACCGGTGCATCGAGGAGCGGGACGCGATGTTGCCCTGGGTGAAGTACATGCCCGCGTTCGATCGGGTCGGCGCGGCCCCCCGCTTCCGATCCGTCCTTGCGAAGATCGGCCTGGCCTGACGTCAGGCCCTGTTGAAAAGGGGCCAGGCCCCTTTCTCTGTCACAGAGCGTGGCACCATTTCCCGACGAAGTGTCGGGATCCTGGACCTGACCCCGGACTCCGAATCGGAGACACTTTCCAATTCCGTCCGGGCATGGGGAATTGGAGAGTGTCACCCATTCCGGGGAGCCCTACCAGGTCGTGCGGCCGGGATACTGCGTGACCAGCGCGTCGGGCGTCAGGATGGTCAACCCATGGACGATGGCCTGGCTGACGAGCATGCGGTCGAAGGGGTCGCGGTGGATG
>CAZBIP010000379.1:0-864 GCA_964491885.1 uncultured Vicinamibacterales bacterium
CCCTTGGTGTCCTGGCGCCTTGGTGGTGTAGAATCCTCCCCACTTGCACTGTGCTGTCTCGTTCATCTTCGCGTCTCCGT
Organism: uncultured Vicinamibacterales bacterium; assembly: GCA_964491885.1. Classification (GTDB taxonomy): domain Bacteria; phylum Acidobacteriota; class Vicinamibacteria; order Vicinamibacterales; family JAKQTR01; genus JAKQTR01. Next base: position 81 of record CAZBIP010000379.1, read on the forward strand.
TCTGCATGCTCTGTCGTCCTTCCATGGTCCTCGCGCCTTACTGGACTTGCTCGAGCGGCGTGTACACGACCAGCCCGTTGCCCGGGGCCAGCCCGCCCGAGAATGCGGCGTAGTCGAAGTCGTAGCGCGCGTTGGGGTACGCCGTGGGCGTCGTGGGCTGCTGCGGGTCTTCGAGCAGCTCGTCCTGCGTGAACACGACCGCGGTCATGCCGACCGACCCGCCCGAGGCCACGTAGTACTCGGGCGAGTTGGGGTCCTGCTGGGGAAGCGCGTCGGCGCTGGCCGGCGCGAGGTACGTGTAGAGCCTGCCGTCCCACAGCTCGCCCAGGGCCAGCTGCGCGCCGGCGAACCAGCGCTGGCGTTCGGGGTTGGCGGCGTCGAACACGCAGAGCCGCACCGGGCCCTGGAACCCGCCCGCGGCCCCGCGCAGGATGGCCGCCGACGGCCCGAACGTCACGGCCACCGTGGTGGGCGGGTCGGACGAACTCAGCGGGATGGGCGACGGCATGGGCCAGTCCACGGGCCCGGTGACGCAGACCTGGGCCTGGGCCGCCAGGTCGCCGGAGTCGAGTGGGTACTCGTCGTTGGAGATGTCGCCGGCGAGCGTGGCGCAGGGTCCGCCGCCGTTGGACTGGAACGGGTTGCCGGCGCCGGCGAGCGTTGCGGCGTGTGCGCCGGCGGCGCGCAGCGAGAACGCCGTGGTCTGCGCGGTGCGGCACATGCGCAGCATGGGCGGGCAGGCCTCCAGCGGGTTGCCGTCGGCCAGCCAGCGCGTGACGGAGAA
>CAZBIP010000379.1:874-3399 GCA_964491885.1 uncultured Vicinamibacterales bacterium
CGCCGCGCTCGGCCGTCAGGTCCACCACGTTGGCGCCGCGGCACGGCCAGGCGAAGATCTTGCCCGTTTCGCAGGCCACGGGCGCGTCGGCCAGCACGAAATAGCGCGTGCCGCCGCCCGACGCCAGCGTCGCGCGGATCTCGCCGCGCCACGCGTCGTGCGCCGTGTTCAGCGCAATCTCCCACGGGCCCGACGCCGACGCGGAATGCAGCACGAGCAGCCGCGCGAACTGCAGCCCGGCCGTCTCGCCCGGCAGAGGCTTGAACGCGTACTGCGCCGCGCCGGTCTGCGTGCGGTCCGACTCGACGCGCCAGTGCACCGGCGCGACGCTGGCCGGCAGCCCGCCCAGGCCCGACAGGCTGCGCGCCAGCGTGACCTCTTCCGTGCTGAGGGCCGCCCCGCCGGCGTACGCCAGCCAGCAGCGCGACGGCGGGACGGACTGCGCGCCGCCGGCCAGCAGCCCCACGCCGCGGCGCGCCACCGCGCCGGCCGGCAGCATCGCCGTCCACGTGGCGCTGCCCGAGGGCGCGGCGCTCAGCACCACGTCCGCCGTGGCCGATTCCTCCGAACACACGCCCACGCCGGCGTCGTCGAACCGGTTGTTGCCCACGACGATGTCCGCGGCGCCGTCGAGGTTGACGTCGCCCGCGCAGGCGAAGTCCGCGGCGAGGTGGCCCAACTGCGCGCGGGCCGCGTCGTCGTTGTAGAGCGCCACGACGTTGTCGCCGTCCACGGGCAGCGTGCAGAACGCGCCGTTGGCGTCGGGATAGCGCGTGCGGCCCACGCCCTGCGGGCCGCCGTAGATCAGCGTCAGGGTGCGCTCGCCCGCCGCCGCGTAGCCCGGGCATGCGTACGGCGCGTTCACGGCCACGTCGGCGTAGCCGTCGGCGTTGACGTCGCCCACGCCGCGCGCCACGGCAGCCGCCTCGGGCACGGTAAGGTTCACGCCGTCGTCCACCGACGTCATGTCGTAGGGCAGCCACATGTCGATCAGCAACTCCCGCGGCTTTCCCAGCACGATGGTCACGGTGCTGGTGGTCTGGGTCAGCGGGGCGTTGCACGGCGGCAGCGGCGAGGCCGACACGCAGATCATGTCGGCGCAGCCGTCGCCGTTGACGTCGCCGGCGGGCTGCAGCGGCGTTGGCGCGCCGATCCAGATCATGGCGTACTCGGCGAGGTCCACCTCGGGCGTTTCGTCCTCGTACTCCAGTGCGTCGGGCGTGCCGAAGAACACCATCGTGCACTGGCTCGACGCGGCGTACAGCCCCACGTCGGCGTAGCCGTCGCCGTCCACGTCGCCCAGCATGGCGGCCTGCGAGCAGCCCGTGAACCGCCCGCCGGCCTGCTGCGGGAACTCCGCAAGGTCCAGCGGTTCCGTGGAACCGGCGGCGTTGCCGTAGACCAGGAACGTGCGGGCGGTTGCGTAGGCGTTGACGGTCGTGAGCAGGAGGTCGTCGTAGCCGTCGCCGTTGAAGTCGGCGCCTCCCGAGCATGCCGCCGGCTCGATGTCCTGCGAGGGGTCGCTCGACCAGATGCGCCGGCCGAGTCCTGCGGCGTCGAACGCTTCGAGGTCGGCCATGGCCGGCAGCTGCGCGCTGCCGTAGACAAGGAACGCCTCGCCGCGGATGGAGCTGAGGGGCGGCTGCTGGGTCATGACCACAAAGTCGCTGTATCCGTCGCGGTTGACGTCGCCCGCGCCGGCGACGCGGACGCCCGCGGCGCCCAGCGGCACGAGCCCCGGCAGCACCATGCCAGGCCGGTGGCTCGCGGCGGACACGATGCCCGACGCGCCCACGGGCAACCCGCGCAGGAGATATCCCGCGCCCTCCGCGCACACCACGTTGCGCAGGTACGGGCTGCCGGCCAGCAGGTCTTCCTGGCTGTCGCCGTCGGCGTCGCCCGCGCCCCAGACCGCGCAGTCCGCGCCCGTGATGCGCAGGCTGCGGACGAACAGGTGGTTCGCGTTCATTTCGCGGCGGATCAGGTGGGAGGGCAGGCGCGGGTAGTCGCGCGAGACGATGACGGCGCGGCTGACCGTGCGAGCGCCAAGCGACGCGCCGTACGTCGGACGGCTGATGACCAGCCGGAAATCCTCGTCGCCCTCCACGGCGGAGTCGTTGACGATGGGGATGGTCACGTGCTTGGGCTCGGCGTCGCCGTTGTCCCATGCGATCTCGCCGCTGCGGTCGCCGTAGTCCTGGGGCGAGACGGCCGAGCCGTCCTCCGTGTCGAACGCGACGGAGACCGCGCCGAGGGCGCCGCCCGTGCGCACGAGCTTGAACCCCACGCACCACTCGCCTTCGTAGACCGGGTAGCAGTCCTTCTCGATCTCGATGGTCCCGGCAGCGGGGTCGGGCGTCCAGTCCGCGCGCGCGGCAGCGCAAGGCAGGAGGAGGAGGAGCGCGGAGAGGAGGATGCTGGCGATGGCCGACCCGGCGGGACACAGGCAACCTTCGGAGTGCTGAAGCCGTGTCGGAGCGGCTTGTCCGCGACCTTGCGGCTTGTCTGCCGAAGCCGTGCTTCGG
>CAZBIP010000380.1:0-3379 GCA_964491885.1 uncultured Vicinamibacterales bacterium
CTCTGCCGGAGGGAGTGACGTTTGGGCAGTCGCGGCGAGTGACGAGAGCACCAGTACCGTAGCAACCACTACCACGCGGAACCCCTCGTTCATCCGTCTCATGGCCATCCTCCTTCAGACCAGCGTTGGAATGCCAGTCTCTCCGAAAGTAATTGTTGTCTATCAAATTGATAGTATTTGGGTCGTGGAGTCAAACGCCGACACTGCTGTGCGTCATCACGGTAGTGCGGTTGTGGATTGGCTCTCCTTCGCAGTCTGCGGCGGGTGGTATGATCCGGGGTATCACCCCTGCCGGAAGGAGGACGCCATGGCAGACTTCACGTTCGATGGGCAGAAGCTGAAGAACAACCGGACCGGCCAGAAGGTGGGCGAGATCGACCGGAACAACGTCCGGGCGTGGAACGGCGCGCGCTTCGGCGAGATCGATCGCAAGAACGTCAGGGACGCGCACAACAAGGTCGTCGCGGTGTTCGACGGGAAGGTCGTCAAGGACGACCTGGGAAAGAAGCTCGCCACCATCCAGGAGATCCAGAAGGCCGTGGACGGCGAGGCCGGCATGGAGCTGGTGGCGCTCTGGTACTTCTTCGTCAGAAAATAGACGGCGCGCCGTTCGCGGCGGCGGATCGTCCCGGCCCGCCCCGTCGCCTCGCGGTCACACGAACAGCGCGTTCGTCCACGCCTTCCGGCCCGTGTCGTCCTCGATCTCGATGCGCGCGTGTGACCAGTCGTCGGGCACCGTGAAGGTGGCCGCGGTCAGGCACGCGCCGTCCAGCGCCGCCTGGCGCCGGCCGCGATCACTCGGTCCCACCAGCCTGACGAACTTCGCCGGCGAGCAGCTCAGCGACACCTCGCGGCCGTTGGCCGCGAGCGATCGTATGACCGGCTCGCGGCTCGAGTAAAACCTTCCCGCCCGGATGGCGGCGATCAGGTCCTCGGGCGTGGGCGACGGTGCGTCGACGTGGACCCACCCGCCGTTCCAGAGGGGGTGATTCGGGTTGATGTGCGCGTCGTCGACCGCCGACCCGAACACGGCGGATTTCCGGTCGAGCATCCAATTCCAGTGGAACGCGCTCGAGCCCTTGCCGTTCAGCCACTCGGCCACGTGGTTGTAGGCCTCGACGCCGTCGAACTCGTGGCGCACGGAATCCTCGGCCGAGTTGCCGGTCCAGAGGGGATGCGCGAGCACGAACACGGCGCCCTGCCGGCGCGCCTCGGCCATCCCCGCTTCGAGGCCCATCGACCGTTCGATGCCCCCCCGGCAGCCGATGCAGACGACGTGGAAGGGTGCACCGGTGGCGTCCTCGCCGTCGATCTCGACGCCGTCGATCACCACGAGCGGCGACGGCCGGGGCAGGTCGTCGGGAACGCCCGCCACCCAGTGATCCGTGAGCACGATGAAATCGTAGCCCGCTCCCGCGTAGAGCGCGACGAGCTCGCCGGGCGTCTTCCCGCCGTCCGAGCGCGTGCTGTGCACGTGAAGGTTGCCCTTCCACCAGCGGGTGAGGCCCTCGTACCGGAAGCGTGTCGGCTGCCTCATCGCTGGATCACCGGCGGTTGACGCTCACGAAATACGCGATGCTGCGGTCGTACGTGCGTTCCTGCTCGGGCGTGAAATAGCACGCCGGCAGTTCCCCCATGCCACGATGGTAGGCGAGGCAGTCGCAGCACCGCGCGTGCCGTGGGCAGCCCGGGTAGGTGCAATTGCACCGGGCCGCGTTCTGCTTCTGATGCGTGCAGTCCATGGGTCCCCCTACGCCCGTTCCGCGAACTGCCGGCGCGCGAGCCGGGCGAACCTGTCGACGAGGTTCGAGATGCGGAACGTCGGCCGGCCGATCAGGTAGGATCGCACCGTGTCGTGGAACCGACGGTGCCAGTGCGCGGGCACGCCCTTCCGGCCGACGACGGCGCCGACGATGCTTCCAGCCGTCGCCGCGGTGCAGTCGTTGTCCAGCCCCATCGCCACGACCTCGGAGAGGACCCGGGTGACGTCCGTGCCGCCGATCATCAGGCCGAAGATCGTGAGGCAGGCGTTGTTGTTCGTGTGCACGGGGTGCATGCCCTTGAACCGCGCGTCGACCGCGGCGCGCGCGTCGGCGTACCCCCGCAGGTCCCGCCCGGCGCCGAGCGCCCAGCGCACGTCGCGGGCGAGCGAGCAGTCGCGGGGTATCTCGGTGAGCCCGATCCGTACGGCCTCCACCGGGTCGTCCACCGCGAACGCCGCAGCCTGGACCGCCGCGAAGTACATCTCGCCGTAGATGCCGCCCCGCCGGTGGCTGAGGTACGCGTCGCGGTACGCCATGTCCGCCGCCCGCTCGGGCAGGCCCGGGGCGAGGTAGGCCCACGGATCGGACCTGATGTCCGCGCCGATCCATTGCACGAAGGGATTGTCCCGCGCGGCGGCGTTCAGGGCCGGAACGCCGCGCCGGAGGTTCCTCAGCGCCACCTCCTCTGCCGTGCAGGCGTACGGCAGGTACTTCAGCCACGCCGTCCCCACGTCGTCCGTGGTGAAATCGAGCCCATGGTCCTCGGCGATCAGCAGGCCGAGCAGGGTGTAGGCGACGTCGTCGTCCACGGGCACGCCGTCGAGGCCGGTCCGCGTGTAGGCTCGGCACTCGCTCATCTGGTAGCGCGTTTCATGGGGGGCCCAGGCCCGGCTCCAGTAGTCCACGGGCGGGAACGCGTCGCCGATCGTCCGGGCCCACGCCTTCATGCGGTCCACGCTCCACCCCTCGACGATCGCTCCAAGGGTGCAACCAGCCATGCGGGCGAGGAGCGCGCCGCCGACCTTCTCGCGGTAGCGAGCCTCGTCGAAGCCCGTCCACAGCGCGCGCGGCCCTCGCGGCCTGAGCCGCCGAATGGCCGAAAGGCGATCCGGCTCGCGCGAGCGCATCCCGCGGTCGACCGGCAGCGCTTTCACCTTCGAGAGCGCGGCGCGCAGCGCCCGCTCAGCGTCGGCGAGGACGGGCTGGATGCCCTTCGCCCCGTACTCGGCCTGGAGCGCGGCGTGCTGGGCGAGCGATTCCGACAGCGACCGGACGTCGGCTTTCCGCGGATGGCTCATGCGCCGGATCGTCGCCGCGACCGCGGGCCGGCGTCAAGGGGCCGCTCGTGCGGTTCCCGTGCCTGGATCGCCTTGACCTCTGGTCGAGCCCTGCCATATATTGAGAATGATTCTTATCATGAGAGCACCGGCAATGAAGCACGGGGGAGCGGCGGCAAGGCTGCGCAGGAGCCGGCAGCGCGACCGCATCCTCGAACTCCTGAGGGACACGAAAAGCCACCCGACCGCCGACTGGGTGTTCGCCAGGCTGCGCCGCGAGTCTCCGCACGTGAGCATGGGGACGGTGTACCGGAACCTCGGCCAGCTCGTGGAGCAGGG
>CAZBIP010000381.1:0-3372 GCA_964491885.1 uncultured Vicinamibacterales bacterium
CAGGAGCAGTGGCCGGCTGGCCGGTACGGTGAATCGGCCTCGCGCAGCCTCGCGGCCTCGATCCGTGCACTCGGGTTCCGCGCGGGCCGCTTGAAGACAGGAACGCCGCCGAGGCTCAGCCGGGAGAGCATCGACTTCGACGCGGGCGTGCGTTCGGGAGCGTTCACGCCGGAGTCGGGCGATGCGCATCCCGTGCCGCTGTCATTCATGACAGGGGAGATCGCTCGCGATCAGGTGACGTGCTGGCAGCTCCATACGACCGACACCGTACACCAGTTGGTTCGCTCGAACGTGGGGCTCTCGCCGCTCTACAACGGCGCGATTGAGGGGATCGGGCCGCGTTATTGCCCCTCCCTGGAAGACAAGGTGATGCGGTTTCCGCGCCGCGAGCGGCATCATGTCATCCTGGAGCCCGAAGGGCCGGATGTGGACGAGATCTACGTGAACGGCCTTTCGATGAGCCTGCCGCGCGATATCCAGGAGCGCGTCGTGCGGGCGCTGCCGGGCCTGAAGGACGCGCGAATCCTTCGTCCGGCGTACGCCATCGAGTACGACTTCGTTCACCCCGTGGAGCTGGAGCCGACGCTGGAAGCGAAGCGGTTGAGAGGGCTGTATCTGGCAGGGCAGATCAATGGGACGTCCGGCTACGAGGAGGCCGCGGCGCAGGGTGTGGTGGCCGGTCTGAACGCGGCGCTTGGCGTGATGGGGGGGCCGCCGTTCACCCTGGGCCGGTCTGAGGCCTATATCGGCGTGCTCATCGACGACCTGGTCACGCGAGATTGCCTGGAGCCGTACCGGATGTTTACGTCGCGGGCTGAACATCGGCTGCTCCTCCGAATCGACAACGCCGACCTGAGGCTGACTCCAAAGGGTAGGGAAGCCGGACTCGTCCAGGACGATCGCTGGCAGCGTTTCGAGACGCGCCGCGGGCGGCTCCAGCGAAATCTTGCGGCACTGGGCGAGGCTCGCGTCAAGGTTGCGGAAGGATCGATGCCGGCCCTCCAAAGGCTCCGCCAGCCTGGCGTCAGCCTCTCCAGCATGCTCGAGAGAGGGGACGTCGTCTTGGACGTCGCTGCCGACTCGGTTTCAATCGACATTTCGACGGCGGAGACGATCGTCAAGTACCACGGCTACCTGAAGCGGCAGCAGGGCGAGGTGATCCGGGCGATGGCGGAGGAAGAGCGGACTATCCCCAGGCGGTTCCCGTATGAGAGAATCCCGGGGTTGTCTCGCGAGATGGTCCAGCGGTTCGGCGAGGTCGAGCCTCGGACGCTCGGCCAGGCCGGCCGAATCCCAGGGGTCACGCCAGCGGCGGTTGCCGTCGTCGCCGCGTATCTGGAGCGATTCAGCCATGACGCCACGGGAATTCAGCGAGCGGCTGGCGAAGCGGGCCCGGAGGGCGAACGTCGCGCTGGAACCTCGCGTCATTGATGCTCTAGCCGCCTACTACGGCCTTCTCGAGACCTGGAACCAGAAGGTCAACCTCACTGCTTTCTCGCTGAAAGACGCGCCGGACGAGGCCATCGACAGGCTGTTGATCGAGCCACTGGTGGCCGCCAAGCACCTCCAGGGTTCGCACGGTCACGGGAGGCCACACGGTCCAGGCCTGTCTCCACATCCGCGAATGCTCGATGTCGGGTCTGGCGGCGGCTCTCCCGCCATTCCGATGAAGATCGCGATCCCGGCGCTCACGTTGATGATGGTCGAATCCAAGACGAGGAAGTCCGCTTTCCTCCGCGAGGCCGTCCGGCAGTTGAATCTTGCCGACGCCGTTGTCGAGACTGCCAGGGCAGAGGATCTGTTGACCCGTCCGGAACTGCACGAGTCACACGACTTCGTTACGGTCAGGGCCGTGAGAGTGGAGCAGCGGCTGCTGGTTCACATCCAGGCGTTCCTTCGCCTCGGCGGCCGGATCCTTCTGTTCCGGACGGCAACGGGCTCTGAAACACCTCCCCTGGTTGCGCCGCCGCTCGTCTACGAAGCGACCTGGACGCTCGTCGAATCGCTCCGCAGCCGGCTCCTTGTTCTGCGTAAGATGCTGTAGCTCTCGTCACGCCGGCGGTCCAGGCGCCATGGCATCGCCCGACACACGTGCACGACTGGTCTCGGGCGGGCCAGCGGGCGAACACTCCGAAAATGGCCTGATTCGAGTGTTTCACGTGAAACGCTTCGCCCAAGCTGTTCCACGTGAAACATCAGCCCCCAAGGAATCGTGGTATCCTTCTCCATCGTAATCATCGTTAGGTTGAATTTTCTGTCTAACGACCTAAAGTGCGACCCATTCGCCATGGCTAGAATCCTCGCCGTCGCCAACCAGAAAGGCGGCGTCGGCAAGACCACCACCGCCATCAACCTCGGCGCGTCCCTCGCCCTCGCCGACCAGCGCGTCCTCCTCGTCGACGCCGACCCGCAGTGCAATCTCTCGAGCGGCGTCGGCCTCAAAGGCCAGAGCGCGCCCGCCGGCGACGTCTACGACGCCCTCATGTCCGACGACATCCCCGACGCGTCCGTGTACGTCATGCCGACGTCCGTCTCCGGACTCTCGGCCATTCCTGCCGACCGCAGCCTCGCTGGCGCCGAAATCGAGCTCGTCCCCATGCTCGCGCGCGAATCGCGCCTGCGCCGCCTCGTCTCGCCGCTCCGCGATCGCTTCGACTACATCCTCATCGACTGCCCCCCGTCGCTCGGCCTCCTCACGCTCAACGCCCTCGTCGCCTCCGACGCGGTGCTCATCCCGCTCCACTGCGAGTACTTCGCGCTCGAGGGCCTGGCCGACCTCGTCGGTACGCTCAAGCGCGTCCGCGCCGTGCTCAACCCGGCCCTCGACATCGACGGCGTCCTGCTCACGATGTACGACGAGCGGACCAACCTCGGCCAGCAGGTGTCGCGCGACGTCCGCGCGTTCTTCAAGGAGAAGGTCTTCCACACCGTCATCCCGCGCAACGTGCGCCTGGGCGAGGCCCCGAGCCACGGCATGCCGGTCATCCTCTACGACGTGAAATCCCGCGGCGCCGAGGCGTACCTCGCGCTCGCGCGCGAGATGCTCGCGCGCAACGGCCGCGTCCCGCCAACCCCGTCGACGACGAACTGACGCACGACCATGGCCGAGAAACGACACGCACTGGGCAGGGGGCTCGACGCGCTGATCGGCGACGCGCTCGAAGGCACGGGCCGGCCGGCCGGCGCCCCCCTCGAAGTCGACATCGATCAACTCGCGCCGAACCGGTACCAGCCGCGCTCGCGCACCGAGGACGCGCGCATCGAGGACCTCGCGCGATCCATCCGCGCGAACGGCCTCATTCAGCCCATCCTGGTGCGCCAGGCCCCCCAGGGCTACCAGATCATCGCCGGCGAGCGCCGCTGGCGCGCCGC
>CAZBIP010000382.1:0-3369 GCA_964491885.1 uncultured Vicinamibacterales bacterium
CGTGGCGGAATCGCGAGTAATAATAGTCCTTGAGTTTGCCCAGGTCCTCGCGCTCCGGGTAGTACTCGTAATCGAGCTCGAGGGCGAACGGATTGGCGCAGGGGCAGACAGTGACCGTGCCCCGGAAGTCCGCAGGGCACGTGTCGAGAAACCGGCGCAGCACCACGGGGCCCATGTGCTCCATGCCGTGCTGGCCGGCGATGAGCGCCAGCGTCGGGCCCGGCCGCCCGCCCTCGAGCCGGGCCACGGAGACCGTCCGTTCGAGCCCGCCGGCGGCACGGAATGTCCGCGTTTGAATGGTTCTTCGCATGAGCCCTCTTCCCTCCACATCGCCGCGAGACGCACGACAGACTACGCCGTTCACGGGTCCAGCGCCAGCCCGGCCTGCGGCATGACCGCCGTCGTCAGCGGCCGGTCCACGAGCGTGCGGCCGCCCTCGACGATGCGGATATGTCCGCCGATCTCGCCCGCCCGGTTGAAATCGAGCGTGACCGTGCGCGGGCCGGCCGCAAACTCAAGCCCGAGCCGGTCCGCCGTCGCGCGCCGGGCGCTCGCGGACATCTCCGGGGTCGCCGGGTCCGCGGTCTGAAGCAGGTGCAGGAACCAGTCCGTCGCGCGGGCCGCGCCCGGCTTCACCTCGACGCGCCAGCGGCCCATGCTCGCCGGCACATTTTCAGGACGGTCCGTCCCCATGGCGTGCAGGGCTCCCGGCTGCAGCGGCCAGTTCCGGCCCGCGGCCCAGAACTCGCGGCCGGGGCCACCGACCGGCTCGAGGACCGCGTCTTCCGGCTCGAGCGTTCGGCAGAAGAGCCGGCCGCGCCCCTCGTCGGCACGGAACGCGCGGCCGTTGAACATCGGCTCGTTCGCGGTGTGCAGCAGCCAGGCCTTCGCGTACTCCGGCCGCGTCGCGGTCACGCGGTCAAACACGACGACATGCGCCGGCGGCAGATACACGAGCTGGCGCACCATCTCGGCGCACTTCTCCGCGCTGTACACCGGCGTGGCGTCGGTCGCCATGTAGGCGTAGTCGCGGCCGCGGCTCTCGAACGCGCGCAGTGTCGCGAAGCCCGGGTCGCGGCACTGGCCGCCGTAGTTCGTGAACGTGCCGTAGATCCGTTCGTCCGGCAGGTGGATCAGGACGCAGTTGTGCGCGACGGTCTGCAGGTAGTAGCCTGCGTTTTCGCGGAAATTGTTCGTGTTGATGCCCTGCCCGAGCGACCCGCTGTCGACCGCGAGGTAGCCGCCGCGCCAGATCGCGAAATGCGTCGCGTCGGGCTGTCCGTAATCACGGTTGTCGCCACAGGAGAAAAGCGCGTAGGTGTCGTCGTCGCCGAACCCGGACGACATCAAGACCTGGCCGACATGCTCGAAGTGCCGCGCCACCGGCAGGTTCGGCGGCAGCGCCGGCGCGGGCGCCTGACTCAGATCGCGGAGGAACGGGTAAATCGAGTAGAGGCCCCGCCCGGTGGCGCGGGCGGCCTCCATGCGCTGGCGGATGTGGCTCACGACCGTCATCTCCACGGGGTACGGCCGGCTGTAGAAATGGAGCATGTGCGCGAGGTGGTCATAGAGCAGATCGTGGCGCATGCCGCGCGCGTCGTTCCAGGTCTTGCCGTAGTTGAAGTTCACGATCCGCGGCGTGAACGCGAGCGCGCTGCGCAGGATGTAGTCGGGCGACAGATAATACATGTGCTCCGGCGCGATCGGCGTGCCCATGGCCGATTCCCAGCAGTAGAAGTAGGGCCAGACCGTGTTCAGCGTCTCCGCAAAATAGTACCCGAGCATCGTGCGGGCCGCGCCGTCGTCGCCGCCGTCCTCGCGCGCCGTATCGAGGAACCCGCGGTACTGCCGGAACCCGCGCGCGAGCGCGGTAAAGGCGCGTCCGTAGGTGACGTCGTCGAGCGCGTCGTCGAACGTGGCGAGACCGGCGTACCACGGGATGGCGCGGATATAGTAGTCCGACGCGTTCAGCATCCCGAACAGCCCATCAAGCTGCACCCGGTCCTCGGTGTCCATGGCGTGAGAGTAGTTGATGAAATCGCGCGCGAGCGCCAGGCGCTCGTCCGGCGCGAGGTCGTTCCACACCCAGTCGAGCGCCGCGGCGCAGCCCGCCTGTTCATACATGCGCCCGCGGAATACCGAGCGCCCGAGGTAGAAATCGAGGCTCGCGCGCACCAGGCGGCGGACGGTCTCGAGCAGGCCGGCGTCCCCCGTAACGCGGTATACGAACGCGGCGTCCATGGCTTCCATGCCCCAGTCGCGCGGCACGAGGTCGGCGGCGCGCAGCGCCGCGACGCGCGCCGCCAGTTCGTCGAATGCGGCCTTTTCCCCGGTCAGCGCCTTCGCCTTGACCGCCGGCCAGGTGTCGGCGTTGAAGAACATCCTCGGCCGCATGCGCCGGACGCGCGGCACCAGGTCGAGCGCGTCGCGCAGCGCCGCGACGCGCCAGGCCAGCGGTTCGCCGAGCAGCCCGCCCTCGAGCAGCGCCGTGAACTCGCGGCGCGCGTCGTCGAACCGGCGCTGTTGCAGGTATGAGTACGCGAGCGCGTAGCGGATCGGGACCGCGTCGCCCGGAGTCTCGGCACCCTCGATCGCCTTCGCAAACTGCGCGCGCGCCGCGTCGTACGCGCATTCGCGCACATGCGTTTCCCCCACTCCCAGCGCCGCCTCGGCGCGCTGTCGCGGTGTTGCGGCGGCCAAGGCGAGCACGCGCTCGAACCCGGCGCGGATCGCCGGAACGTTCGTCTGCGTGACGTCGTTGAGGCTGCTTGCGCCGATCGCGAGCAGGGCGGCCGCCGCCTCGCGGTCGCTCCCGGCCAGCTCGAGCGCGCGCGCAAACTGCGCGCGCGCCGTCCCGAACTCGATCTTGCGCCGGTTCAGTTTGTCACCCGGCCGGTAATAGGTCACGGTATGGGTCCCGGCCGCCATCGCGTCTTCATAGGAGACCAAGGGCGCCGCGCCCCGGTCGCCAGCACCCGCAGCCGCACCCGCTCCCAGCAGCGCCACGCCCAATGCCTTCGCGATTCGATGACACCGGCAGCCGCTCGACCGATTCATGGGAGAATCCTTAATTCGTGGTCCGGCCCGACCTTGCCGCTGAGGAATGGGCGGGGGCCCTGCCACAGGGTGCCGCCCACGGCGTTGCGCTCGCCCTGGTTATGGGCGATCCTGTTGCCCTCGGCCGCCGCCGCGGCCGGCCCCCCGGCACACAATGGCTCGGTTCACGCATACGCCTCCCCGTGGATCGGCGGGAGCCCTTCCCGGCGACATCCTGTTCCGGTTGCGCGGGGATCCCGAATCGGCCGCCGCCGGCCGCGGACCGACCGCGCGCGGCCGAGTGGTCGGGCCGGAAGCCCGAGTGGTTCATCG
>CAZBIP010000383.1:0-3364 GCA_964491885.1 uncultured Vicinamibacterales bacterium
CATCCACCGCGACCCCTTCGACCGCATGCTCGTCAGCCAGGCCATCGTCCATGGGCTGACCATCCTGACGCCCGATGTGCTGGTCACGCAGTATCCGGGCCGGACCACCTGGTAGCGCGCCCCCGGATCAGTGACACTTCCCAATTCCGCATGCTGGGACGGAATTGGAGAGTGTCACCAATTCGGAGTCCGGGGTCAGATCCAGGGTTCCGGCACGTTGCCGGGAGATGGCGCCACCCTCTGTGACAGAAAGAGGGGCCAGGCCCCTTCTCTGCCGCCAGGTCAGGCCAGGCCGAGCCTCGCCAGCAGCGCCTGGAACCGCGGGTCGGGGCGCACCCGATCGAAGGCCGGCATGTGCTTCAGCCACGGCAGCAGGGCGTCGCGCTCGTCCACCGCGCGCGTCAGCCACTCGAACATCGCCGCGTCGTCCCCCAACCCGAGGTGGATGCACGCGATCCCGGACGACGGCACGTAAGCCCTCGCGCGGCGGGCGAGAGACTCCTGGAGGATCTCGCGGGCGCGCTCGCGGTCTCCCGCGAGGCCGTGCACCCATGCCATGGACTCGGCGGACCACGGCATGTCGGTGGCTGCCTCGGCCGCCAGGCGGAAGCTGCAGAGGGCGTCCTCGTAGTTCCCGAGGGCGGCGCGGACGAAGCCGAGGTAGAAGTGCGCCAGGGCGTTCTGCGGCTGCTGTGCCAGAACCTGCGCGAGAATCTCCGCCGCGCGGTCCTGCCGTCCGGCCAGATGGAAAGTCCAGCCGACGTTCGCGCCGGTGATGGGAGAGAGCGGATCGATCGCACGCCCCAGTTCCATTTCAGCCACGGCCTCGTCGAGTCGGCCGACGATGCTGAAGAGATGGCCGGCCCAGACATGTGACAGCGCGGCCCCAGGGTTGAGCTGCAGAGCCGTGGTCAGTGCCCGTTCGGCCGACGCCCAGTCCCACTCGTAGAACATCTGGATGAGGGAGAGCGATGCGTGGGCGTCCGCGAGCGCCGGATCGAGGGCCAGGGCCCTGCGCGCGAGTGCGGCCGCCTTCGGGAACACCTCGTGCGCCGGCGCGAACGCCCACACGCCCAGCGTGCTCAGTGAATCCGCGAGGCCCGTGTACGCGGGCGCGAACTCGGGGTCCAGCGCGAGGGCCTTCTCGAAGCACGCCATCGCCGCCTGAAGCTGGCCCGCGAATCTGCGGTGCCACGCGAACCGCCCCTGCAGGTACAGCAGGTAGGCATCCATGTTCCGCGTGGGCGGCGTGATGAGCGCCGGGTGGGCGGGGCCCAACAGTTCCGCCTTCAGGGCGCCGAGCACGGCCCGCGAGATCTCGTCCTGCACGGCAAACACGTCTTCCAGGCGCCGATCGTACTGCTCGCACCACCGGTGATGCCCGGTCGTGGCATCGATGAGCTGTGCCGACACACGCAGCCGGTCGCCCGACTTCCGCACGCTGCCCTCGAGGATCGATCCCACGCCGAGCTGCCGCCCAATCGCGCGGGCGTCGAGGTCGCGGCCCTTGAACGAGAACGACGAGCTGTGAGCGACGACGCGCAGGCCGGGGAGCCTGGTCAGTCCGTTGATGAGCTCCTCCGAGAGTCCGTCGCAGAAGTACTCGTTCTCTTCGTCCGTGCTGATGTTCGCAAACGGCAGCACGGCGATGTGAGACGCGGGCGGGGCACTCGCCCCGCCCGGATCAACGGCCACCTGCCCGATCCCGTCGGAGGCTTCGACGCTGGCGACGAAGGCATAACCGACCTTCGGGAGCGTTCTGATGAAACGCGGCGCTCGCGGGTCGTCCTGGAGGGCCTGCCGGACTTCGGCAACGCAGTGGGTCAGCACCGCTTCGCTGACATTGACCCCGGCCCAGACCGAGTCGAGCAATTCGTCCTTCGACACCGTTCGTCCGCGGTGCTCGACGAGATGGCGCAGCGTGTCGTACGCCTTCGGCCGGAGCTCAACCTCGTCAGGGCCCCGCAGGAGACGGTGGTTGCCCACGTCGAGCGTGTACGAGCCGAAACGGTATGCCTGCGGTGGCCCGGCCATCGGCAGCCCCTCCTCCGGCAGCGCGCGCGACGGGAGGGGCGCGCCGCCTCATCACACGCCCTCCCGGCGGCGATTCGTCCGTGTCGGAACGACGGAATGCGGAGATCTTGCGCCTTTTTGTCATGTTTGTCATCCCTCCGACGCCTAGCGTGTACGGCAGCAGGAGGTGCGCATGATCTACCGGCTTGCCGTGCTCGTGTTCTCCCTCGTCTTCGTCTCTGCCTGCCAGGGCGTGAGTTCGAGCGCCCAGACCCCCGCAGCCCCCAGCGCGGCGCCTTCGACCGGCGTGGCCGCGACGAACGCAGGCACGACGGCCCCGCAGGCCGCCGCGGATGTGGCTCGGCCCTACAAGGCGGCGGCCGTGTGGACCGCGAATCCGCCGACGTGGGCCGGTCAGCCCGGCGTGGACAAGAGCGTTTTCAACGGACGATGCTCGGTTCCCTCGGACTACGTCATCAGTGCCAGGTTCGAGGGCGAAGCGACCCACGCCGGACGCGTCACCGGCGAGACCTCGCACTGCAGCCAGATCGAGTGGACGCCGCAGGGGCCCGGCGGGGCCACCTACAGTGACGGCCGTGGCGTCATGACCACCGCCAACGGCAGCACCATCATCCTCCGCTACGACACTGGCACCACGGGGGTCGACCCGGCCTCGGGGCAGATGTGGTTCCGAGACACCTGGACGTTCACGGGCGGAACTGGCCTGTTCGAGGGAGCAACCGGAAGCGGCGAAGAGGGGGGCAGCTTCAACGACTTCAGCGCGGTACTCGGCGGTGTTCCGGTGTCGATGTGGATGCAGGGCACGATCACGTACAAACCGGGCCGGAAGTAGCCAAACGGAATAGGCCACGAATCGGTGACACTTTCCGATCCCCGCGAGCACGCGGAATTGGAAAGTGTCACCGATTCCGCAGATAATGCCCGGCCATGGGCCGGGTGCCTGACCGCCGCGCCGCCTCGACGACGCGTGCCGCTGCGACGAAACGCGCCGCTACACCGCACGTCGCTTCGTCGACGCGCCCTGCCTCGACGGGCCCCGGCGGGTCGCCACGCGACAGCGCTTCGCCGCGGCGCGATTCCACGCGCGGCACGCCAGCCTCGCCTGGGGCCGCGCGCGTGCTCATCGCCTCCGACTGGGCCCCCATCCGCGCGTTCGAGCCGATCATCCGCGCGCAACCGGAAGCGATCTACGGCGACCTTCTCCCGATCCTCCGCGCCGCCGACCTCCGCATCGTCAACTGCGAGTGCGCCCTGACGTCGTCCCCGAAGCCGGTGTGGAAGAGCGGCGCGGTCTTCAAGGGCGAGCCCTCGCACGTGGCGGGCCTGGCGG
>CAZBIP010000384.1:0-3361 GCA_964491885.1 uncultured Vicinamibacterales bacterium
GCGGACGCGCCGCCGCGAGGGGCGGGCGACGCCGGTGTCGTCGGCGTCGCGCTCCTCGACCTGTCCACCGGCGAGTTCCTGACGGCCGAGTACGGCGGCCGGGACGGGCTGCAGGCCCTCCGCGACGAACTCGGGGTCCTCCGCCCTCGCGAGCTGCTGATCCCGTCGGACGTGCCGGCCGACGAGATCGTGCCCGCGGCGTCGAGAGGCGAGGCCAGCGTCACCCCCGGCGAGCCGTGGACGTTCGAACTGGACGGCGCGCGCCGCGCGCTCCTCTCCCAGTTACGCACGCACTCGCTCGAGGGCTTCGGCCTCGAGGATCACCCGGCGGCGGTCCGGGCCGCCGGCGCGCTCGTCCACTACCTGAAGGACACGCAGAAGTCGGACCTGACGCACGTGCGCGCGGTGTCCTTCAAGGAGCACGCCGACCGGCTGGTGGTGGACCCCCTTACGCTGAAGCACCTCGAGGTGGTCGAGTCGATGGACGGCGGCCGCGCGGGGTCGCTCCTCCACGAACTCGATCGCACCGTCACGCCGATGGGCGCGAGGCTCCTGCGGACCTGGCTCATCCGCCCGCTGCTCTCGCTCGAGCGCGTCCGGGACCGGCTCGACGCGGTGGAGGACTTCGCGTTCCGGACGACGGAGCGGGGCCGCTTCCGCGAGGGGCTGCGCGGCATGCACGACGTCGAGCGCCTGGTCGCGCGGGTCGCCCTCGGCACGGCCGGCCCACGCGATCTCGTGGCCATCCGGACGTCCCTGGCGATCGTGCCCCGGCTCCGCCAGGTCCTCGAGGGCTTTCAGGCGCCGTTCGTCACGAGCCTGACCGCCGAGCTGGACGACGTGTCCGAGGTGCGGGAGGCCATCGAGCGGACGCTCGTGGACGAGCCGCCCGCGCTCGCCCGCGACGGCGGCTGCATCCGCGACGGCGTCGACCCGGAGCTCGACGACCTGCGGCATGTCTCGCGATCGGGGAAGCAGGTCATCGCCGAACTCGAGGAGCAGGAACGCGCCCGGACCGGGATCGCGTCGCTCAAGGTCCGCTACAACCGCGTATTCGGCTACTACATCGAAGTCTCCAAGTCGAACCTGCACGCGGTGCCGCCCGACTACCACCGCAAGCAGACGATCGCCGGCGGCGAGCGGTTCATCACCCCCGCCCTCAAGGCCCACGAAGAGCGGGTGCTCGGCGCCGACGAGCGGATCACCGAGCGCGAGCTGGAACTCTTCGAGGCGCTCCGCGCCGCCGTCGCGACCGAGGCGCCCCGGCTGCAGGACACCGCGCGCGCCGCGGCCACGCTCGACGTGCTCGCGGCCCTGGCCGACGCCGCCGCCCAGTACAACTACGTGAAGCCCCACGTGCACGAGGGCAGCGAGCTGACCATCCTGGACGGCCGGCACCCGGTCGTCGAGCGGTACAGCCCCGATCCGTTCGTGCCGAACGACACGGGGCTCGACGGCGCCGAGCGCCAGCTCGTCATCCTGACCGGGCCCAACATGGGCGGCAAGTCGACCTACCTGCGGCAGGTCGCCCTCATCGGCCTCATGGCCCAGGCCGGGTCCTTCGTCCCGGCGCGCGAGGCCAAGCTGCCGCTCCTCGATCGCGTCTTCGCGCGCGTGGGCGCGTCGGACAACATCGCGCGAGGCCAGTCCACGTTCATGGTGGAGATGCAGGAGACGGCGAACATCCTGCACTCGGCGACGTCGCGCAGCCTCGTCATCCTGGACGAGATCGGCCGGGGCACGGCGACCTTCGACGGCCTGAGCATCGCGTGGGCCGTGGCCGAGCACCTGGCCACCAGCCCCCGCGCGCGGCCGAAGACGCTGTTCGCGACGCACTACCACGAACTCACGGAGCTGGCCGACTCGCTGCCCGGCGTCGTCAACGCGCACGTCGCGGCCCGCGAGTGGCGCGACGACATCGTTTTTCTCCGCAAGGTCGTGCCCGGCCGATCGGATCGGAGCTACGGCATCCAGGTGGCACGCCTCGCAGGGATGCCGGCGGCCGTCATCGGGCGCGCCCGCGCCATCCTCAACGCGCTCGAGCAGGACGCGCTGGCCAAGGGCGGCCGGCCGGCGGTGGCGAAGTCCGGCCAGGACCCGCGCGCGCAACTCGGACTGTTCGACGCGGCCACGCCAGGCGAGGAGATCGTCCGCCGCCTGAGGGACGTCGATCTCGACCGCCTGACCCCCATCGAGGCGCTGGCGCTCCTGGCCGATCTCCAGCGCGACATCGGCGCATGACCCGAACCCGGCGCCTCCTCGCGGCGGCGTGCGCGGTGCTCCTCGTGGCCGCATTCGCAGGGCAAGCCGACGCGGGCCGCTATCACCCTCGGCTCCGTTTCCAGGCCCTCCAGACGCCTCACTTCACCATCTACTACCACCAGGGCGGCGCGGAGCAGGCGCGCCGTCTCGCGTCCGTTGCCGAGGACGTGCGTCGCGACCTCGCGCGGCGGACGACGCTGGAACCGCCGGCGCACGTGCACGTCGTCCTGGTCGATCAGTCGGACGTGGCGAACGGGTGGTCCACGCCCGTGCCGTACAACCTGATCGAGATCGCGGCCGTGCCGCCCTCGCCATCTTCGACGCTGGGGAACCAGGACGACTGGCTGCGGACCGTGTTCGCGCACGAGTTCGCCCACGTGCTGCACCTCGACCGCGTCGGCGGCGTGATGAAGGGCCTCAGGTGGCTGCTCGGCCGCCATCCGGCGACGTTTCCGAACCTGTACGTGCCCGAGTGGCAGGTGGAGGGGTTCGCCACGTGGGCCGAGGGCGCCGCAACCGGGTACGGCCGGAACCGGGCGGCGGACGTCGGCGCCGTCGTTGCCGCGGCGTCGGGCGCGCGAGCCCTGCCCATCGATCGCGCCGGAGGCGGGCTCGTCGCCTGGCCTTCCGGTCACACGCCGTACTTCTTCGGAGGGCGGATCTACCAGCGGCTTGCCGACACGGCCTCCGAAGCCGCGCTCGGGGAGGTCACGCGGAAGACTTCGCGGCGGCTGCCGTACTTCGGCGGCGGCGCGTTCCGGCAGGTCTTCGAGAAGGGGCCGCGGGAAATCTGGGGGGAGACCTTCCGTCCGTCCGCGGAGGGTGCCGAGGCTGAAAGCACCGCCGTCAGGCGGCTGTCCCACGACGGGTTCGTGGTCACGGGCCCCAGGATCGTCCGGGCGCCGGCCGGGACGTCCGGCGGGGGCGGCGAGGTCTACTACAGCACGCAGGGGCCGCACCGCTTTCCGGAGATCCGCCGCGTGGCGATCGCGGGTGGCGCGTCGGCGCCCGTGACGTCGCGGTACGCCGGGGACACGCTCTCGAGTGACGGCCGCTGGGTGTTCTTCGACCAGCTCGAGTACGACGCGGCCGTCGCGCT
>CAZBIP010000385.1:0-222 GCA_964491885.1 uncultured Vicinamibacterales bacterium
GACCTTACTCGCCGTCAGTATGTTGAACGTCGGGCTGCTCGCCGTGGTGAGCGACTGGTTGACGCGCCCTACGACGGTGTCCAGCGCGCCCTTGTCCGCCGCTGCCATGAACCCGTCCGCCCCCGACGTCGCGTTTCCGTGGACGTGCTCCGCCAGGGCGAAGTCCGCCGCGTGCTTGCTGTCCACGGTGTCGGCGTTCCCCCCGTTGGCCGGAAGAGACGT
>CAZBIP010000385.1:256-3356 GCA_964491885.1 uncultured Vicinamibacterales bacterium
AAGGTATCTTCGTCCCGTCCCCCGCGACGCCGCTGTGCGCGTGGCCCCCGGTCGCGGCCAGCGTGTCCAGCTTGACCGCGATGGCGTCCAGCTCCAGCAGTACGGCATTGATGAGGGTGTGGTTGGCGACGTCCGTCGCTTCAAAAAGCCGCAGGCCCAGCCTCGGTGTCGTGACCATGCTTGTCTCCTATCTTACGCGTCGAGATCGAGCGTCTTGAGCTCGCCCCAGGTCGTGCCAGCGGTGTCCAGGTCGCCCCAGGTGACCCCTGCGGCGTCCAGCGCGCCGAATGTGGTCCAGTTGAGGATGTACTCGATGAGCAGGTGCGCCGGGATGGCCGCGCGAAGGGCGGCCTGCAGCTCGTCCAGGTAGGGCGGTACGCCCAGCTCGTCGGTGAACTCCACCGTGACCTTGTAGTTGGCTGGATCCTCCGTCAGCGATACCGCGCCGCCGGCGTAGCTTTGCGCTATGCCCGTGATGTGCGCCCCGGTGGACATGCCGGATCCGCGCATGCGCGCCACCAGGGCGCTGCGGCGCTTCTCCACAGGCGCGTCGGCGTCGGTGGGCAGCCCGTAGACCGCTTCCAGCCGCGCCATCCCCCAGGTTACCAGGTGCGGCCATGCCTGCGCCGGGATGCTCAGGCCGCGGTCGATCGCGTCCTCCAGCTCCGGGCCCACCGCGTCGAAGTACGCCGCCATGACCGGGTCCTCCCGGATGAACGGCGGCAGGTAGGCTTTCAGCGTGTCAATCATGACAGCGTCACCGTCCCCAGCTCCGGCACCTGCTCACTGGTCAGCGACACGTTAGCCGCGGCGCCGTTGAGCGTCAGGCCGGAATAGTCCGCGACGCCCGGCACGTCCAGCAGGGCGGCGCCGACACGCGCGATGGAGAGCGCAGACGCGCCGAACTCGCTCGCCGCGATGACGGCCGCCAGGGCAGCCTCGACCGCCGGGGTAACCAGCTCGACCGTATAGCCCGTCTTCAGATCCAGGGTAACGACCACGTTGACGGGCAGGCCGTCCACGCTTACTACCGTCACCGTGGCGCCGATCGGCCGCATGGCCTCGATGTGCGCCTCCACGTCGGCCAGTGTCCCTGCGTCCACGGGCGCCATGCCCGCGCCGGCAATGACGACCTTGACGGTCCCCGCTCCGTCCCACAGCGGCACGCAGGCCGCGCCGGCGATGCCGGGCACCTCGCGCGCCCAGCGCACGTAGTCGGCCGCGCACCCGGACGCCGTGGGCAGCCGTATGCGCAGCAGCAGCCGCTCGCGCAGCGCAACGTCGGTCTCGGTATTCACGCCGCCCTCGATGGCGGCCGCGTTGGTCACGGAAGATACGCCCACCAGGGGCGTGGGCAGCACGGTCAGGGAAGCGATGGGCGTGTTCCACGCCGCGCCTGGCTCCACCGCGGTGACCGCCACCGCCACGATGCCGCCGGGGCCGATGGTACCCTCTGCGTCGGTCAGGTACACGCGCCCGCCGGCCGTGGCCACCGGCACGCCCGCCGCGACGACGGTGTCGGGGTCGCCGGTGAACGTGACCTCGCCTGTGGCATATACGGCAGGGAGTCGCGCCAGGCCATACGCGCCCGCGACGCGGTCCAGGTCCCCCGCCACGGCAGTGTCGGGCATGACAGCGGCCAACGCCGCAGGGAGGTAGACATCGGACAGCTGGTCGATCTCACCCGCCACGGGGGCGAACGCGTCGTGAAGGAACGTTCCCTCGCCGGCGGGATACGCGGTCTGCCGCGCGTTGATGCGGTCCAGGGCTCCGCTCATGCCGTCACCTCCGCGTTATCCGTCCCGTAGATGCTCGTATAGCCTGCGCTGATATGCAGGATGCCGTCGTCCATGTACACCGTCACGTCCCCGACTCCGGTGATGTACGGCGACGCGAGCAGCGCCTCACCCACCATGCGCTGCGCCTCGGACTGCGCGAACGCCTCGGAATAGGGCTGCCCCACCAGGTCCTCCAGCGACGTGCCGTAGTCGATGCCGTACGCCGCGAAGCGCCCGCGTGCCGTGCGCAGCGCCTTGTGCACCCACACCCGCAGGGCGTCCGCCCCGGACAGCAGCTGCGTGCGGCCGTCTGTTACCAGAAGTTGGCCGTTCGCGTCACAGGCCCACTCCCGGAACAAGGGCAGCGGCCCGGCCACCGGGGGCTCGTACGGGGTCAGGAAAGGGAGTACGCTCATGGATGCTCCTTATGCGGTCCGACGCCAGCGGTACACGACGACGTAGGGCTGCAGGCTGTTCCCGGGTACGCTTGCGGCGGACCCCGACACTTCCGTCCCGTAGGAGGAAGATGTGGTATCGCCCAAAGTATTTGCCGCGCCGGTTACTTTATGCGTGGCTTCCCAGGAAGCGACTGACACGCGCTTCGCGTAAATGCTCGCGCTCGATGTGCCATAGGAAATCTTCGCTACGCCGGACACAATATGTTCGTGCAACTTGCTCCCGCCGGTCTCTCCAGCGGTATCAAAGTCACCATCCGCCGCGTCCAGGCCAATCAGCACGCGCCCCGCGCCGAACGCCTCCCACGTGCCGCCGAACAGCGTCCCGGGGTCGGTGGAGTCCGTGCTCTCGTAGATGCTGCCTACCGGGTGTGCGGCGAGCTTGGCCGCGACGAGCACCTGCGCCAGCGTGGAGCCGTCCAGCCCGGAGGAGTCCGCGGCCTTGGCGGTCTTCCCCAGGTAGGCGTCGTTATGGTCGTGGTTTGCCGGGGCGTAGGCGGTATCGTGGTTATGGCCCACCGGGGCGCCGGGGAGCAGGATGATGAAGCTGCCATCCCCGCGGTCCGGGAGCACAGGCACCTGGTCGCCCACCTGCAGCACCTGCGCCCACTGCGCTGCGCCGGGGATCTGCGCGGCAGTCAACGTCACGCCCTGGTACAGGATCCGCAGCGGGTCCGTGCCCAGGACCTCGCCCATAGCCCACGCGGGGCCGGACGCCTCACCGGCCTGTTGCCGCATCAGCCCCAGCATCCTGGAAAACGGATTCTCCGCTGCTCCCATGCCCTACCTCACTGCCTTACGGCTGCCTGCCGTATTCCTCGGCTCCCGCCCAGGGATTGCCGGAACCTTCTTCTTCCTGCTGCGCGG
>CAZBIP010000386.1:0-1843 GCA_964491885.1 uncultured Vicinamibacterales bacterium
CGTGATGTACTTTTCCAGCAGCTTGTCGTTCACCTCGGCGACCGCCTCGAGGAGATGCTCCCTCGCGGCGGCGACCGCTTTCGCCATGTCGGCCGGGATCGGCTCCTCGTGGAACTTCGCCCCCAGGGTGTCCTCTTCCCAGACGACGGCGCACATCTTGACCAGGTCGACGATCCCCCGGAAGCCGCCCTCTTTCCCGAGGGGAAGCTGGATGGGGATCGGGTTGGCCGCCAGACGTTCCCGCATCATCCGTACAACGCGGTCGAAATCGGCCCCCGTGCGGTCCATCTTGTTCACCATGGCGATTCGGGGGACCCGGTGCTTGTCGGCCTGCCGCCAGACCGTTTCCGACTGCGGCTCGACCCCGCCGACGGCGCAGAACACGGCCACGGCGCCGTCGAGGACCCGCAGGGACCGCTCCACCTCGATGGTGAAATCGACGTGCCCGGGCGTGTCGATGATGTTCACGCGGTGCTCGCGCCAGAAGCACGTGGTGGCCGCGGACGTGATGGTGATGCCCCGCTCCTGCTCCTGCGCCATCCAGTCCATGACGGCAGTCCCGTCGTGGACCTCACCCAGCTTGTAGGTGATGCCGGTGTAGAAGAGGATGCGCTCGGTCGTCGTGGTCTTGCCGGCATCGATGTGGGCCATGATGCCGATGTTCCGCGTCCGATCGAGAGGGGTGACCCGGGGCATGATAATCGTCGTTCCTCGCGCCTACCAGCGGAAGTGCGCGAAGGCCTTGTTGGCTTCCGCCATGCGGTGGGTGTCTTCCTTCTTCTTGACCGCCCCGCCGCGCAGGTTCGCCGCGTCCATGAACTCGTTCGCGAGCTTCTCGTGCATGGTCTTGCCGTCGCCCCGGGACCTCGAGTACTGCACCAGCCACCGGATGCTGAGCGACAGCCGCCGGTTCGGGTTGACCTCGATGGGCACCTGGTAGTTCGAGCCGCCGACGCGGCGCGACTTCACCTCGAGGGTCGGCTTGACGTTGTCGACCGCCTTCTTGAACACCTTCACCGGGTCGTCGCCCGTCTTGTCCTTGATGATGTCGAAGGCCCTGTACAGGATCGCCTCGGCGGTGCTGCGCTTGCCCGCCTTCATCACGGTGTTGACGAACTTGGTGACCAGCGGGCTGCCGTACACCGGGTCCGGCAGCAACTCGCGCTTGGGAACTTCTCGTCTGCGTGGCATGGCGTCCGTCCTACTGCTTGGCTCTCTTGGCGCCGTACTTCGAGCGCCCCTGCTTCCTGCCCGCCACGCCGACCGCGTCGAGCGTGCCGCGGATGACGTGGTACCGCACGCCCGGGAGGTCCTTCACGCGGCCCCCGCGGATGAGCACCAGCGAGTGCTCCTGCAGGTTGTGCCCGACGCCCGGGATGTAGGTCGTGACCTCGATCCCGTTGGTCAGGCGCACGCGCGCCACCTTGCGGAGCGCCGAGTTCGGCTTCTTCGGCGTCTGCGTGAAGACGCGGACGCACACGCCCCGCTTCTGGGGATTGTCCTGGAGCGCCGGGCTCTTCGTCTTGATGACGATGCGGCGGCGTCCCTTGCGCACGAGTTGGCTGATCGTCGGCACGGCTGCTCCGTACAACACACAACCGACGGCGGCGCTGCACGCCGAAAAGCCGGCGCTGGCCCTGCCGTCGAACCCGGCATCGACCCCCGCGTCGCCGCGCGCACGTTCGCGCCCGCCGACGGCCGGGAGCCCCCTCGGGCCTAGAAGCGCCGCACGCGGCCGCTTGGCACCCGAGAGTGGTGACCCTAAGAGAGTTGTATACGCGCCGAGGAGCGGAAAACTCCGCTATGCCTACCAGGCGGCGGTCACTAGATAGGGTGTCCTAGC
>CAZBIP010000386.1:1943-3353 GCA_964491885.1 uncultured Vicinamibacterales bacterium
TCGTACACCGCCCACTGCCACCGGGCCGAGCGGCCTGTCTGGCGGATCCACACCGCGCGGCTGAGGTTCGACGGCAGGTCGATGACGGCCGGCGACCCCGGCGCCGGACCGGCCAGGCCCCGGACGAGGAACGGCGTGAACGGGCCGGCGTACAGGGCAATCCGGGACCCGTCACCCGCCTCGGACTCGATCTCAAGGCCCCGCGGGCTGCTCGAGCAGGAGCTGAGAAGCATCGAGAAGGCCGAGTGCGACAAATTCACGATTATCGGGCGGCGCACGCGGCGTGTGAGGATAGACTGACGCTGGATCTTCGGCTTTCGGCTCCACATCCGACATCGCATCCACCTTTCGGAAAGTGTCTACGAGATCGGATCAAGCCCACACGCCCGAAGGCTCGAGCACGAGCCCCAAAAAACGTGTCTGCCGATCCGTGAACCCGTGTGCCTGAATGCGCGCGCTGGGGGGCTGGTCCGGCACCTAGCAGCCCCCTTCCTGAAGGGCAATGGCACCCAGCCGGCCAAGACTTCCCTGACGCAGGCCCAGCCCATCGGGTTCACTGCGACCGCTGGTCGTCCCGCGACGGAGGCGCCTCATCTCGGAGGTACGCGTAGAACGAAGGATCCCGAACGTGGTAAAGAATGTGTCGAAACTCCTCACCAATCTCGATCAGCGCGTCATGAACCTCGTCGCAACTGAGCCGGGCGTCACGTACTCGGGGCAGTTGTTCATCGAGAAACCTGCTGAAGGACTCTGCCAAGTCCAGCAAGCTGTGGGCAAGCACCCAAGCCTGCTTCTCCTGGGCTGTGTCGTAGCGCGTCACGTGTGCGCAACGGTTCAAGCGCTCCGCCAGCGACCTGAGCTCGTCGGCGAATTCCTCAGGCGTCTTCTTCACCACGTTACTTCCCCAAGATCTGTCTGGCTGCGGTGATCAGTTGACGGAAGTTACTGACCTCACGTTCAATGGAACTGGTATACCCCCCAGCGGCACGCGCGGCGTCGATCTTTGACAGGTGCTCTGCTAAGCGTTGCTCCAAAGTCCGAAGCGCCTTCTCGACACCTTTACGTCCTTGCTGGACGAATACCCGCTGCATCTGTGCAACTTGACCGGACGAGGGAGTGACCGAACCAGCGGCGACGCGGCCGATTCCTAACACTTCTTCAGCCGCGAGGCCGCCACGTAGCGCTCCCGTTACGACACCGCCTATCGCCCCGGAGGCTGCCCACGCAGCCATTTCCTGTCCTTCGCGGCGCAGGCCGTAAGCCGACAAGTCTCCTGCCAAGCCGATCATCGCGTCGGAGTCGCTGAAGTGCTGGTACGATCCGACCGTCTTTCCACCCGCCGTGATGACGCCGTCGTTGAACGAGATCCCAGGGTTCAACTCAGGATGAGCGACGATCCACTCGAACTCC
>CAZBIP010000387.1:0-3342 GCA_964491885.1 uncultured Vicinamibacterales bacterium
GGCGACGAACGCCGAGATCGAGCACATGGTGGACAAGGTGGCGTTCATGCGCGAGTCGCTGCCGACGCGCATCGAGCTCGCCGTCGACATGCACGGACGCTACGATGCCGGAACCGGGAAGCGAATGGCCAGGGAGCTGGAGCCCTTCAAGCTGCTGTGGCTCGAAGAGCCCGTCCCGCCCGAGAACGTCGACGCCATGCGGGACGTGCGCGAGTCGAGTCACACGCCCATTTGCACCGGCGAGAACCTGTTCCTGCGACACGGCTTCCGCGAACTCCTCGAGAAACGCGCGGTCGACATCGTCATGCCCGATATCCAGAAGTGCGGTGGCCTGCTGGAGGCGCGCAAGATCGCGGACATGGCGCACACCTACTACGTGCCGATGGCGCCGCATTGCCAGGCGTCGCCCATCGGGGCCATGGCGTCGTGCCACGTCCTGGCGGCGATCCCCAACGCCCTGGTGCTCGAGTGGCACTGGGGCCACCCGGCCGAGCGCATGGCCCAGTGGAAGCGGTACGTGAAGGAAGGCGAGATCATCGAGAAGGGCTACGTGACCGTGCCCGATCGTCCCGGGATCGGGCTGGAGATGGACGACGAGTACGTGCGAACCCTGCAAAGGCCCGGGGCCGCGTGGTTCGCGTAGGGCGGGTTTCACGACTTGCGTTCGGCGGCTGAATTCGGCCACGAGATCGGGTGATGACACCCTTCTCGGCCATAGTTGTCGGCGGCTGTCGAGTCCTCACCCCCAGGTGTCCGTGGAGGTTCCCATGAAACGCGCGTCACGAATCCTGCTGCTCGGATTGCTGGGGAGCCTGCTCGTTCCCGCGTTCGCGCAGGGACAGGTGTTCACGTGGACCCGCGAGCAGATGGTCCAGTACACGGCGCTGAATCCGTACGAGCGTTTCCCCGACGGCAGGCCGAGGGTGCCCGACGCGCTGCTCGAGAAGGTCAAGGGGCTGTGCGCGGAAGAGGTCCTCGGGATCGGTGGCCGCGGGTACCCGAATCAGTTCGTCGATGGCCTGCAGCTCCTGCACCCCGGCAAGAAGCTGGTGGGCCGGGCGGTGACGCTGCAGTTGATGCCCATCCGGGCTGACGTCGCGGAGGCCCAGACGGCGGAGTGGAAGGCGAAGGGCGGCACGTTCCTCTCGCACCAGACCGTCATCGACATGCTCGGGCCGGGCGACGTCTTCGTCGTGGACGTGGGCGGGAACGTCGCGGCCGGCGGGATCATCGGCGACAACCTCTCGTACTACATCTGGAAGACGACGGGAGCCGGATTCGTCATCGATGGCGCCATCCGCGACCTCGAAGTCGTGGCCTCCTTCGACCTGGCCGGGTACTTCAGGGGCGCGACGCCGACGGCGATCCGCGGCGTCATGGTGACCGGCATCAACGTCCCCGTCCGCATCGGCAACACGACGGTGCTGCCGGGCGACGTGGTCCTGGGCGACCGGGAGGGCGTGTACTTCATCCCTCCCCACCTGGTGCAGGACATCGTCGATGCCGCCGAGATCACGCACATCCACGACGAGTGGACGCGGATGAAGTTCGACGAGGGCAAGTACAAGTCGAGCCAGATCTACAGCCGCCCCCGGGATCCGGCCCTGATCCAGGAGTACGAGGCGTACCTGAAGCAGAAGCTCGGCGCCGAGCGGTACGAGGCGTACCTGAAGCGGCGGTCAGCCCCCCGCTGAAGACCCTCGCGCCCGCCCTTTAGCTCCAGAGCCGGTCGTTCGACCGCTCCTTGTCCCACTCGGGTGTCGGCTCGAAGTAGCCCGGCTCGAGCAGGTGCGCCTTGATCACCTCGTCGTTCAGGGAGGTGATGCCCAGCCCGGGCCCGTCCGGCACGCTGGTGAAGCCGTTGGCCACGATCGGCTTCTCGAGCCCGTTCACCATGTCGCCCCACCACGGGACGTCCACGGAGTGGTTCTCCATCACCAGGAAGTTCTCGGTGGCGGCGGCGCAGTGCACCGCGGCCATGCAGCCGATGGGGCTTTCCGCCATGTGCAGCACCATCGGCACGCCGAACTCCTGGCAGGCGTCCCCGATCTTCTTGGTCTCGAGGATCCCCCCGGCCGTGAGCACGTCGGGCTGAATCATGTCGATGGCGTGGCTTTGGGCCAGCTTGATGAAGTCCTCCTTGAGGTAGATGTCCTCGCCGGTCAGCGTCGGCACGTCGATCGCGTCGGTGATCTGCTTCCACAGCTCCGTGTGCTGCCACGGGATCATGTCCTCGAGCCAGGCCATGTTGAACTTCTCCAGGGCCTTGCCGAGCTTGATGCAGGCGTTGACGCCGATGTGGCCGAAGTGGTCTGCCGCGAGCGGGATCTCCATGCCGATGGCTTCGCGCACCTGGGCCACGTAATCGGCCATCACCTCGATCCCCTTCGGTGTGATGTCGATCCCGGTGAA
The DNA here is from genome assembly GCA_964491885.1 of uncultured Vicinamibacterales bacterium. Taxonomy (GTDB): domain Bacteria; phylum Acidobacteriota; class Vicinamibacteria; order Vicinamibacterales; family JAKQTR01; genus JAKQTR01. Next base: position 2,413 of record CAZBIP010000387.1, read on the forward strand.
CATGTGCTGGACCCTGCTCACCTCGGCGTTCGTCTGACCGAGCGGCCGGGTGATGGCACCGGGGATCCCCTGGAGCAGGCCTATCCCGAGGTCCATCTTCAGGATGGTGAATCCCTGGTCCATGCGGGCCTTCAGGCGGGACGCGAAGACCTTCGGATCGCGCGAGCTGTCGGTATCGGCGTAGCAGCGGATCTTGTCGCGGAACTTGCCGCCCAGCATCTGGTAGATCGGCACACCGTACGCCTTCCCCGCCAGGTCCCACAGCGCGACCTCGACGCCCGAGACCCCGCCGCCCTGCCGCGCGTGGAACCCGAACTGTTTGATCTTCCGGAAGAGCCTGTCGATGTCGCACGGGTTCTCGCCGAGGAGCCGGCTCTTGAGCATCAGCGCGTACGTCTTGCTCCCGCCGTCGCGGACCTCGCCGAACCCCGAGATGCCCTGGTTGGTGTCGATGCGGATGATCGGGCAGGTCATCGGCGCTTTCGCCACCACGGCCACGCGCAGGTCGGTGATCCTGAGGGCCGACGGCTTCGACGCGGTCTTGGTGAACTGGAGCGCGGACTCCGCATGTGCGTCGCCCAGCGCGGCCGTGCCGATCACCGCCGCCGCCGTGCCCTGGAGCACTTCCCGCCTCCCGATCAGTCGTTTCACCGAGTCGTTCATCATCGGGATGTCCTCCACGCGGAGTCGCGCCGCCTCCGGGTTCCCGCCCCGCCCCGGCCGGCGATCGGCGCCTTGCGGCGAGGAGTATACCAATTGGCACCGACACGGACCCGCCGCCCGGCGGCGGGCGCTCCGTCCGCGGGAGATCAGAACGGGAAGAGCCGCTTCAGCTCGGCCGCGTCGGGCCGCGAACCGTACTCGCAGACCTCGAAGGCCTCGGCGGTCTTCACCGCCCGGCCCTTCTCCTCGCCGTACCGCTCTATGAGC
>CAZBIP010000388.1:0-615 GCA_964491885.1 uncultured Vicinamibacterales bacterium
AGTTGTCGGCCAGGTAGAGCCCCAGGATGAGGATCGTGGCCAGCACGAGGAACGACAGGAAGATCTCGATCGAGATCAGCAAATTCGTGCGGCGCCGGTTCCAGACGATGCGGAGCAGGTGGCGAATCATCGGGCGGCTCCTCTCAGCGCGGCGACGGGGTGAAGCCTCGACATGCGCCAGGCCGGGTACACGCCCGAGAGCAGGCCGAACAACACCGACAAGCCCACGCCACACAGGAACACCCGAAGGTTCACGCGGAGCTGGGCGTAAGGGATGAGCTCTGCAGCCGAGATGGCGTAGAGGACGGCACCCGACAGCCCGAAGCCGATCATTCCCCCGACCAGGGTCAACGTGACATTCTCGACCACGAACTGGCCGACCAGCGTCCTCGACGAGGCGCCGAACGACTTGCGGACGCCGATCTCGGACGCCCGCTCCATGATGCGGCTGACGTTCAGGTTGACAAGGTTGACCGTCGGCAGCAGCAGGAACAGGAACCCGACCAGGGCCATCGCCGCCCAGAGGCGTTCAGGGCGGCCCCGCACGTCCTCTCTGGTGCCGAACTGCCGGCCGGCGACGGATTCGAAGTACGTCTCGGCGGGCGCCACGAACCG
>CAZBIP010000388.1:625-3315 GCA_964491885.1 uncultured Vicinamibacterales bacterium
CGATGTGAGGCGCGATTCGAGCTCCGCCTTGATCGCAGGGAACTCGGAGGAACTTCTGGCGAGCAGCAGTCCGAAGAAGTCACCGAGCAGTTCCTGGCGGTACGCATCCGTCTTGGCCGTCGTGAGAGGGACGTAGATATCGCCCGACGCGACGGGCCGCGTGGCCGGCACGTTGGCGACGACCCCAATCACACGGAACGGCTGATTGTCGGCCGTAATGGACCGGCCGAGGGCCGACGCGTTGCCGAAGAAGCGTTCGCGCGTGGCGGCGTTGATGACCGCCACGGCCGACCCTCCGGCGACGTCCTGGTCGGTGAACGGGCCGCCCTCGAGGAACTCGAAGTCGAGGATGCGCCAGTAGTCCGCGTCGGCGCGCCGCAGGAACGACTCGATTCGCTGCCCGCCGGTGTACGAGTGCACCTCGGCCGGCACGCTGACGATGCCCAGGCGCTCAACGCCTGGGAGGTTCCGCGCGTAGCGATCGAGCAGACGGTAACCGGCGGCGCTGTTCCACTGCGAATGGGGGCCGATGAAGTGCGCCCGGAAGATGCCGAGCGTGCGGTCCTGTCGTACCTCGGGCGCCATGGGCGCGAAGGTGTGATCGACGAGCGCGACGGCGACCATCAGCACGACGAGCGTGAAGCTGATGCCGAACAGGCTCGTGGCCGTGAAGAACGGCCGCCGCCACAACACGCGCCAGGCAAGAGTGAGGTGGTTCTTCAGCATGATCAGTACCCAGTCGTCAGTAGCCAGTCGAACAGCTCCCTCTCGCCATTCCCGAATCCCGGACCCCGAACCCCGAATCCCGACTATTGCACCTGCCTCCCGTCGAACAGCCTCACCGTCCGGCTCGTCTGCTCAGCCAGGCGCGGATCGTGAGTCACCATCACGATCGTGGTGCCCGCGTCCTTCTGCAGCCCGTGAAGGATGTGCATCACCTCGTCGCCCATCTGGCTGTCGAGGTTGCCCGTGGGCTCGTCGGCCAGCAGAATGCGGGGATTGCCGACGATCGCCCGCGCGATGGCGACGCGCTGCTGCTGGCCGCCGGAGAGCTGCGACGGGAAGTGGTGCGAGCGTGCCGTGAGGCCCACGCGCTCGAGGGCCGCCAGCGCCAGCTTCCGCCGCTCGGAGCCGGGCATGCGGCGGTAGAGCAGGGGAATCTCGACGTTGTCCGCCACGCTCAGGTCGGGGATCAGGTGGAACGTCTGGAAGATGAACCCGATCTCGCGGTTGCGGATGCGCGCCAGCGCCGCGTCGCGGTACGACTGAACGGGCGTGCCGTTCAGCTGCACGCGGCCCTTCGTGGGCTCGTCAAGCAGGCCGATCACGTTGAGCAGCGTGCTCTTGCCGCAGCCCGACGGCCCCATCACCGACAGGAACTCGCCGCCGGCGACGTGCAGGTTGACGTCGCTCAGGGCCACCGTTTCGATGCGGTCGGTCCGGTAGACCTTCTCGATTCCCTCGAGGGCGATCATGGTGCTCATCGGTCCTGTTCCTCAGCGGATGCGAATGGACGACAGGTGCTGGTAATCGGCCATGTCGGAGACGATGACCTCGTCGCCGGCCGACAGACCCTCGGCCGCCTCGACGTAATCGAAGCTGGCGATCCCGAACCGCACCCGCGTGCGGACGGCGCGATCGCCGCGCACGACGAAGACGTGCTGGACGCCTTCACCGCTGGTCGACGATCCCTTGCGCACGCGCAGGGCGCGATCGCGATGGTCGGTGACGATGAAGACCTCGACGCGGAGGTTGGGGCGCAGCGCCGCGTGGGAGGGGTCCTTCAGGGCGACGCGCACGGTGATGACGCCGTTCTGGACCGTCGGCAGCACGTCGGTCACGTGGCCGTCGAGGACGCGGTCGTCGACGCGGATCTGGACCGGCAGGGCCGCGCTGAGGCGGCTCGCGTACGCGTCGGAGACCGAGGCGTCGACGCGAAAGGCGCTCAGGTCCGCGACGCGCGCCACGACGTCGCCCTTGCCGACGGCTGCGCCCTCCTCGGTGAGCGTCCAGGTGACCACGCCCTTCCGATCGGCCGTCGGCGTGGCCAGGCCGAGCACGCGGCGCGCTTCCTGGTGCGCCTTCTCGATTTTCGCCAGCTCGAGCGCGAGGCCGGCGAGTTCGGTCTTCGTCGACTCCTGGGCGTTGCGGCGCGAGGCTTCGATGCGCTGCAGTTCGATGCCCGCCTGGCGCTCCGCCACCTCCGCCCTCCGAAGCTCCTCAGCCGAGGTGAGTCCTTCCGCGAACAGCTGCTTCTTGCGCTCGTGCTCGAGGCGCGCGGATTCCAGCTGCAGCGTCTTGATCTCGAACTGGGCGTTGAGCTCGGAGAGCGTATTGTCGAGGGCCAGCTTCGAGCGCGCCTGCTGGTTGGCCTTGAGCGCCAGGTCCTGGCCCAGCGACTCCACCGCCAGCACCGATGCGCTCACGTCCAGTTCGACAATCGGATCGCCGGCGCTGACCGCGGTACCGGCCTTCCTGACGACGCGCAGGAGGCGGGCGTCGACCGGGCTCGAGAGGACCTGCTCGGTGTGCGGCACGACGGTGCCCGTGGCCGAGAGGCTCGCGTCAACGGGGCCACGGTCCACGATGGCCGTGCGGATCGACGAGCGCTTCAGGGACGGGCGCAGCAGCCCGATGCCCCAGAGCAGGAGCAGCCCTGTCGAGGCGATGACGGCGGCGGGGACGACGAG
>CAZBIP010000389.1:0-3313 GCA_964491885.1 uncultured Vicinamibacterales bacterium
GGCCGAGGCCCGCATCGCGGCCCTCGAGATCGACGACGCCGTCGCCATCCGCCTCGACGGCGAACTCGGCGAGGCCGTCTGGCAGCGCGCCGAGCCCATCGGCGGTTTCCTCCAGCGCGACCCGAGCGAGGGCGCCGTTCCGTCGTTCGCCACCGAAGCGCGCGTCGTCTACGACCGCGCGTTCCTCTACGTGGCCGTGCGCGCCTTCGACAAGGAACCCAACCGCATCGTCGGCATCCGCACGCGCCGCGATTCGGAGTCCCCCTCCGACTGGGTCCACATCCTCATCGATTCGTACCACGACCACCGCACCGCCTACGAGTTCGCCGTGAACGCCGCCGGCGTGAAGCTCGATCGCTACTGGTTCGCCGACGGCGAAAACGACTCGAGCTGGGACGCCGTGTGGGACGTGTCCGTCACGCGCGACGCCGAGGGCTGGAAGGCGGAATTCCGCATCCCGTTCTCGCAGCTTCGATTCGAAACCGGCAAGGCGGACGAGTTCGGCTTCGGTCTCCTGCGCCAGATCGGCCGGCTGAACGAGCTGTCGTCGTGGCCGCTCATCGCGAAGAGCCGCAACGGCTTCGTGTCGCAGATGGGCCACCTCTCCGGCCTGAAGCTCGCGCGCTCGCAGAAGCGCCTCGAACTCGTGCCGTACAGCGTGGGCCAGGTCTCCACCCAGCCGGGCGAAGCCGGAAACCCCTTCGTGAAAGCCACCGATCCCGGCGGGACGGTTGGCGCCGACGTCAAGTTCGCCGTCACCCCCGGCCTCACCATGACGGCGACGATCAACCCCGACTTCGGCCAAGTCGAGGCCGATCCGGCCGTCGTCAACCTCTCCGCGTTCGAAACGTTCTACCAGGAGCGCCGCCCGTTCTTCGTCGAAGGATCGGGCAACATGAAGTTCGACCTCGACTGCAACGACGGCTCCTGCACCGGGTTGTTCTACTCGCGGCGCATCGGCCGGACGCCGCGCGGCGAGCCCGACACGCCCGACGGCGGCTTCGCGTCGGTCCCGGCCCAGACGACGATCCTCGGCGCCGCGAAGCTGACCGGCCGCGCCGGCCCGTTCTCGATCGGCGCCCTCAACGCCGTCACCGCTGAGGAGCGGGCGCAACTGTCGTTTGGCGCGACGAGCGGGCAGCAGACGGTCGAGCCGCTCACCAACTACACCGTGGCGCAGGCCAAGCGCGAGTGGAGCAACCAGTCGTCGCTCGGTTTCATGCTCACGAACGTCGCGCGCCGCATGACGAGCGACGTCAGCTTTCTGCCCTCGTCCGGCACCGCGGCCGGCGTGAACTGGGACTGGCGCCTCAAGGATCCGCGCTACGCCGTGACGGGCTACGTGGCCGGCAGCATGGTGCGCGGGAGCGCCGAGGCCATCGACGCGCTCCAGCGCAACTCGGTCCACTACTTCCAGCGCGACGATGCCGGGTACCTCGAGTACGACCCGGCGCGCACGTCGATGTCCGGCCACGCGGGCATGCTCGGCTTCTCGAAGGTCGGCGGCAAGAAGGTGCGCTTCAGCTTCGTCGGCACCTACAAGACGCCCGGGTTCGAGATCAACGACGTCGGCTACGTCCGCCGCTCCGATCAGATCCAGCAGTCCGGCTGGGTGCAGTTCCGGTGGGACACGCCCACGAAGGCCTACCGCAGCCTCCGCGTCAACCTGAACCAGTGGGCCGCGTGGAACTTCGGCGGCGACACGCGCTTCACCGGCGCCAACGTCAACGCGCACATCGTCTTTCCGTCGAACTGGGGGGCGGGCATCGGCATCAACCGCGAGGGCGGCGGCATCGACGACCGCGCGACGCGCGGCGGCCCGGCGTTCAGATCGAAGAACGGCGGCAACGTCTGGGGCTACGTCGAGTCGGACTCGCGCAAGGCCTTCCAGGGCATGCTGATGGGCTACTACTTCCGCGACGAGACGGGCTCGACGTCCGTCGGCGGCGACCCGCAGGTCACCTGGCGGCCCACGTCGTTTCTGACGGTCAGCCTCGGCGCAAGCTTCTCGAAAACGGACGACGACTCGCAGTGGGTCGAGAACGTGGAATCCGGGGCCTCGAAGAGCTTCGTCTTCGGGCGCATCAAGCAGACGACGCTGAGCCTGCCGACGCGGGTGAATTACACCGTCACACCCAACCTCTCGGTGCAGATCTACGCCGCGCCGTTCGTCTCGGCCGGGTCCTACAGCGACTTCAAGGCCCTCGTGCGCCCGCGCGCCGCCGCGTATGCCGACCAGTTCGACCCCGTCGCCTACGCCGGCAACCCCGACTTCAACTACCGCTCCTTCCGCACGACCAACGTGCTCCGGTGGGAGTTCAAGCCCGGGTCGGCGCTCTACGTCGTGTGGCAGCAGGGCCGCGAAGGCTCGGCGGAGGATGGGCGCTTCCGCTTCGGCCGCGACTTCGGCGACATGTTCCGCGCCGCGGGGAGGAACGTGTTCCTGGTGAAGTGGTCGTATTGGTTCAATATCTAGGGGGCTGGGGGTTGGGGATTGGGGGTTGGGGGCCGGGGGTTGGGGGTTGGGCTCGGCCCGTCCCGGCTCTACGCGTCGGCCTCCCCCGGAACGCCCCTGACGAACGCCCCTGACGGTGCCTCCAAGTCCAGGAGATCTGCCATAATCTCCGCAGGGTGGCTGCTGCTGGTGTCCTTGCCTCCCCAGCCCCCAGGCCCCAGTCCCCAGCCCCCTGCGAGGAGGTGCCCATGCTCGCCCTCAAGACCATCCTCGTCCCGACCGACTTCAGCGACGCGTCCGAGGCTGCCCTCAACTACGGCAAAGCGATGGCCGAGGCGTTCGGCGCCTCCCTGCACCTCGTGCACGTGATGGAAGACCTGCTGGCGCAGGCGTGGGCGGCCGAGGTCTACGTGGCCTCGATGCCGCAGCTCCGCGAGGAGATCGACAAGGAGTCGAGGCAGCGCCTCGCGTCCATGCTGACCGACGAGGAGCGCCGCCGCTACCGCGTCGAGACCGCGCTCCTCGCGGGCAACCCCTTCGTCGAAATCGTGCGCTACGCCAAGGCGCACGACGTGGACCTCATCGTCATGGGCACCCACGGCCGCGGCCCGATCGCGCACATGCTGCTCGGCAGCGTCGCCGAGAAGGTGGTGCGCAAGTCGCCGTGCCCGGTGCTCACGGTGAGAGATGCGCAGCATGAGTTCGTGATGCCATAGGGACAGGAGTCAGAAGTCAGGAGTCAGAATTCAGAATACGGAAGACGACACACAGACGTCAGGAGTCAGGATTCTGAATTCTGAACACGGAGAATCGAAGGCGAGATGGAGGCCGGGCCTTCAGGCCCGGCATCAGACGACC
>CAZBIP010000390.1:0-3312 GCA_964491885.1 uncultured Vicinamibacterales bacterium
ATGCACGCGTGGCCGCGGTCGGCGCACGGCCGCCAGCACCGCGTCGAGCACGAGCTCGCGGTGAACGGTGGGGCCGGCAGACCAACCGACGATCTTGCGCGAGAAGAGATCCATGACGACGGCCAGGTAGAGCCACCCCTGCCACGTCCGAATGTACGTGATATCCGTCACCCATGCCTTGTTCGGGCGCGTGACCGTAAACTGCCGCTGTAGAAGATTCGGGATCAGGACAGAGGGTTTGCCGACAGACCACCGCCGCGTTCGATACCCATCGAGGGCCCGCAGGTTGTTCTCGCGCATGAGCCGCGCGACGCGGTGTTTGCTGCAGGTCTCTCCCGCCTCACGCAGGTCCAGGAAGACACGCGGCGCGCCGTAGACGCCTTGACTCGCGGTGAAGCGGGCACGAATCAAGCGTAGCAGCCTCGCATCCTCTTGGGCTCGATTCGAGAGCGGCTGCTTGAGCCCTTCGTAGTAGCCGCTCCGTGCGACTCCGAGCACGTGACACATCGACTGCGCGCTGTATTGGTCGCGATGGGCCCTGATGAACCCATACGTGGAGCGGACCCGCCCGGCGCCGCCGCTCAGGCTCCCAGCTCGCGGTAGAGCGCCTCGTAGAGCGGCACGACCCTGTTGACGCAGAAGCGACGGACGACCTCGTCGCGGCCCTCGCGGGCCATGGCCGCGTGCGTGGCCCGGTCGCTCAGCAGATTGACCGCGCTCGCGGCCATCGCGTCGAAATCGTCCGGCGGGTGAAGCATGCCGGACACGCCGTCGGTGACGACCTCCGGCAGCCCGCCCACGCGCGACGCGACGACGGGCACGCCGCACGCCATTGCCTCGAGCGCCGCCAGGCCGAAGCTCTCCTGCAGCGACGGCAGCAGGAACAGGTCGGCAACCGACAGCAGCGGCACGACGTCCTCCTGCGGCGGCAGGATCTCCACGTCGCGCCCGAGGCCGTGTATCTCGATTTCGTCCTGCACCTTGAGGCTATCGGGCCCGTCGCCGGCGAGCACCAGTCGGGCCCGCACGCGCTCCCGGATCCGCCTGAACACGCCGACGACGGCATCCACGCGCTTGACGGGCCGGAAGTTGGACAGGTGGACGACGAGGGCGTCGTAGTCCGCCTTCGGACAGAGCCGCTCCCTCAAACCGGCATCGAACCGGCGCTCGAACCGATCGCAGTCCAGGAAGTTCGGGATCACGCGGATCGGCACGGCCGCCCGCAGGCGATCGATCGTGTCCCTGCGCAGGCTCTCCGAGACCGCCGTCACGGCGTCCGAGCGATCGATCGAGAACCTGACCGTTTCCGCGAAGGCCGGGTCGGTGCCGACGAGGGTGATGTCCGTGCCGTGCAGGGTCGTGATGATGGCCGGGGCCCGCCCGCCGCACTCCGTCCGCAGGATTTCCCGGGCGAGGAACCCCGCCGTCGCGTGGGGCACGGCGTAGTGCGCGTGGATGACGTCGAGTTGCCGCTCGCGGGCCACTTGCACGATCCGCGTGGCCAGCGAGATCACGTATTGCGGCTCGTGGAAGAGCGGATAGTCGGGCGTCCCGACCGCGTGGAGCAGGACGCCGCCGGGGTCGGCACGCAGCCGGAACGGGATGTCCGTGCTGAGCACGTGCACCTCGTGGCCGCGGCGCACGAGGTGCCTGGCGAGTTCGGTGGCGACGATGCCGCTGCCGCCCAGCGAGGCGTAACAGACGATGCCGATCTTCATGAGCGGCGCGCCGCCTCGGGCCAGCGGTCCGTGAGCAGCGGGCGCACCACCGGCTCCCGCACCACGAAGCCCTCCGCGAACCTGACGCCGGCCGCCGCGCCGAACTGCGCGTCGCGGCTTTCGACGAGTTGCAGGAACAACGGCGACGTGAGGCGCGTGTCCGCGGCATCCGGGGCCACGGGCCGGAACTGGCTCGCGTGGCACGCCAGCGCCCTCCGCTTGAGGTCGTAGACGTCAGACACGTCCACCACGAAGGAGGGCGGCGCGCTGTCGTTGATGAAATACGCGCACACCCACTGGGCGTGCCAGGGATCGCCGGGGCCGGGGTAGCGGCGCAGGCCGGCCTTGAACATCGCCGACGCGAGCAGCTCCGCGGCCAGGCGGTGGTCCGGATGGCGATCGTCCGCGAACGGCACCGCGATGGTGGCCGGACGGGCGCGCCGCACGAGATCGACGATCGCCCGGACGTGGGTGTCGATGTCGGTGAGCGCCCCGTCGGGGAGACCCAGGTTCACGCGCCAGGCCGCGCCGAGCAGCGCCGCGGCGGCCTCTCCCTCCGCGACCCGCTCCCCGGGCGTGCCGTTGCTGGCCAACTCGCCGCGCGTGAGATCGCAGAGGCCCACCCGGTAGCCAAGCGCGGCGTGCTTGGCGACGGTCGCGCCCATCCCGATCTCGATGTCGTCAGGGTGGGGACCGAAGGCGAGCAGATCGACAGGGTCTGGAAGGGTCATGGCCAATTGATTAGATCCTACACCCGGGGCCGCGTGTGTGCTGCCAGGCCGGCCCGGGCAGGCTGACCGGAGAGCCGGAGCCGGAGTCTGCCGCACGACCGGAGATCCTCTGATACTGTGCTGTTCGTGATCTCCTGCGGCGCCGTGAGACCTGTGAGCTTGGGGGAAACCGGCTGGATCGGCCGGTGGTCCCCCGGCATCGGCGACCCGACCGTGCTTGGATGGGCGGCCGTCATCGCGTATCTGGCCGCCGCGTGGCTCTGCTATCGTGCTGCGGTCACCGCCGGGGTAAGCCTCGGTGAAGCCAGGGCCTCCGCGCGGCGCGAACGCATCCTCTGGAGCCTCTTCGCCGGCGCGCTGCTCCTGCTGGGCCTGAACAAGCAGCTCGACCTGCACTCCGCGCTGACGGAGGCCCTTCGGATCGTCTCCCGCGACCAGGGGTGGTATGAGTCCCGACGAGAGTATCAGGCCGTGTTCGTCGCGACACTGGCCTTCGTCGCAGCGCTCGGCGTCGCCAGCCTGTCCGCGTTCACGCGGAGGTTGTCGCGCTCGATCAAGCTCGCCGGGCTGGGCCTGGGCTTCCTCGCGGCATTCGTGCTGGTGAGGGCCGCCTCGTTCCACCACACCGACCAACTGCTCGGCAGCCGCGTGCTCGGGCTCAAGGCCAGCTGGATCCTCGAACTCGCCGGCATCGCCATCGCCGCTCTCGGCGCGCGGCAGCGTGTCAGTGCGCCAAGTCGGCGCCGGAGCTGAAGCCGCTGACCCCTTGCCCCCAGCCCGTTGCCCCTCGTCCCTTGCCCCCCGCCCTCGCCAGATTGCCTGCCGACCCACGTCGAGCGAGGGACAGCCAGTCGGGCAGGTTC
>CAZBIP010000391.1:0-3304 GCA_964491885.1 uncultured Vicinamibacterales bacterium
GCCAGGCCCCCCAGGGCTACCAGATCATCGCCGGCGAGCGCCGCTGGCGCGCCGCGCAGCGGGCCGGCCTCCTCAAGGTCCCGGTCACGGTGCGGGACGTCCCCGACGGCCAGGACCAGAAACTCCTGCTGCTGGCGCTCATCGAGAACATCCAGCGCGAGAACCTCAACCCGATGGAAGAGGCCGCCGCCTACCAGCGGCTCGCCGACGAGTTCTCGCTGAGCCACGAAGAAATCGCCACGGCCGTCGGGAAGGACCGGTCAACGGTCGCGAACCTGCTGCGGCTGCTCAAGCTGCCGAAAGACGTCCGCGACGAGGTCTCGGCCGGCCGCCTGACCACGGGCCACGCGCGGGCATTGCTCGCGCTCGAGGGGGAAGACGCCCAGCGCAACTTCGCGCGGGACGTCGTCGCGCACGGCTGGTCCGTCCGCGAAACCGAGCAACTCGTCACCCGCGCGCTCTCGAAGGCGGGGGCGGAAGGCGGGAAGCGGGCCGCCGCGGCACGCCTGCTGGACCCCGACACCCGCGCCGCCCAGGACAAACTCCGCCTCACGCTCGGCTCCCGCGTCGAGATCGTCCGCAAGCGCAAGGGAGGGGAGATCCGGATCTGGTTCAAGAACGAGGAAGAGTTGATCCGGATCTACGAGATACTCACGAGGGAGTAGGGGCTAGGGGCTAGGGACGAGGGGCCAGGGGCGAGGGGCTAGAGACGGGGGATCGGGGGCTGGAGGCCGCGTACTGCGAGCTACGCGCTCGGGGTTCGGCGCCGGTTCGTCGAAGCTCGGCATTCGGAATTCTGACTCCTGACTCCTGACTCCTGACTCCTGGCTTCTGACAAGGAGCGTACGTGTCGAAGCGACTCACTGAAATGGTCTCCTGCTCGGGTTGAGCGAGCAAACTCGCCGCAGGCGAGCTCGCCCAGGTCCTGGGCCACATTCCGCGCCAGCAGGACCCGCGGATCCTGATCGACTTCCGCACCAGCGACGATGCCGGTGTGTACGAGTGGGCCGGGGGACCGGCTCTCGTGCAGACGGTGGACTTCTTCACGCCGATCGTCGACGACCCGTACCTCTACGGCCAGATTGCCGCCGCCAACGCGCTCAGCGACGTGTACGCGATGGGCGGCCGGCCGCTCACCGCGCTCGCCATCGCCGGCTTCCCGCAGAAGGACTTCGACTTCGCGATTATCGAAGCCGTCTTCAGGGGCGGGTTCGACAAGCTTCGCGAGGCGGGCGTGGCGCTGCTCGGCGGCCACACCATCCGCGACAACGAGGTCAAGTTCGGCTACGCGGTGACCGGCGAAATCGATCGCGCCCGCGTGCTCTCGAACGCCGGCGCCAGGCCCGGCGACGTGCTGTTCCTGACGAAACCCATCGGCACGGGCATCGTCGGGACCGCCATCAAAGCCGGGCGCGCCCCCGCCGCCGTCGTCCACGCCGCCGTGGTCTCGATGACGACGCTGAACCGCGCGGCGGCGGAGGCGGTCGGCGCGCTGCCAGCCGGCTGCGTGCGCGCGTGCACCGACATCACGGGATTCGGCCTCGTCGGTCACGCGAGCGAACTGGCCGACGCCAGCGGCGTCACGCTCCGGATCGACGCGCGCGCCGTGCCGCTCCTCGACGGGGTGCTCGAGCTGGCCTCGGGCAACCGCCCGGGCGGACTGGCCAGCAACCTGGAGCATTTCGAGCTTGGCGTGGGAGTGGCCGGGGGCCTTGACGAGAACCTCGTGTGGTTGATGTACGATCCACAGACGTCCGGCGGCCTGCTCGTGGCGGCCGCGGGGGAGCATGCCGAGGCCGTCGCGCAGTCGCTGGCCGCCGCCGGGGTGGCCGCGGCCCGCGTCGGTCAGGCGATCGAAAGGGGAGCGCACGCCATCGAACTGAGTTAGCCTCCGCCCGAGTCCCCGCCTTCGCCAAGCGGCCGTGCGGCCAGCTTCGGCGCGGCAAGCCCGGCACTAGCCCCAACCGGCGTATCCCGTATAGAATCGGTGTTTTGACGTCCACCCCCGGGACGGACGCGAGGTCGTTGGCGTGCTTCCGAATCTCTCCGTCGTCTTCGTCGTCGTCGCGGTCGTGCTGCTCGCGATCGTCCTCGATCGCGTGCTGTTCAGGCCCCTCCTGCGCGTGATGCGCGAACGCGAGGCGGCCATCCGGTCGGCGACGGAACTGGCGGAAGCCGCGGCGGCGAAGGCCCGGCTCGCGACAGCGGAGTTCGACGCGAGCGTGACAGCGGCGCGCGCGGATCTCTACAAGCAACTGGACGATCGGCGGAAGGCCGCCGACGCGTATCGGAACGAGCTCGTCGCCGGGACCCGGGCCGACGTGGACGCGCAGCTTGCGGCGGCGAAGGCCGAACTCGAAGCCCAGACCTCCCAGGCTCGAGCCGCCCTCGAAGCCGAAGCGGACGCGCTCGGCAGGGACATCGCGTCGAAAGTGCTCGGGCGCCCCAGCTAGCCCCGACGGTCGAGGACACGCCTCATGCGACACGTCGTCAACCTGATGCTGGCAGCCGCGGTCACGGCGCTGATCTGCGCGCCCGTCCCCGCGGCGGCGCAGCCCGCCCCGCCCCCGGCGGCTCCGGCGCACGGCGCGCCAGCGGCCGCACCGCAACCCGACGCGCACGACCAGCCCGGCGAGGCCCCGGCTGCCGCGCACGCTGCCGGGGACGCGCACGCGTCCGGCGACGCGCACGGCGAGGGCGGCGAACACGGGAACTCCGTTGTCGACACGATCGCCAGGCTGTTCAACTTCGGCATTCTCGCCGGTGTGCTCGTTTACTTTCTGAAGTCGCCCATCGCCGGGTACCTGCGAAACCGCGGAATCGGGATCCGCAGCGGGCTCGCGAATGCCGCCGAGGTTCGCCGGGCGGCCACCGCGGACCTGGCGGCCATCGAAGCGAGGATGGCGACGCTCCCCGCCGAGCTCGAGGCGATCCGGAAGGCCGGCGCCTCCGAAGCCGAAGCCGAGGAAGCGCGAGTGCGGGAAGCGGCCGCCGCCGAACGCGTGCGCCTCCTCGAACAGGCCCGCCGCGAGATCGACTGGCAGCTGAAGGTGGCGAAGCGCGACCTCCAGGCGCACGCGGCCGACCTCGCCGTGGCCGTGGCCGCGCAGCGGGTGAAGGCCTCGATGACCGCGGAAGACCAGGCGCGCCTTGTCGATCGGTACCTGGGCCAGCTCGGCCGCGTCGAGGGACCAACCCCGGGGGCGAGGGCATGACCGCCCGGACGAGCGCGATGCGGTACGCACGGGCGCTGCTCGACGTGGCGCTGGCCGAAGCCGATCCTGCCGTGGTCGAACGGCAGATG
>CAZBIP010000392.1:0-3295 GCA_964491885.1 uncultured Vicinamibacterales bacterium
CGAGGAGCGCCGGCGAGAAGAGACGGCCGGCGTTTCGCGCCGCGAGCCGCCCCGCCAGGGGCCCCTGTGCGCGGCACACCCGGAGAGCCTCCGGCAGGACCTCCTCCCTGAACCGCGCCACGTCCTCGACGCGCGGGAGGTGCTGCCGGTCGAAGTCGCCCTCCAGGTAGGACACGGTCACGTGACGCGACCCGAGGCTGGCGTGGAGTGCCAGCAGCGCGGGGAATTCCGCGACATTCTCGCGGCTGAGGATGGTCTGGCTCCGGATCTCGAAGGCCGGGTAGTCGCGCTCGAGGGCGGCGAGGATCCTGATCGCGTCGGTGGCCTTCTTCCACAGGGTTGGATTGCCGCGCATCGCCGCCATCCGCTCGGGGCTCGCGGCGTACAACGAGATGCACATGACGTCCAGTCCCGCGTCCAGCAGGGACAGGGCGTACGCCTCGGTGATCAGGCTGCCGTTGGAGTTGACTCTCACGCGCAGGCCGAGGCGCTTGCCGGCACGGACCAGTCCGGCAAGTTGCCCGTAGAGCGTGGGCTCGCCGCCGCTGATGGTCAACTGCATCGCGCCGAGCGCCACGGCGTCCTCGAGGACCTGCCGCCAGTCGTCGAGGCCGAGGGCGGCCTCCTTCCTGGCGTCGGCATGCAGGAGGCGGCGCAGGGAACACGTCGGGCAGTTGGCGGTGCACGCCAGCGTCGGCTTGATCACGACGAAGCGAGCCGCCGGCTCTCGTGTCATGGTCCGTCCGACTCCTGCGCCCGCAGCCGCGACAACTCCGAGTGATCAGGGCCGCACGGGCATGCGCCGCTGCCCGAAGACCGGCATCAGGCCGCCGACCACCCGGTGGATGCGGTGGTTGTTGACCGCGTGGGGACAGAACTCGCAGTCGTACGGGGAATCCGGATCGCGAAGCGCGCGGCGGCGGAAGTCGCGGTAGCGCTCGCCGTTCCAGATCTCGCCGAACGGCGTCAGCCTGAGATCCCCCATGGGATCCTGGCCCCGCTGGCACACCGTGACCTTTCCGTCGCTGCGCAGAAAGGTGAAGTACCACGCGCTGTAACAGGGCACGGCCTTCCACACGCGTCTGCCAAGGGCGTAGCGCCTGATGACTCCATCGATGTTGTGCCGGAGGCCGAGCGTGTCGAGACGCTCCCGCACCTGCCGCAGCACCCGGCACGCGCCCTCGACCTCTGCCGGACCCAGGCAGAACGGCTTCAGCTCTTCCTGGCCGAAGTCCAGGACGACGGAGAAGAAGAGTCCGTCGCACCCGGCGTTCGCGGCAATCCCGATCATCGTGTCGAGATCGGCGACGACCTCGCGGCTGAGCGGGACGCCGATCTCCAGCGTCGGGGTGGCCGACGTCGTCTCCTGCTTCACCCGGGTGACCCGAGCCAGTCCCTGCAGGATGCGGTCGAGCGCTCCCGGCTTGACGCGCGGGTGCATGCGGTCGAACTGCTCCGCGGTGGTGTCTCCGAGGGTGACGCGGAGCACGTCGAGCTGCGCGTCCACCAGCATGCGGACGGTCTGTTCGTCCAGCAGGAGGCCGTTCGAATAGAGCAGTGTCCTGTACCCGAACGCCTTGGCCGTCCCGAGCAGCCCGGCGATGTCCGGGTGCAGGAGCGGCTCGCCGGCGCCTACGAACTGAAGCGTTTGAAGGCCGGTCCCTCTCGCGTCTGCGCAGAACCGCCGGAACACCTCCGGCGACAGGTCGCGTTCGAGACTCTCGTCCAGCAGCGTCTCGTCCAGCAAAGGGGAATGCCAGCGGCAGTAGGCGCACTGCAGGTTGCAGCGGTGCGTCGGGTCCACGTTCACGTAGAGCGGCTTGGCGTACGCGGTCGTCCCGGTGAGGATGCCCCGCAGGATGTCGAGCCCGCTGCGAACGGATGTCATCGGGGCGCCCCCGCGGCAGGCCCGTCCGCGTCGCCGGGCCACGCCGGCGCGTCGCCGCGCGCCCACGCGACGGCGGCGAGGCGGTGGCAACCCGTTTCCCCGGAACCCCTCAGGCGGCGCGTCATGTACCGGCGGTAGAACCAGGTGTTCAGACCCGCATGCGTGACGAGATAGTACCGGCCCGAGCCGCCCAGCGCCTGCAGCAGCACGCGGGTCCGCCAGTCGATGTAGTCGAAGGGGGTGCACGCGACGCCGTCGAAGTCCGCCTCGAGCAGTTCGCGAAGGCGCGCGCTGTCGAAGTGCTGGTAGTGCCGGGGATCGAGGCGCATGTTCGTGTGGGGGGTCGTGAGGATCAGCCGTCCCCCCGGCCGGAGGGGCCGCGCCGCGGCCCGCAGGAACTCCGGGAGCCGGGCCGGCGGCACGTGCTCGATGACCTCCAGCAGCGTCACCACGTCGAACCGCTCGTCGTGCGTGCGGTCGAGGACGTCGAGGTGCTCGAAGCGCACGTCCGGATTGAGAATCTGTGCCCAGCGGATGGCCGCCGCCGAGCCATCGATGCCGAGAAGCCGCTTTCCGGGAAAACGCTGCTGCACCTCCCGCAGGAACCGGCCGTCGCCGCAGCCGATGTCGAGCAGCGACTCGAAGGGATGCTGCTCGAGCAGCGCGAGCGTGACGTGCAGCCTCCCGAGATAGCGGTACCCCCACGACCAGTACTCGTGCTGGGAGAAGCGGCCACCCTCCACCACGGGCAGGTAGTGGTAGGGAACGCGATACAGGGAGTCCTGCAGGGTCTGCGGCGTGTCCATGGGCGCTCGCTCGCGGCTCGGAGTCCGCCCATCATAGCCCAGCCGGCTCCGGCCGCCGTCCGCGCGGGCCCGGGTCGAGCCCCAGGTCGAGCGCGGTGCCCGCCGGGCCGCAGTTGTGGCACACTTCCTCCAACGGCGGCGGCCGGCCGCCTGGGAGAAACGCGATGCGCGCACGCCGCAAAGTGTTGGTCATCGACGTCGGCGGAAACAACGTCAAGCTCCTCGTGAGCGGGCACAAGGAGGCGCGGAAGTTCCCCTCCGGGCCGAAGCTGACGCCCCGCAAGATGATGGCAGGCGTCCGGGCGCTCACGAAGGACTGGCAATACGACGTCGTGTCGATCGGCTACCCCGGCGTCGTGCACCGGAACCGCGTCGTGGCCGAGCCGATCAACCTCGGCAAGGGATGGGCCGGCTTCGATTTCCGCGCGGCCTTCCGCAAGCCGGTCAAGCTGGTCAACGACGCCGTGATGCAGGCCATCGGGAGCTACCACGGCGGCACGATGCTCTTCCTGGGCCTCGGCACCGGCCTCGGCACCGCGCTCATCGTCAACGGCCACGTCGTCCCGATGGAGCTCGGGCACTTTCCCTACAAGAAGATGAC
>CAZBIP010000393.1:0-3289 GCA_964491885.1 uncultured Vicinamibacterales bacterium
TTCTCCCGTGAACTGATTCAAGATACGCGACTGTTTGTCTGGCTTTAGCGGTATTATCTGAATGTTGATTGAGGTCGTGCCGTATGCGGATCGCCATATCTCCTCCGGTTTCCGTCACACCCTCAAATTGGGTGATGTCGATATTAGCAAGTGCTTTAGCGGCTGCAGTCAGGCTCTTTTTCCGATTTTCCACGCGTGCTTGCTCTCCCACACTACCAAGGAGCCCCATAGCTCCTGCTTGAACGTAATCAAGGCACCGCTGCAACAGCTCCTCCCACTTTGCAAAAACATCAACGTTGCGTGTAGATTCGACCTGCTGTTTTTTAAGGTCCGCGATCTCATGCCTAATAGCTTGGATTCCTGTAGTACATTTGATGAGAGCCTGCCGTTCCTTCTCGTTATTGTCGATGGAGGGACTTCCAATCCAAGAAAGATCTGCTAGAATTGAATCCATACGGGCTTTCAGCCCGTTGATAGTCGTGAGTAGCAAAAGGCATCCATCAGCAGAATCCTGAGGAGGTTCCGCTCGCCAGCCTGCAGCCTGAAGCTGCTCTGTAAGCTTTTCGTACGCACGTCTACGTGTTTCGGTAGGCACCCTCAAGGAGGCATTAGTATCTTGGGCGGCCTTCATGGTTTCTTGCGCATCTCTTATTGTGCGGCTAGTCTCACGCTCTTCCTTCTGCAACATCAGAAGGATCTTTTTTATATGCTCTGCAATCTTAGTAGCAGTTTCCCCAAGGACCAGGTGTGAGAGAGCGTATTCGATTTCCCGAGCGTCTTCAGTGATTTCCAAACGTGCCGCTGCATCTGCATCGAAGTAACTAAAACGTGCAAAATTTGCATAGAGGTCGTTCTTACGCGCTTGGTAATTCCCATACCATGCATGATCACGCTGGCGATAAATCGATACGTCTGCTACTGGTCCAGGTAGCCATACGGTAGAACCGTTAAGCTTGACTTTCAAGCACTTAGGGGGGATTGGAATGTCCAAATTTCGACGATGCCTACCGCACATCCACGCCTCAATCCCCTCCAGAAGTGATGTCTTCCCAGCCCCATTGACACCGTAAATCAGATTGCACTGCCCAAACTCAAATTGGCGTTTTCTGGGGCGTTGCCTAAAGCCATCTAGATCGATGGCGTCAATGGTATCAACATGTACCTCTGGCAGTTCCGTGGTCGTGTAGCTATCGTTCTCCATCTCATCAATAAGCTCTCCTGATTTTATTCTTCGAACTATTTCGGTGTAGGAGAGGTCGGAATAAATGGATGAAAGTCCACTGTCGGCGAGCTTCTGTTGCCACAATGCAGCGATGTCCTTCGGAAACTCCGAAGTGGTTGGTTTAGAAATTGCAGAAAGGGATTCGAAGTCATTACGAAGCATTTTTGGAGTGCGCACGAACTTACGTGCGTAAGTCGTGTCTCTCTCTATAGCCGCAATGGTTCCGTTCGCCGCTAACCCATCCAACCGATCTTCATCACACAGGAAATAGCAGTATAAATTCCATTGCAGCGAACCAGTGACGCGGTAGAACTCATTTCTAAGTAACTCATCCTAATAGGTTTCTAGATCAAAACTGTTCCCTGTGATAGATTGAGTACAGTCAAAGATCCACAAAGAAAACTGGGTGTTGCCTAAACGTGGTGATGCCTTGAATATTGCCTCGCGGAGCTGATCTGCTTCGCCAAATCTATCGCGTACGATAGTTCGAACTTCGTCTATGTTCATGAGTGATCCTCCCTCAGTATTGATCTACTGCTTTCATAAAGGTCCGCATCTATAGAGTCGAGACCACCTGGGAAAACATATGTGATTTGGCCGTTCTGCCTGAACCACACAACAAGCGACCTCTTTGCATCGCTGACAATGTCTGAGATTCGGTCCAGTACCTGTCGCGCATACTGCTCTGATGCATCACCTATGAATACGAATGTCGATGGGAATCCTCCGTCCGTACCGACCACATTAAACGACATCTTATCTGGAACAGCGGGATACCGGATCTCTCCGCCAATCTGCAACTTTTGAAGGTGCGGCGGGAACTGTACTGCGCCCGAAAGAATCTCGTTCTTGAGCGTGGCAAACCTTTGAAGCCATACACGGCGTTGTTCGCAGCTACCCGCATCGGGGTCATGGCAGAATGTGACGCGATGGCAGACTTCATCTTGAGTCATCTCGAAACTTTTGAGTGAGCGAACATGGGGCCAGGGAGCCTTGCGTGTTGTATCAATTGCGAAATTTGAAAGACATACCAAGCGCTCCCTGTTGGCAGGCGACATCTCCACATCAGTGAGTGGAGTAAGATCCGCGCCGATTTCGTCGCAGAATCGGCGGAAACCATCGTCAGGCTGGGCTGGTCTCCAATCAGAGATAGCGCTATCCCAGGATAATGTCGCAATGGCGCGTGGGCCTGTTCTTGTTCTGTGCGTTGCCCGTGCGCTCCGCACCTGACATACCTTGTCGGAACGCATATGAAAGACATGCTCTGAGTAGTTTAAGAGCTGACAGTGGAAGTACCTGCTCCTGCTTTCCGCGTAGTAAGCACCTAGTTTATGCGCTTTGTTGATCTCATCATCGGTTGCAACTGTGCTTTGGGTCTTGAAATACCATGCTGATGCACCAAAAAGAATACTGTCCCCAAGCAACTCAGAATCCTTTGCCCAATTCAAACAGATGATCTCGATATCTTTTCGATCCTCCGTGCCCCAGAAATCACGATACCTGCGGAAACCCAAGTTTCTCGGATAAGAGTTTAGCTGAATATGGAGCAGGATGTAAGGGAAATGCTCCTGATGCGGAAGTGACTCAAAGACGCCCGCTTCCAGTGAATCTGAGCAGATCAAGAGAGCGAGATGAATGGAATTCTCATCGTTTCGGAGTATGTATCGATCAACGCCACGTATCAGAAATTTTGGCTCTATGAGATGCTTACCATCGGCCATCGCTACATTCTTGGCCTGTAGCACAGCGACGCGAATTGCGGTGCCGTCTGCGACAGTCGCATTCAGGCAGATGCAGACGATATCGAGAAAAACCTGATCCTGTTCGATCGTATAGGTAGGTTTAAGCCAAGCAACCATATTGCACCGATTGCAGAACTCGTCGAGATCGTTCAGGCCGTCGCCGTCAGTGTCAGGGTTCGCGGGGTCGGTGCCGAGGCGCGCCTCGTCGACGGGCAGTCGATCATCGGCGTCGGCGAGGCCATCGCCGTCGGTATCGGTGACGTTGAGGGTCTCGTCGCGAACGCCCCGCACCTTGAGCACGGTCGGAGCCACGTCGCGAAGGGTC
>CAZBIP010000394.1:0-3272 GCA_964491885.1 uncultured Vicinamibacterales bacterium
GACTGCGCTGGGGTATGTGCCGGGGACGGGGACGGCGACGACGCAAGCGACGACGGCGTTGCGGCTGGTCGAGCCGGATTATGTGGGCGGCACCAATACTTTCGAGCCGGTTTATACCAAGACGCAGGGGACGAATATCTACATCCTCTCGATAGTCACCGACGACATTGCTGACGGACTTTATGCCTGGCACACGCAATGGATTGACGGAATTTGGGAAACGATTCTGTACACCAATGCGGGGACAGATTTGATTCGTCGGGAAGTCTTTGATGGGCTTGACGAGTACTACAACTTCACCAACACAGCCGTTGCAGGTTCGACAAACTTCTACTTTATGACGAGTCCGCCTCAGTTCGGCAGTGTCCAAGGGCTGACCAATGAGTTGGGAGATTGCGCAAGGTTTTATTGGACCACCAACTACACCTTCGGAGGCTATGGGGTGAACGGCCAGACACCGACTGATGGGGCGGTCTTGGCCTTCGGCGACGGGTTGGACTATACGACCAACGGCGCGATCTGGACCATATTCGCCACGAACATCCCGGCGCGCTCTCTCGGCACGACCAATCCGCCCGCAGCCGATAAGGTGCTGACTCTGGACAGCAACACGAATCTTTACTGGGCTACTCCGGCGGCTGGCGGTGGAGAAGTAACCATTGGCACAAATACTATTCCAATGGACAAGTATTTTGTACTGCTGGGGGAGACATCCACTAATGAACCGAACCTGATTGTCTCTTGGCAGAGCGATGCTCCGGTGATGGCGTCGGGTGGGTTCGCCGGGAAAGGGTTACTGCTAACCGACCTCAACGCTTCCGAGTTGTCTTCCGGCACGGTGCCGTTAGCGAGGCTGGGGACCAACACCGCGTCGGCGGGACAGGTGCTCACGGCGGTGGATGGTGCGACGGAGTGGGCGGATGCGGCGGGCGGGGTGACGCTGGAGCAGGTGGCGGCGGGCGGGTTTCTGAACGTCACCAATTCGGAGGTGATCCTGAACAGCGACACGTATGCGGCCTGGTCCACCAATGGCGCGATCGAGCTCACAGACGTGACCAACAACCTGGGGATTGTGCTAAGCAATGGTTTTGCGGGTGCGTCATTTCAAAACTTTGGGCCTGCTCTTTTTGACGTCGCCTGGACTCTGGACGGGGCCAACTGGAGCAAAGCGATGACCAACGCGGAGGTAACGGTGGGGGTGATTCATATCATAACGGAGCCCGGCAGCAGCGATCCAATGGGGATCACCAACCTGGGGCTGTATTCCTGGACCGAGCCGGAGCGATTCGGCAAGACCAACTTTACTCGCGGGCAGATTTTGATTGTGGACCGGCCCAAGCTGGCGGATGCGGCGGCGCCGCTGCGGACGGTGACGAATGAGGCGTGGCGGGCGGTGCGGAATC
This sequence comes from uncultured Vicinamibacterales bacterium, assembly GCA_964491885.1. Taxonomy (GTDB): domain Bacteria; phylum Acidobacteriota; class Vicinamibacteria; order Vicinamibacterales; family JAKQTR01; genus JAKQTR01. The sequence continues at coordinate 1,404 of CAZBIP010000394.1, forward strand.
AAACGAACTGGGCCTCGATCCCGGCCAAATCGGAGGTGGACCTGGGGGGCTACGGGGAACGGCTGACGGCGGAATGGAAGCGGACGGCGACGGCGACGACGAACGCGGACAGCCTGGACTGGGTGTGGACCGGGACGAATGTGTGGAGCGTGGCGGGGCCGCCGTCGGTGTCGGTTGACCAGACGGAATACTCGGTGGTGGTGAGCAGCCTGACCAATGTGCTGGTGACGTTGCCGGCGGCTTACACGTCGAGCGTGCCGAGGGTGTTGTTTTCGCACACGGCGAAGTCGCCGGCCTGGTCGCGGCTGTCGAGCACGGCCACGGCGACCAACGACACGCTGGAGGTGGCTTTCACGGTGCCCAACGCGGACTACGGGTTCTTTCGGATTGCGATTGATGACGGGACTCCTTCGTTTGGGACGTTGAACGGGGTGCTGGAGTTGACGCCGAGGACCATCGCGGCGACCAACTCGACGACCTGGGGGCGCGGGTCGGGGCTGGTCTGCGTGGACGGGGACTACGTGTATATCAGTGTAGGGACAAACGCCTGGAAGCGGGCGACACTGGAGGCGTGGTGATGCGCTGGGGGTTACTGACATTACTGCTGGCGTGGGAGTGGGCGTCGAGCGCCGCATTTCCTTTTCTAGTGGAGCCTAAAGACCTGGCGGTGCCTGCGGGCTGCGAGGCGATATTCTCGGTGGTTGTTCAGAGTGAGCAAGTGTATGGCTATACCTATCAGTGGTATTTGGGAGGCGAGGCCGTGCCGGGTGCGACGACTCGCGCCTACAGCTATCGGACCACGGAGGTTACTGGGGAGCCCGCCTCTTACTGGGTTGTGGCCACGGTTACAGGCAACAGTTTCACGTCTCAAGTAGCGACGGTGACGGTTGGAATGCCGGGCGAGTGCCGGTCGGCGCTGCCGAAGCTGAGGATGGGCGGGCAGAATGTGAGCCTGGTAGTGAAGGCCGAGAAGTTTCTGCCGCTGGCGCTCATCAATGAGATTAGGCCGCAGGTGAATCAAATGGTTGGAGTGACGAATCTGGACAATCAAAGGGCGCTCTGTTTCGGGCTCAACCCGTGGCTTTGGAGTGAGGACTTCACCTGGGAGGATGCGCAGACTGTGACCTGGCCGGAGACGTTCTTGTGGAAGGACAAGCTCGGGATTAACAGCGTGGTCATGGGCTACTACAGCAGCAACGGGCCGGTGATGTTTTCATGGAACGCAGGAGGGATACTGCACTCCAATGGCCTGTATCAGCGCCGCTGCGCACTCATCACGCCGCGTTTCACCATCACGCACGGCCATGCCCCGCCGCCGAAGTGGGCCGTGCCGCAGGCGGCTACTTACGAGTGGGTGGACTGGCTGGACGCCGGCCCGAGCGGGACTCCGTTTACGAACCACGTTTACGCGCAGAACAGCAACCACGTTTCCTACTTTTACCAGACCAACTACGTGACCTGGTTCCGCTTTGTAGGGACCAACAACGATGTCCACTGGCGGTATTCGATGAAGCAGTACGACTACTGGAACATGTCGTATGAGTGGCCGGAAACAAACGTGTCCGCTTACGTCGCGGGTGGGTTTAGCATCTGCCTGCTGAACGAGGATTTGCCGTCCTCTGTGGTGCCCGTGTCCCTGATGCCCACCAACCTGATGGATTACGCGACGTTGGACGGCGTGGCCCTGGGGCTGCCAACCATCTGGCTGGACCGGCACAACTGGGCAGTTCTGAACTGGCCTTTCCTAACTGATAAAGAGCTGTATGGCGGCAATATCCCCAGTCACTTTACGGATAGCTGGATTGGGTCGCGGGGCGGAAACTCAAGCCATCCGGTATTCTATGTGCTGAACGGACGGTGTGTTGAGAG
>CAZBIP010000395.1:0-3266 GCA_964491885.1 uncultured Vicinamibacterales bacterium
CTCTGGGCGCTCGGCGCGATCCTCTACGAGATGGTGACGGGGCGGCGGGCGTTCGAGGGCGAGAGCCAGATGAGCCTCGCCGGCAACATCATGAACGCCGAACCGCCGGCGCTCGCGACGCTCCAGCCGCTCACGCCGCCCGCGTTCGAACGCCTCGTGACAAAGTGCCTCGCGAAGCACCCGGACGGTCGCTGGGACACCGCGCACGACGTCGCTGACGAGCTGCGGTGGCTGCGTGACACGTGCGCGTCGGCCACGACGCCAGCGGCTCTCGCCGCCCAGCCGCGGCGCGCCCGCTGGCGCACGCTCGCGGGGGCGTCGATCTTCGGCGTGGCCTGCGCCGTTGCCGGCGCGGCGCTCCTGTCGCTCGTGCAGCCGCACGAGACGCTGACGCCGAGGCCCGTTCACCTGTCGCTGGACGTCCGCCCCGCCGACGAACTCGCCGGCGGAGGATGGGGCGCGATGTCCTGGCGTTGGGATCGGAGCATCGGCGGATCCCACACGTCGCTCGCGTGGACGCCTGACGGGCGGAGCCTCGTCTTCGTCGGTCGCAAGGGCGGAGTCCAGCAACTCTACGTCCGGCCGCTCGACGCCGACGAGGCGAAGCCGATTCCCGGAACCGACGGCGCGCAGATCCCCGTCGTCTCCACGGACGGCCAGTCGGTCGTGTTCTGGGCGATCGGGGCGCTGAAGCGCGCGCCCCTGCGCGAGGGCCTCGCCATCGAGAACGTGCGCGATCCCGGTCTGCGCTGGGGCATGACCGGCGACCCCTTCCCGCCGCTCGGGGCGGCGCTCGACGACCGGGGCGCGCTCATACTCGGCGGCGGCCCCTTGGGGATCGGCCTCGTGCCGGCAGACGGCAACGCGCGATGGGCCATTCCGGTGCGCCAGGGCGAGTGGAACTCCACGCTGCCTCACCCCTTGCCCGGAAGCCGGGCCATCCTCTACACCGCGCGGGCGGGTATCGTCAGCACCGGCGAGAAAGTGGTCGCAGAAACGCTGGCGACAGGAGAGCGCCGGACGCTCATCGAGGACGCGGGCGACGCGCGGTACGTGCCGACCGGACACCTCGTCTTCCTGCGCCAGGAGAAGCTGTTTGCCGTGCCGTTCGACCCCGAGCGCCTGGAGCTCCGCGGCAAGGAGGTGCCGCTCGTCGACGGCGTCGCGCGCGCCCTGACCGCGATCCACCCCGTCACCCTCACGGGCGCGGGGCAGTTCGCGGTGTCGCCGGCCGGCGCCCTCGCCTGGGTCGCGGGTGGCATCGTGCCCTTCCCACCGCGGGCGATTGTCTCGGTGGACCGGAGGGGCCGCGTCTCGCCGCTCAAAGCCCCGCCCCGGTTCTATGCGCCGGGGTTGGGCCTCTCGCGCGACGGCAAGCGCCTGGCCGTCACCGTCGTCTCCCACGCCGAACCGGGCCGGTCGCAGACCATGATCTCGCTCTGGCTGCTGGACCCCGAGAGCGGGCGCCTCGACCCCTTCGTGCTGGACGGGGACGCGGACCTCGGCAGGTGGACACCGGACGGCCAGAGGGTCGCGTTCTCCTGGAGGAGCGGCGGCAGGCGGACGGTGGCGTGGCATCGTCCGGATCGTGGCGGCGCCCCCGAGATCCTCGTGGCCGAAGACGCGCAGGACCCCGGTCCGTCGACGGATTTCGGCGCCTCGTCATGGAGCCCGGACGGCCGCGAACTGGCGATGATCGTGGGATCCGATCTCGCCGTGGCGACCATCAACGGGGCCCGCGCGAGCTTGAGGATCCTCGCGCGGACGCCGTCTCGCGAGCACTCGCTGGAGTTCTCGCCGGACGGCAAGTGGCTGGCCTTTTCGTCGGACGAGTCAGGCCGGCACGAGGTGTACGTGCGCGCGTACCCGGGCGACGGCCCCGTCCAGCGGGTGTCCGTCGACGGCGGCTCCTGTCCCGCCTGGGGCAAGGGGGGACGCGAGCTGTACTTCGTCGGCCCGAGCAACCAGGATACCGGCGGCCGGATGATGGTGGCCGACGTCACGCCCGGCACACCGGTCCGCATCGGCACGCCGCGGCCCCTGTTCGAGTTCGGTCCCGACCTCCTGTTCCCGAGCGCCCCCATGCGCTCGCACGCCGTGTCACCGGACGGCGAGCACTTCTATGTCGTCCAGCGCCTCCCGTATCCGCCGTTGCCGCCCGTCACGCACGTCAACGTCATCCTGAACTGGTTCGAGGAGCTGAAGGCGAAGGTGCCCGCACGGTAGGCGGGCTCGATCGATACCTGCTCGCCCGCCAGACGGGATTCGGGGTTCGGGATTCGCCCTTCGACTCGCCGCTCGCGCGGCTCGCTCAGGGTGCGCCGTTCCGGCGCAGGGCGCAGCTTGCCGCGCCGAGGCGGGTGGCGGTCAGTCGGCCCAGAGCGCCTGCAGTTCGATCGCGATCTCGGCGAACGGTTCTGTGCGCACCGTCTCCGCGCCGGCATGCGTGGCGAGCACCGTCCAGCGCCGGTGCTCCAAACGCATCACTTCCAACGTGCGCGCCACGGGATCGATCAGCCACGCATGCGCCACGCCTTCGCGCGCGTACACCTCGAGCTTCTTCGCGCGGTCGAGCAGCGCCGTCGACGGCGACAGGATCTCGCACACCCAGTCGGGCGCGAGGGTGAAGTAGGCGCACGTTTCGTACTTGGGCATGCGCGACCGCCGCCATCCCGCCAGGTCGGGAACCAGCACGTCCCGTCCGAAGTGGAGTTCCGGCTCATCCAAGATCCACCAGCCACCCGGACCGCCACGTCCGTGGTCGAACGGGGGCACGAGCAGGCCGCCGAGCGACGATCCGGTCCGGGTGTGCGGCGACGCCGGGCGAGGGGACGCGTGAAGTTCGCCATCCACGATCTCGGCCACGAGGGTGTCGGGCAGGGCGGCGAGATCGTCGTAGGTCGCCGGCCGATCGAAGGGCGGCACCCTCGGCATGGGCTGGATCATACATCGTCCTCGAATCCGCTCGGCTCGGGCGGATTCGCCCTGAGCTCATCACCGCTGGGTCCTGCCCGGGACGACCCTGAGCTTGCCGAACGGTCGAAGGGCCCGCACATGGCGTGCCATCGGAGCGACTCGCGCGACAACGCGTTTCGGGAGCGAATCGTCGGGGTTTCCGGAGAGCCGCGATCGGGGGTGGAAGAAACGTCACACCCGATGGCGGCCGTGAGTGGCAGTTTTCGCACGCGCCGGATACCGCGTCGCAGGCGCGGCGGCGCTATAATGCGCGCCGGGTCTTCCCACCATGTCTTTGGCCGCGGGCAGCC
>CAZBIP010000396.1:0-3257 GCA_964491885.1 uncultured Vicinamibacterales bacterium
GCCGGACGCCGCGTCGTAGTGGTGGAAGATCGCCGCTTCATCATCGCACACGGCAGCCATCCCTGGCCCTGCGCCGGAACGGCGCACCCTGAGCGAGCCGCGTGAGCGGCGAGTCGAAGGGCGAATCCCTCGCCCCTTGCCCCCAGCCCCCAGCCCCCAGCCCCCAGCCCCTGCCTGTATAGTTCCCCCATGCGCTACGACTTCGACCAGCCCCTCGATCGCGTCGGATCCGACAGCACCAAGTGGCGTGTCTACGGCCCGGACGTGCTGCCGCTCTGGACCGCCGACATGGACTTCCGCGTGCCCGAGCCCGTCATCACGGCGCTCCACTCGCGCGTGGATCACGGCGTCTTCGGCTACTGCTACGAGCCGCCCGAACTCCGCGAGGTCATCGTCCATCGGCTGGCGCGGCTCTATTCATGGCGGGTGCCGCCCGAGGCCATCGTCTTCGGGACCGGCGTGGTGTCGGCGTTTCATCGCGTCTGCCGCGTCGCGGCGCCGGAGGGCTCCGCCATCCTCGTCCAGCCGCCCGTGTACCAGCCCATCCTCGGCGCCCCCGCGCACAACGGGTCGGCGCGCCAGGAGGCGCCGCTCGTCGCCGCGCCGGACGGGAGATGGGAAATCGATTTCGACGCCTTCGAGGCCGCGGTGACCGACCGCACGCGCGTCTTCATCCTGTGCAACCCGCACAACCCCGTCGGGCGCGTGTTCCGGCGCGACGAACTCGAGCGCCTGGCCGCGATCTGCCTTCGCCGCGGCATCCTCGTCTGCTCGGACGAAATTCACTGCGACCTCGTTTTCCCCGGTTACGCCCACACGCCAATCGCGTCCCTCGGTCCCGACATCGAACGGCGGTGCGTGACGCTCATGGCACCGAGCAAGACGTTCAACGTGCCCGGGTTGCGCTGCTCGTTCGCCGTCGTGACCGATCCGGAATTGCGCGGACGACTGGCCGGCGGGGAGTCGGAGTGGTTCTCGGACGTCAACAACCTCGGCCTGACCGCTACGCTCGCCGCGTACCGGGACGGCGGGGAGTGGCTGGAGCAGGTCATCGCCTACCTCACGGCGAACCGGGACTTCGTGGCCGACTACGTGCGGCGCGAACTGCCTGGGGTCGGGATGACCGTGCCCGAGGCGACCTACCTGGCCTGGCTGGACTGCCGGCGCTGCGGGATCGACGGCAGCCCCCACCGGTTCTTCCTCGAGCGCGCGCGGGTGGCCCTGCAGGACGGCGCGTGGTTCGGCCCCGGCGGCGAGGGGTTCGCGCGGCTCAACTTCGGCTGCACGCGCGCGACGCTCGCCGAGGCCCTCGATCGGATGAAGAGGGCGCTCGGTGGATAGTCGCCGGCAGGACCCGCGCCCCGGCGCGCGCCCACGCGGGTGACGGCAGGGTGTCGCTCTCCGATTCCGGGATGGAGAGCTGGAATTGGAAAGCGTCACCGATTCGCGTGGCTACAGGTGCCGCCACCAGGCGCGGTGCTTGTCGTGCAGCTCCTCCATCGTCGGCATGCGGTAGAAGAGCAGGCGGTCGCCCTCGGAGAAGTAGAAGCCGGGCTGGATGTTCTTGAAGCTCGTCAGGTCGAGGTTGCCGTTGAGGCTGAGCGTCTTGCTCTTCTTGCCGGGGATCTCGGCCAGTTCCCGGAGGGCGTTCGAGAGGTTCGCCGGGTTGACGTTGGGCAGCTGGCCGCTGTGCGACAGCACGTCGCGCCGGTTCACGATGGCCTCGGCATCCACGTCCCACTGCGCGAAGCAGATCTTGGGCGCGCCTTTGGACCACGTGCCGCTCGTGATGTACGCGCCGAACGCCCGGGGCTCCAGGCTCGACGCGACGACGAGGCGAAGCGGGCAGATCTCCTGGTAGATGCGGATGCGCCCCGGCCGGCCCTGGTCGGCGGGCTCCTCGCTCTGGTCGAGGCCCAGCACCGCGCCGTCGGTCGTCACGAGGTAGAGCCGCTGCAGCGCCGCGAGGTCGACGTGCTCGAGCACGCGGTACGACTTCACGAACTTCGTGCGCTTCGGCTTGCCCGGGTCCGCCGACTCCGTCTGCGCGAGGTACTCGTCGATGCGCAGGAACTCGTGCCGGTAGCCGGCGTCCACTTCGGCGAAGATCACCTTGCCCGTGAAGTGCCGCGGGCTGCCGATGGAATAGTGGGCGCCGAACGCCTCGGGCGACAGCTGCGACGCCACGAGCGCCTCGTTGGGGTGCAGGATCAGGTACAGGTGCTTCTGGAATTCGGGCATCGGCGGCTCCTGCGCGACGGGCCGGCGCACGGCCGGCGGGACGGGAATCGTTGAAGTCTATACCGGAACGCCGGGAGCCGAGGGGCCGGGTTATCATCGGGGCTCCATGACCAGCGGCCCTCACCCGCCCCCTGCGCCGGCCGCGCCAGCCGCGACGGTCCCGCGGCGAGCCTGGGCGCTCCTCGGGCTGATGGCGGGATTCAACGTCCTCAACTTCGTGGACCGCCAGCTCATCGGCAGCCTGGCGCCGCTGCTCATCGCCGACCTGCACCTGACGCGCGCGCAGATCGGCCTGCTGGCCGGCTTCGCCTTCGTCGTGTGCTACACCGTCGCCGGCATGGCGCTCGGCATCGCCGCCGACCGGTGGCCGAGACGCGTGATTGTCGCAGCCGGGGTCTCCCTGTGGAGCGCCATGACCGCTGTCTCCGGCGCGGCGCGCGGCTTCGCGCACCTGGCCGCGGCGCGCGTGTTCGTCGGCGTCGGCCAGGCGGCGCTTACGCCCGCGGCGCTGTCGATGCTCGCCGACGCGTTCCCGTCGAAACGGCTCGGGCTCGCAACGGGCATCTACTACGCCGGCCTCCCCGCCGGCACGGCGCTGAGCCTCCTCGTCGCAGGGTTCGTGGCTCCACGGTTCGGCTGGCGGGCCTGCTTCTACGCGCTGGGCATCATCGGGATCCTGGCCGCGGCGCTCCTGTGGGCCGTCCGCGAGCCGTTGCGCCGCGGGGCGGAGGGCGTCGCCCGCCCAGGCGGAGGCGCCGATGCCGCGACGTCGTTCGGGGCGATTGCCGGCGACTTGCGCCGCGCGCTCCGCGAGCGGCCAGCCTTCGGCCTGACGGTCCTCGGGGCGGCCTGCCTGGCCTACGGCTCGGCAGCCGCCATCCACGGCGTCACCTGGCTCGTCGAGGAACGCGGATTTGCGTTCGAAACCGCGGCGTACACCGCCGGATTGGTGACGGTCATCGCAGGCCTCGCCGGCAACGTCGCCGGCGGCTGGGCGGCCGACTGGTGCGCGCGGC
>CAZBIP010000397.1:0-1068 GCA_964491885.1 uncultured Vicinamibacterales bacterium
TCACACCGCGCGTTGCCGGCGCCACGCTCCCTCGCGTCCGCCGCATCACGCTCGCTGGCGGCTGACAGCGCGGTCCCTTCTGAATCCTGCCCCCGGGTCTCAAGACCCGGGGCTCCATGAGGGATTCTGGGTTGCTGACCCCGGGTCTCAAGACCCGGGGCTCCATCGCGAATTCCGATTCTGGATTCTGACTTCTGGATTCTGGATTCTATTCGAAGACCCGTGGCTCCGTGGGGACTTCCGCATTCTGACTTCTGACTTCTGACTCCTGACTCCTGACTTCTATCTACCCACCCCGAGATCATTCCAGTTCAGGATGGCGTTGAAGCCCAGGAAGTAGGTGCCCTGGGTCTGCCACCGCCAGTAGGGCCGGATGGCGAACATCACGACGTGTCCGGAGCCGATCGGCGCGTCCACCACCTGCGCCCGGTTCGCCAGGGCCTGGCCGCCGACGAGGACGCCGGACAGCAGCATCTCGTCCGGGTTCGACGGGAAGCGCAGGATCACCCGCGGCGCATCGGCTCCGAATCCCCCGAACGTTCCGCCTCCGGTCGCGCCGCGTCCGCCGGCCTGGCCGGTTCCCGCCGCACTCGCAGCCGCGCTCCGCCCTCCGCCCGCGCCTCCGCTCGTGGCGCCAGCAGCGGCCTGGGCGGCGTGGATCTCTTCCTCCGATCGCTTCTCCGGCTTCCACGGCGACAGTTTCTGCGTGGACGCGGCATTCGGCGCGACCGTCATCCCGACGCCGGGAATCTGAACCGCCGCTGCCCCGCCCCGTCCGCCGCCCGCGCCGAAGCCGCCGACGGCCAGCACGGGGTCCTGGCTGAAGTACACCGGCAACTGCGCGCCGTCCCAGCCGTAGACGATCGGGCTCTTCGCGTCGGCCACGATGCCGCGCACGATCGACCCGCGCACGAGGAGCCCCGTTGGGCTCTCCACGGTCACGCCGTTCACGAGCTTGTACTCGGGGAAGATCGTCGAGGTCGCGCCCTCCGTGATGAGCAGGCCGCCGTCCCTGACGAACTGATAGAGGTTCATCAGGCCCTCGATGCCCATCCCGCCCCGGATGTC
>CAZBIP010000397.1:1168-3253 GCA_964491885.1 uncultured Vicinamibacterales bacterium
CGCGGCACGTCGAGGTCGTGCGTCTTCACCTCGGGCGGGGCGGCCACGGCCCACGCGGAGAGGCCGAGTTCCTTCAGCGTCGGCTCGATGGCCGCGCGGTCGGCGCCCTGCACGACGATGGCCCCGGCGCGGAACCGGCGCCCCGCCAGCGTGAAGTCCTCCTCGGCCGCCAGCATCTTCACCGCGGCGTGCCTGAAGCGGAACGTCACGATGGCGTTGTCGCTCGTGTGATCGACCACGATCACCGGGCCCGATCCCTCGATGCCGCCTGGCGCCCGCACCTCGGCCGACACGAGCGTCATCGGCTGCGCGAGCACGCTCTTGTCGCCGACCGGCACGAGCTCGACGTTCCGCATGAGCTGCATGGTCCAGCCGGTGTCGTCGTACGGCCTCGGGTTCCCCGGCGCGAAGTTCTGCAGGCTGAAGTACATCTCGGCCATGGTCCGGTAGGGCTGATCCGCGCGGACGACGTAGTCCCCCGCGCAGACGTCGAGCGTGCCGGCCTTGAACGCCGCGTCCGCCCGCGAGATCTCGAGGCCCTGCCGCCGCAAGTTGTTGACGAGGTCCGCGGCCTCGGCCTTGCGCCGCTGGGCGGCCGGGATCACCCAGGCGAAGGGCGCCTGGGTGCGGCCCCTGGTGACGGCCCGCTGGTTCTTGATCCAGTAGTTCTCGAGGAACGTCTCGCGGTTCTTCGCGACGTAGTTCAGGGCGATGAGCAGCGCCGACTGCTGAATGTTCGTGTTGTTGCGCGGCCCCCACTTGATGGACGGGAGCGGCGGGTTCGGCCGGTACCACTCGCGGCTCGTCGCGCTCGTCCCCATCCGCAGGTTCTCGACGACGTCCGGGCCGTAGCTCTGGACTTCGTAGAAGCGGCCGACGGCGTTCTTCGTGTGCGCGACGTAGAACATGTAGTTGGCGGTCCACCCGTCGTAGAACCCGTAGGTCCAGACGCCAGGCACGTCGCGCTTGGCCATCTCCATGACCTCGGTGTTCGCCAGCGCCCACCACTCGTTGATCGTGATCGCGTCGATCGACTCGTTGTAGGGGCCGGTGCCCGTGGAGGTGTAGAGGTAGTTCGACGCCTCGTGCAGGTCGTGCAGGATCGTCGGTTTCCACTCGAGGAAGGTCCGGTTGACGTTCTGCGTGAGCTTGAGCAGCTGGCCCATGGCGTCGCGGTTGTTGTCGTGCGCGACGTACTTGCCCCAGTAGACCAGCGGCGGGCGCGGCTTGCCCGTCTTCTTGCCGTAGTAGTAGGTGTCGACGTGCTTCTCCTTGCCGTCCACCTCGAGCACCGGCGTGATGAGCACGATGACGTTGCTGCGGATCTGCTGGATGAACGGCGTCTCCTCGACGGCCAGGCGGTAGGCGAGCTCGATCAGCATCTCGGGGCCGCCGGTCTCGCCGGAGTGCATGCCGGCGGTCACCCAGTAGACCGGCTTCGCGGTCTTCATGATCGCGCGGGCCTGCGCCTCGGTCGTCCGGCGCGGATCGGTGAGCGCGTTCAGCTGGGCCTTGTGCGCGTCGAGGTTCCTGAGGGCGGCCTCGTCGGCGACCGCGAGCAGCACCATGTCGCGGCCTTCCTCCGACTTGCCGATGGTCCAGAACCTGACGCGCGGCGACGCCTTGGCGAGCGCCTCGTAGTAACGGTGGATGTCCTTCGCGTACGTCAGCTCGCCGGGCGTCCCGGGAATGCGGCCGAAGAACTTGAGCGGGGAGGGCACCCTGTCGCTCGCCGGCATGTGATCGACGAGTTCGGTGCTGATGCGCGGATCCTGGGTGTAGTCCCTGATCAGCTTCGTGTAGGCCTCGTCCTGCTTTTGCGCGGACGACGGCTTCTGGGCCTGCAGCGGAGGCGCGGCCACGAGAAGCGTCAGCGCGGCGAGCGCGAGCAGGGCGCGGATACGGAACGAGCGGGCAGACCCGGCGGTCATGGCAGATGGACTCCTCTCGGGAAGACGCCGGCCGCAGGCCGCGGCGGCCTGGATGGCTGCGATATAGTAGCGCACGGGCACAGCCATGCACACGCGCCGCGCGTCGTCGGTCCTCATTGTCATCATGCTGGCTGCCGGCGGTCTCGCCGGGTCT
>CAZBIP010000398.1:0-2285 GCA_964491885.1 uncultured Vicinamibacterales bacterium
AGAGGCTGATCGCCTGCGGCTGGGCGGATGCGGCCGCCGGCGTCAGCAGGGCGGCCATCGCGAAGGCGGCGACGATGAGTCGGGAGGCCGTGTGCTGCATGCTCGCATGATAGCTGAAGGACGAGGCAGGCTCTAAGGCCTGCCTGCCAGCCGTAGCCAGCGAGCGTAGCGAGCGATTTGGCGAAGGCTGGACGGGAGGGAAGGGGGATACAGGTCGTCCGCCTTCGCAATGCTCCGGCCGGACACCTTCCTCGCATTGCTTCGGCGCGACAGCCTTCGCGCGAAGGCTGGCCTGCCTAGCCGAAGCTCACCGAAGGAGATGGCAGGCTGGAGGTGAGCGAAGGCTGGCGGAGAGGGGGGGATTCGAACCCCCGTGCCGCTTACGCGACAAGACGCTTTCGAGGCGCCCCCGTTACGACCACTTCGGTACCTCTCCCCTTGGGCCGAACCTCTATTATACCTTGCCCCGTTTGCCCTGGAAGAACTCCTGGATGACGGCTCGGCACTCGTCCTCGAGCACGCCCGGCACTACCTCGATCCGGTGGTTGAGCCAGGGGAACTCGTGCGCCCTGCACGTCGAGACCACCGCGCCGGCCTTCGGTTCGGGAGCGCCGAACACGAGGGTCTCGACGCGGGCGTGCACCATCGCGCCGACGCACATCAGGCAGGGCTCGATCGTCACGTAGAGCGTCGAACCGACGAGCCGGTAGTTGCCGATCGCGGCCGCTGCGTCGCGCAGCGCGGCCACTTCCGCGTGGGCCGTCGGATCGTTGGCCGAGATCGGGCGGTTGTAACCCCGTCCGACGACGGCGCCGTCGAGCACGATGACGGCGCCAACCGGCACTTCACCGGCCTCGAAGGCGCGGCGCGCCTGATCCAGGGCCGCGCGCATGAAGTCGAGATGGTCTGCCATCGGCTGCCAGGCATTGTAGGCTTCACACGCCTGGCGAGTCACGCGGCGTGGTGGCCAACGGCCTGTTGTCGCCGTCCTGCCTGGAGGTCAGCAGGCGGTCACAGCGGCCGATCCTCGAGCTCGGCGCCTGGCATCGATTCTGCAGTGCCCGTTTCTGAGCGCCCGGAGTGACGTTCCGTTGGCGAACGGCGGTTCACGATGGTAGGATGACGCCTACCTGCAACGCGGCGCGGTTTCGGGCCGGGCTGCCAAGGCCGTGTGGCCCCCGGCGGGCGTTCAGAGTGGAGGAGGCAGCATGAAGAAAGTCGTGATCGCCGTCGCGGTCATTCTCGGCATCGCGCTCGTCGTCGGCCCTGTGTCGGCCCAGACGGCGCCCTCGAAGGTCGTGCTCAAGGGCAGCCCGCTGGGCGGCGTGAACTTCGATCACGCCAAGCATGCGAAGCTCGCCGGCGGCGACGCCAAGTGCGACATGTGTCACCATGCGTCGAAGCCCGAAAAGCCGCTGAAGTCGAAGACGCAGAAGTGCCAGGAGTGCCACACCAAGGCCGTGGCGGCGCCGATGAAGACCAACGCGCGCGGGGCCTTCCACGACGCGATGGCCAAGAAGGGCCTGTGCGCCGATTGCCACGTCAAGTCGGCTGCGGCTGGAACCAAGGTGCCCGCGAAGTGCGCCGACTGCCACAACGTGAAGGGATAGCCGCCGCGCCGCCCGGCGCGAGATAGAGGCGAGTCCGCCGGTTTGTGTCGCTCGACGGGGCGGCCGGGACGTCTGTTCCGGCCGCCTCGTTTCATGTACGCCCGGCCGCGCCTCGCGTCCTGCCCATGGTGCACCCTCGCCCTGACCATTGGGGCCTGGTGCTACAATCCCGCTCGCTGGCTTCGGCCATCGCTTCGCGGCAGGCCGGCAGTCCCGACGGAGGGAGCACGTCATGAACGAGACCGTGTTTGACATCCTCCGCGCAGGTGCCCCCTCCGCTCCGGCAATCGCGGCGACAGGAAGGCCGGCGCTCGACTTCCAGGGATTGCTTGCGCAGGTCGACCGCACGGCCGGGTACCTTCGCAGCCGAGGAATCGGCCGGGGCGACCGCGTCGCGATCATCCTGCCGAATGGCCCCGAACTCGCGACGACATTCCTGTCGGTGGCAAGCTGCGCCACGGCGGCGCCCCTGAACCCGGCGCTCACCGAGCAGGACATCGAATTCTGCCTGGGGGACTTCGGCGTCCGCGCGCTGGTGGTGGCCGAAGGGTCATCGGACGCGGTCCGGAGGATCGCGGCATCGCTCGGGCTCGTCGTAGTGGACTTGCGCTCGACAGTCGGCGGACCGGCGGGGTGCTTCGAGTTGAAAGACGGGTCCTCCTCTACCGGACCGGT
>CAZBIP010000398.1:2295-3245 GCA_964491885.1 uncultured Vicinamibacterales bacterium
CCCCCGCGTGGGCGGCCTTGGGGGGCGATCCCGAACCGGCGGGCACGAACGAGATCGGGCTTGTGCTGCATACCTCGGGTACGACGGCCCGGCCGAAGATCGTGCCCCTGACCCAGGGGAATCTCGCCTCGTCTGCCCGCCACATCCGGGAGACCCTGCGGCTCGAGCGTGCCGACCGGTGCCTCAACGTCATGCCGCTGTTTCACATCCACGGGCTCGTCGCGTGCCTGCTCGCGCCGCTGTCCGCCGGGAGTTCGGTCTACTGTTCAGCGGGCTTCAACGCTCTGCGGTTCATGGCGGACCTCGCCGAGTCGGACGCCACCTGGTACTCGGCGGTCCCGACGATGCACCAGGCGATCCTGGCCCGCGCGGCGAGGAACCCCGGGCGCGGTCGCGCGAACCGCCTGCGGTTTGTCCGGTCGTCTTCGGCCGCGCTCCCGCCACGGGTGCTCGCTGAACTGGAGTCGGTCTTCGGTGTCCCGGTCATCGAGGCCTATGGCATGACGGAAGCCGCACACCAGATGGCGAGCAACCCGCTGCCTCCCGGTCTACGAAAGCCCGGGACGATCGGGATGGCCGCGGGCCCGGACGTCGCCATCATGGACGAGCACGGCACGCTGCTTCCGGCCGGCAGCGTGGGTGAGATCGTGGTACGCGGTCCCAACATCTTCAGCGGGTACGAACATCGGCCCGAGGCAAACGCCGCGGGATTCACCGGCGGCTGGTTCCGCACCGGCGACGCGGGCGTCATCGACGAGCAGGGCTACGTCACGATCACGAGCCGGCTGAAGGAGATCATCAACCGGGGCGGAGAGAAGATCGCTCCGCGCGAAGTGGACGAGGCGCTGCTGGCACACCCGGCAGTGGCGCAAGCCGTAGCCTTTGCGCTGCCCCATCGGCAGTTGGGCGAGACGGTGGCGTATGAATACAACCAGCGCATGCTGGCGAGC
>CAZBIP010000399.1:0-3242 GCA_964491885.1 uncultured Vicinamibacterales bacterium
GTCAGGCTCGCGCGGCGCTCCTCGTACCACTCGCGCGACAGGCCGCCACGCGCGAACTCCTGCTCCAGCGTCACCAGCAGCCGCGGCCGGTTCACGATCTCGGGGTGATGGTTCACGCCGAACACCCGCGGCATCACACCCCGCTCGTCCCTCGCCACCTCCATCATCGTCAGGGCGTCGCCGCGCGGGCCGCCCGCGCCCAGCGCCTCGTGGCTGACGGCCATGACTCCGGCGGGCCACGCTCCGCGCGGGACGAGGTCGTACAGGCGATTGTCGAGGACGAACAGCCGCCGCCCGTCCGCCAGTTCCGCCGAGAACCGGGCGAACCACGGATGCGCGAGCGCTTCGTCCGTCAAGACGTTCTCGACGATGCCGGTGCTCTTGCCGCCCTTGTCGGGACCGCGCAGCACCGCGTCGGCGACGCCGAGCCAGCGGCACATCACGCCGAAGGTGTGGCAGACGGCGAGGAGCGCGGCCGAGCGCGATGCGCGGATCGCGTCGAACAGCTCGAACAGCCGCGGCTCCCACGACGGGTCGTCGCGGATGCCCTGCGAGCCTTCGGAATTCCCGTCGTTCATGCGCGGGTCGAGATGGCCGGGCCCGCCGGTTCCGACGTAGAGGGCGTGGCGGCCACCGGGCGGATCGGGAATGACGAGGTTGCCGCGAATGTCGTACGACAGCGCGCGGAAGCCGATGCCGGCCTCGCGGAGCGGCCCGGCGATGTCGCACAGGGCGTTCTGCATCGCCTGGAGGATGGCGCCGTGGCCGAGGTTCGGCCAGCCCGCGTGCATGTCGAGCACCGCGATGTCGATGAAGCCGGGGTCGGCCGCCGGCACGTCGCCCGGGCGGCGGACGCGCACGACGTCGAAGACAGGCGGCGCGGCCGGGCAGGTCGTCAGGCAGGCCTCGGGGCCGTAGCGCTCGCGGTGCAGGCAGTCGAAGGGCATGGGCCGCGCAGGATCAGGAGGCCTTGGGCCTCGGGCGCACGAGGAACGCGGGCACCTGGCCTCCGCCGGATGTGACGTTGGCGAGGCCGGTGGCGCTCAGCCGCGTCAGGAATCCCGCGAGCTTCCCGCGGAAGAGGTAGGGCGCCATGTCCACGAGCATGTCCGTCATGGCCGCGTCGTTGCCGCCCTGGAACCACGGGAAGGTCTCGCGCCGCACGGCAATCCGCTCCTGCACGATCCAGGATCCCGCCGGCGCGGCCAGGGCGTCCTCCAGCGCGGTGTCCCACCCGGCCTCGTCCGTTTCCCATCCCAGCATGACGCCCGCGCCGCCGTACTCGTCGTTGGGCTTCAGCACGAGTTGCTCGCGGTTGCGTCGCGTCCACGGCGCGAGATCGACGTCCTCCGCGCCCTTCGACGTTCGCGTGTCGGCAACGACGCGCGTCCACGGCACGTGCCGCGCGATCGTCTCGCGCTCGGCGTCCGAGAACAGCCGCGCGTGCCGCGGGTCGGTCAGGACGGCGAAGAACGCCTTCTTGTGCGGGATCTTGCAGCGGAACGAGTTGGCCATGCAGACGGCGCGCGCCTCGCACGCGCGCACGAGGGCCTCGCACTCGGCCGGGCGGCTCGTGATGTCGTTCATCAGCACGCGCCGGTAGAGCAGGTCGATGTCGCGCCCCGCGCCGCGCAGCCTGCGGCCGTCGAACTCCAGCTCTTCCGGCGCGCAGACGACGGTCGGCACGCCGAGCTCGATGAACCGCTCCTGCAGGATCTCGAACTCGGTCCACGTGGGCACGTTCCGAAAGTCCACGATGCCGATGACGGGCGGATTGGCCGTCCCTCCCCACTCGCGGTAGCTCGCCATCAGCGCGTCGAGCATCGGCGCGGTCGTCGAGTAACCCTGCGCGTCGAACCGCTCGCGGAAGCGCTCCATCACCGGCAACCGGTCGAACACGCCCGTCAGGCGCTCGCTGTATCCAAACCCGGCCGGCGACTCGGCGTTGTACTCGGCCGCCTGCAGCGAGTCGGGCAGCAGGAACGTGTCCACGCGAGACGACGTGGCAGCCCGCGCGTAACCCGGCTCGATCGCGATGAGCCGGCGCTCCTCGTCTCGCACTCCAACGGCATCGAGCAGCGACGGATCGGCCATCGCCGCCTCGACGACGCGCTCGCCGAGCACGGCCAGCGTCTCGGCGAACTCCCGCACGCGCCGCTCGTCGTCTTCGGTGAGGAAGAGCGGGCGCAGGAACGGGCAGTGGACGCGGTCGCCGAAGGTGAGCCGCTCGGCGCGCATCCGCTCCGACAATCGCTCGAAGGCCGGCGCGGACAGCTCGTCGCGCCGCAGCAGGGCGTGCCAGGTGTCGATGGCGTTCACTTCAGCCCCAGCATCGATTTCCAGTCCGGCGACGTCATCGACGGCACGCCGCGGAGCGCGCGGTCGATCACGAGGCGGGCCATCTTCTCGACGACCATGTCGAAATAGAACGCGGTGATGCGGTCGCGCTCGAAGTCGGGCGCGGGGTTCAGGAAGTCGATGGCGTAGGGCACGCCGTCCTTGACGGCGAACTCCACGGTGTTCATCTCGTAGCCGAGGGCCTGGTTGATCGTCTGCGCGTCGCGCACCACGCGATCGCCGAGCTCGGGCGCCAGGTAGTCGTGGTCGACGATGTACTTGCGCTCCTTCGGGTCGTACGCCACGGGCACGATGTCGGTCTTTCCGAAGGTGAAGCAGCGGACGTACTGGTCGAAGTCGATGAACTCCTGCAGCGTCATGCAGTAGGGCGTCGTGCCGTCGTAGGCCGCCCACAGCTCTTCCTTGCAGTGGATCTTGTAGACGTGCTTCCAGCCGCCGCCGGAGAACGGCTTCAGGATCGCCGGCAGCCCCACGAACTCGAGCATGGCGTCCCAGTCGAGGGGATAGTCGAGGTTGCGGAGCGACTCGGTCTGGATGTCCACGTCCCAGGGATAGCCCTTCTGCGGCAGCAGGATGGTCTTCGGGACGGCGACGCCGAGCTTCTCGGCGACGGAGTAGTTGAAGAACTTGTCGTCGGCGGTCCACCAGAACGGGTTGTTGATGACGTAGGTCCCGTTCAGGAACGCGTGCTTCAGGAAGCCGCGGTAGTAGTCGACCTCGTGCGAGATGCGATCGACGATGACGCGGTATCGCGACGCCTCGCCCATGTAGGTGCCGCCGAGCTTGACGAACTCGGCGGAGACGCCGTCGGCGGCGCCCAGCTCGTTGACCTTGTCGATGAACGCCGGCGGAAACGAGTATTCGCGCCCGCACAGCAATCCCAC
>CAZBIP010000400.1:0-3239 GCA_964491885.1 uncultured Vicinamibacterales bacterium
TCGGCCCGACGTCCCCCAAGGGCCCCACGCACGACGGGCAGCCGGACTCGCACGGGCACCCGGCGATGAGTTCCCTCGTCCGCGCGACCAGCTCGCCGTGCATGCGGAACAACGGCGCGCTGAAGCCGATGCCGCCCGGGTAGTTGTCGTAGATGAAGACGCGCGGCTCGTCGCCGTCCTGGATCGACGGGCTCCAGCTCGACGGCGGACCGGCTGGCGCCTGGCCGGGGCCGTCCTCCGTGGCTTCCCGGGCCGGCCCGATGGACACGCCGATGTCGCGGGCGTCGCACATGAGCAGCAGCTGCGCCACCTGGCGCATCGCGTGCGCCATCCCGACGACCCCGTCGCGCCGGTCGTCACTGGACCACGGCAACGCGGTCATCAGCTCGCGCGGCACCGTCAGCCAGTACGACGTCGTGTGCATCTGCCGCTCGGGCAGGTCGAGCTCCCCCGAGCCGACGTTCTCGTTCGTGTAGAACTTGATCTTCTTGAACCCGACCACCCGCGACACGACATGGACGTCCCCATGGGCCGGGAGGGCCCGCGGCCGCTCCCCGGCCGTCTCGGCGGTGTCGAGCGGGGTGACGCGGCTGTTCGTGATCGCGTCGGTGTAGTAATCGCAGTCCACGTGGCGGACGTACGCCTTGCGCCCCTCGAAGTCGAGACGCTCCACCTGGTAGAGCCTGCCCTCGACGATGTAGATGGCCTTCTCGTGGAGGATCTCGAGGGCGGTGTTGAAGTCGGTCTCGCCGATGTCGCGCGGCTTCTCCGTGACGTCGACCACGACGAAGTTGTCCGACGACACCGTCCGCAGGCTGATGGCGTCGGCCGGATACGACTCGTGCGTCCAGTGCCAGTGCCCGGTCGCGCCTTCGGCCGAGCCCGGCCGGCTGAGGTGGACGAAGCCTTCCTCCGCGAGGATGCCGAGCACCTCCTGCACGTCCTCGCCGCCGTAGGTCTCGGTCGTCGTGAACGGCAGCTCGAACGCCGCGCACTTGACGTGATCGACGAGGATCTGGAGGTTGTCGGGATTGACGAGCGCGTGCTCCGGCGAGGCGTCGAAGAAGTACGACGGGTGGCGGACGACGAACTGATCGAGCGGCGCGCTCGACGCCACCATCACCCCGGCGGACCGGCTGGCCCGGCGCCCGGCGCGGCCGAACCGCTGCCACGTGGAGGCGATGGTCCCGGGGTAGCCCGCGAGCACGGCCACGTCGAGCGCCCCGATGTCGATGCCCAGCTCGAGCGCGTTCGTGGACACCACGCCCCGCACGGTCCCCTCCCGCAGCCCCTGCTCGATCTCGCGCCGCCGGTGCGGCAGGTAGCCGCCGCGGTAGCCCCGGATGGCGTCCGACGCGCCGGGGGCGCCGTCGTGCGCGTCCTTGAGGTACCGCGTGAGAATCTCGGTGGAGAGCCGGCTCTGCGCGAACACGATGACCTGCAGGCCCTTGTTCAGGAACTCGAGGGCGAGGCTGCGCGCCTGCGAGATGTACGACCGGCGGATGCCGAGCTGCCGGTTCACGATCGGCGGGTTGACGAAGACCAGCCACTTCTCGCCTCGCGGGGCGCCGCTTTCGGCCACGAGTTCGAACGGGCGCTCGGCCAGGCTCTCGGCCAGCTCGACGGGGTTGGCGATGGTCGCCGACGAGCAGATGAAGGTCGGCGACGATCCGTAGTGCTCGCACACGCGGCGCAGCCGGCGGAGGACGTTCCCCAGGTGGCTGCCGAAGACGCCGCGGTAGGCGTGCAGCTCGTCGATGACGACGTAGCGCAGGTTCTCGAAGAGCTTGGCCCACTTCGGGTGGTGCGGGAGCACGCCGGCGTGCAGCATGTCGGGGTTCGTGAGCACGACGTTCGCGCGCCCGCGGATCGCCCGGCGCGCGTCCTGCGGCGTGTCGCCGTCGTACGTGAAGACGCCCACCTCCACGTCCGTCGCGCGCGCGATCTCCTGGGAGAGGCGGTCGAGTTCCGCGAGCTGGTCCTGGGCCAGCGCCTTGGTCGGGAACAGGTACAGCGCCCGCGCGGCCGGGTCCGCGAGGATCCCGCTCATGACGGGCACGTTGTAGCAGAGCGTCTTGCCCGACGCCGTCGGCGTGGTCACGACGACGCTGCGGCCCGCGAGGGCGTGGGCGACGGCCCGCGCCTGGTGGCTGTACAGGCGGTCGATGCCCCGCCGGGCCAGGGCGGCGCGCAGCCTCGGGTCCACGGCCGGCGGGAAGTCCTCGAACTCCGCGTCGCGCGCCGCCACGCGGCGGATCGCGGTCACGAAGCCATCGGGCTGGTCGGCGCGCTCCACGGCGCCCTGGCCGGGCACCACCTCGCGCAGCGCCAGGTCCAGCGCCGCGTCGCGGCGCTCGTCTCCGCGCAGGAGCCTCGGCGGCGTCGGCATAGGGGGCATCGTACTCGCGGCCCAGGTACCGATCAAGCGGCGAAAGTCGCGCCTCCTGCCGCGCGCGGCCCCCGCCCAGCCTGAAGCCGGCGTCCGGAGGCTTGGGTCTCCACGGCAAGAGCCGGTAAACTAGGGCGTCGAAAGATGGAGACCCCCGGTAGCGCGCCGTCGGCGGACCAGTCCCGCATCCTCGTGATCGACGACGACGCCGAACTCTGTGCCCTGATGCAGCCCTTCTTCGCGCGCCACGGCTTCGTGCTGGAGGCCGAGCACGACGGCGTGCGAGGGCTGGTCGCGGCGCTCGAGGGCCGCCACGGCCTGGTCATCCTCGACGTCATGCTCCCCGGCATCGACGGCATCCAGGTGCTCCATCGCCTCCGTCGCAGCAGCAGCGTCCCCGTCATCCTGCTGACGGCGCGCGCCGCCATGGAAGATCGCATCGCCGGGTTCGACGCGGGGGCGGACGACTACCTCCCGAAGCCGTTCGGGCCGGAGGAATTGCTGGCCCGCATCCGGGCGGTGCTGCGACGGTCCGGGCGCAGCGGTGCGGAACCGCGGGTCCCCTTCCGTGTGAACGGCCTGGACTTCCGCCCCGCCGCCCGCGAGGCGCTGGCCGACGGCGAGGCGCTGCCGCTGACCTCGATCGAATACGACATCCTCGAATGCCTCGCGCGATCGGCCGGGCGGGTGGTCTCGCGGGACACGCTGGCGGGCGTGCTGCACCAGCGGGACGCCGTGCCGTTCGACCGCTCGGTGGACGTCCACATCCACCACCTGCGAAGGAAACTCGGCCGCCGGCGGGACGTCATCCGGACCGTCCGGGGCGAGGGCTACCTGCTCCGCGCGGACT
>CAZBIP010000401.1:0-3230 GCA_964491885.1 uncultured Vicinamibacterales bacterium
GGGACTCGGCTTCTACAGCTACGACATTTCGTCCTGGCACGTGGTCGTGCTGAACGCGAACCTCCCGATGGCCCCGGGCTCACTCCAGCAGGCCTGGCTCAGTGAGGATCTGGCGGCGAACGCCACGGCGTGCACGGTGGCCTACTTCCACTACCCTCTCTTCTCATCGTCGCAGTTCGGGCCAAATCCCGAGGAGCGCCCCCTCTGGCGGACCCTTCACGAGCACGGGGTCGACGTCGTCATCAACGGCCATCAGCACCAGCACGAGCGCTTCGCGCCGCAGGATCCGGACGGCCGCCTCGATGGGAAACTCGGCATCCGCCAGTTTGTCGTCGGGACGGGAGGACCGGCCCTCTACGGGTTCAACGCGCCTGCCCCGAACAGCGAGGTCCGGGCCTCCGCGTACGGCGTGCTCAAGCTCACGCTGCAGCCCCTGGGCTACGCGTGGGAATTCATCCCGGTCCCCGGCACGTCGTTCAGGGACAGCGGTACGGGCAGCTGCCACTGATGGGACGCCCCCCGCCCAGTCGTGGCGCGCCCGGGCCGTTGCCCTTCGCTTTCGGCAATCGGGCGGCGCGGCTCTTTCCTTGTCTGACCACACTCTAGCCCCCAGCCCCCAGCCCCTACTAGAATCCCCCTATGCACATCTCCCACGACCTCCACGCCGCCGCGCTCATCGCCGTCCACGACTGCCTGGGCGCACAGCCGGGCGAGCGCGTGCTCGTCGTCACCGACGCGCCGCTCCGCACCATCGGGTACGCGGCGTTCGAAGCCGCGCGCAGCCTCGGTCTCGACGCCCTCCTCGTGGAGATGCCGCCCCGCCGCACGAACGGGGAAGAGCCGCCGCCGGAGGTGGCCGCGCTCATGGCCCAGTTCGACGTCGTGCTGTGCCCGACGTCGAAGTCGCTGACGCACACCGACTCGCGCCGCCACGCCAGCGCGATGGGCGCGCGCGTCGCCACGCTGCCGGGCGTGACCGAGGAGGTCATGGTCCGCTGCATGAACGCGGACTACCAGGCCATCGCCGAGCGCACCTTCCGCCTGTGCGACCTGATGCGCACGACCAGCGTGATCCGCGTGCAGGCCCCGGCCGGGACCGACATCACCATGCCCATCGAGGGCCGCGAGCCCCACGCGAGTTCGGGCCTCTTCCGCGAGAAGGGCCTGTACGGCAACCTCCCGACCGGGGAGGCGTACCTGGCCCCGGTCGAGGGGCGCTCGAACGGCGTGGTCGTCGTGGACGGGTCGATGGCCTCGGTCGGCATGGTGGACGAGCCCATCCGCATCGAGGTGGAGCACGGGTACGCGACCCGCATCACGGGCGGCGAGTCCGCGCGGCGTCTCGTCGAGCTCCTCGAACCGCACGGCCGCGACGGCCGCACCGTGGCCGAGTTCGGCATCGGCACCAACGACAAGGCCATCCTCACGGGCGTCATCCTCGAGGACGAGAAGGTGATGGGCACGATCCACGTCGCCTTCGGGGACAACAAGTCGATGGGCGGAAGCGTGCGCGTCGCCAGCCACCTCGACGGCCTGGTCAAGGCGCCGACGGTGTGGTTCGACGATCGGATGATCATGGAAGGCGGCCGGCTCCTCGTCTGAGACGGGGCAGGGAACCTCCCGGCCGTCCGCGGCGTTATCTCAAGTGGCGTGGCGCGCGGCCCTTCGCCGCCCGCGTCCTGACTCGTGGATTCCACCGACTACTCGGCGCTCATCGACGGCTGTCGCAGAGGCGACCCGCTGGCCTGGGAGGGGTTCGTCCGGCAGTTCCAGGGCCGGCTCTTCGCCCTCGCCTACGGCTATGTCGGCGAGCGCGAGGAGGCGCGCGACCTCGCCCAGGAGATCTTCATCCGCCTCTACGAGACGCGCGCGCAGTGGGCCCCGTCAGACGAGTTCCTGCCATGGCTCTTCCGCGTGGCGCGGAACCGGTCCGTCGACTACCTCCGCCGGAAGAAGGTTCGCACGCCGGGCATCGCCGTGGACGAGTCGGAGATCGCGGAACTGCCGGACCCGTCGCCAGACGCCGAGGCTCTGGCCGTGGACGCGCGCCGCCGGGGGCTGCTGCACGCCGCGCTCCGGCGCTTGTCCGCGGTGAACCGCGAGGTCGTCGTGCTGCGCGACGTCCACGGTCTCAGCATCCAGCAGGTGGCGGCCGTTCTCGGCGTCCCGCTGGGCACGGTGAAGTCGCGGGCGAGCCGGGCCAGGGTGGAACTGACCGAGCGCGTCATGGAACTCGCCCGGGGACAGGGTGACGCATGACGGATCTTTCCTGCGACACGATCCGGGTGGCGTTGCTGGACCCGCGCGACCGGCCCCGCGGCTGGATGGCGCGCCCTGACGTCGAGGCGCACCTGCGGGCCTGCCCGGCGTGCCGCGACTTCGTCGAGGCGTTCAACGAGGGCGAGCGAGCGTTCGCGGAGGCTCCGGCCGCGTCCTTCGCGGACGCGGTGCTCGCGCGGACGGCCGGCCTCGAGGCCCTGCTCCGCGATCTGCCCTCGCTCGCCGAGATGGATCCCGGGCCCGTGTTCACGGAGCGCGTGCTCCTGGCCACGTCGCGGCGGCCGCACGCGCCCGGCTGGCGGACGAGGCTCGCGGCCGCATGGTGGGCGGTCGTCCGCCGGCCCCGGTTCGCCTGGGAGGCGGCCTACGTCGCGACCCTCTGCTGGGTGCTCCTGTTCGGGAACCCCGTCGGCGCTCTCGAGTGGAGCGCGTCTAACATCCGGACGGTCGCGGAGAACCGGCTCAGCGGACCGGCTCGGGAGATCCGCTCGGACCTCGACGCGTGGCGGTCGCAGCTCGCGGCCGATCCCGGCGCGGCTCCCGGCGGAGCCTCGACCGGCGCCGCGGCTCCGCACCCCGCCGTGCGGGCATGGCAGGCAGGCGCGGCCGGGGTCGAGCAAGTCGTGCGCGCGCTGCAGGACGCGCTGGACTCGGCCGCCGATCTCGTGGGTGAGTGGCTCGGCTGGCTCTCTGACCGCCTGGGGCCGCCGCCGACGGAACCAGAGACGACGCCGGCGCGTTCTCCTCAGTGACGATTCACAAGGAGTGTTCATGACCCAGGAACCAGATGACGTGCGCGGTCCGATGGCAACCAGAGACGAGGCCCCGATGGCCGGCCCCGCCCGCCGGGAGCGCTTCGTCGACGATCCGCGCAAGAAGTCGGTGATGCTGGCGATGCTGCTGTCGCTCATGCCGGGCCTCGGGCAGGTCTACGTCGGCTACTACAACCT
>CAZBIP010000402.1:0-3220 GCA_964491885.1 uncultured Vicinamibacterales bacterium
TGGCGGAGCTCTTCACCGGCGCGGGCTGCCCGCCCTGCGTCGGCGCCGACCTCGCCTTCGACGGCGCGCTCGAGCGGTACGCGGCGCGCGACTTCGCGCTTCTCGTGTATCACCTGCACATCCCTCGCCCGGATCCCCTGACGAACCCGTCCACCGAAGCGCGGAAGGGGTTCTACGACGTGCCAGGCACGCCGACGTTCTTCGTCGATGGCGGCGACCGGCACGTGGGCGGCGGCAACGCCGCGGGCGCCCAGAAGCTGTTCGACGAGACGATCCGCCCCGCCGTCGAGAAGCGGCTCGACGCCAGGCCCGGCGCCGCGATCCGCGTCGAGGCCGCGATGAAGGGCGACACGGTCTCGGTGCAGGCGAAGGTCTCGAAGACCGGGAAGCCGGGACGGAAGCTGAGGGCCCAGGTCGCGCTGGTGGAGGAGCACGTGCACTACACCGGCGAGAACGGCGTCCGGTTCCACTCGATGGTGGTGCGGAGCCTGGCGTCGGCGGAGAAGGACACCCTCGGCTTCGCCGTGGCCTCCGGGAAGGGATTGACGCTGCGGCACACGTTCGACCTCGGCGCGGTCGAGGCCGACGCCAAGTCCCACCTCGACGCCATGGAAGGCGGCAGCAGCAAGCGCTTCGGCACGTTCCAGTTCGTGGAGCGGAAGAGCGATCTCGACCGGAGCCGCCTGCGCGTCGTGGTCTTCGTGCAGGACGAGGAGACCAAGGAAGTGCTGCAAGCGGCCTTCCAGCCGATCCGCGCGGCGCGGGCCGCGGCCGGCGCGGGATCGGCGGGCCATCGGCCGTGAAGCCAGGCCGCGCGCGGCGCATGGCCCTGGGCATCGTCGCGGCAGCCGCGGTTGCCGCGGCGGCGTTCGCGATCTGGCGCGCGCAGCCGGTGCGTCAAGGCGACGGCCATAGCGGTCCTGACGGCGCGGGCGTGGCTGGCGGGCCGGCAGTGCCCGCCTCACACGCCGCGGGCTCCGCCGGGGAGCCCGTCGTCGGTGCGACCTTCGTGGGCGAACCCGCCTGCACGAAGTGCCACGAGCCGCAGACGAAGGAGTGGCGCGAGTCCGACCACGCGCGCGCCATGGCGGTGGCGAGCCCGGCGACGATCCTCGGCGACTTCCGCAACGCCAGCTTCACCTACGCCGGCACGACCTCGTCGCTCTTCGCGCGCGACGGCCGGTACTTCGTCCGGACCGACGGGCCCGACGGCGCGCTGCGCGAATTCGAGATCAAGTACACGTTCGGCTACACGCCGCTCCAGCAGTATCTGGTCGAGTTCCCGGGCGGCCGCCTGCAATGCCTGCCGATCGCGTGGGACTCGCGGCCGAAGGCCCAGGGCGGCCAGCGCTGGTTCCACCTCTATCCGGGCGAGCGGGTCACGCACACCGATCCGCTGCACTGGACGGGGCCCTACCAGAACTGGAACTACATGTGCGCGGACTGCCACTCCACGGACCTGCGGCGGAACTACGATCCCGCCGCGAACGCGTACCGGACGGAGTGGTCCGAGATCAACGTGTCGTGCGAGACCTGCCACGGGCCGGGCTCGGCGCACTGCGCGTGGGCCGAGGAGCGCAAGAAAAAGGGGCTGACCGGGCGCGACGACACGGCCATGGGGCTCGTGGTGCAGGGACTGCGGGCGGTGGACTACGGCGGCTTCGGCGTCGGCGACGCGACGACGGACACCACGCGCCTCAGGAACCGGCCGAGGCAGCAGGCGGAAGTCCAGTCCTGCGCGCCGTGCCACGCGCGGCGATCGCCCATCGCGGCGGTGGCGGACCCGTCGAAGACGTTTCTCGACAGCTACCGGCCGGCGCTCCTCGAGCACCCGCTCTACTACGCCGACGGCCAGATCACGGAGGAGGTCTACGAGTACGCGTCGTTCATCCAGAGCCGGATGTACGCCGCGGGCGTCACGTGCTCGGACTGCCACAACGCGCACAGCCTGAAGCAGCGCGGCACGGACAACAACGTGTGCGGGCACTGCCACCTGCCGCTGACCTACGACACGCCGGCGCACCATTTCCACAAGCAGGGCACGCCGGAGGCGCTCTGCCGCAACTGCCACATGCGGACGACCCCGTACATGGTGGTGGACCCGAGGCGCGACCACTCGATGCGGGTGCCGCGGGTCGACTACACGGTGAAGTACGGCATCCCGAACGCCTGCACGACGCCCTGCCATGAGGACAAGAGCCTCAAGTGGGCGAACGACGCGATCGTGAAATGGTACGGTCCTGTCCGCTCACGCGGCAACGAGTACGTCGAGGCGCTGGACGCGGCGCGGCGCGGCCTGCCAGGCGCCGAGGGCCTGCTGCGGGAGGCCGCCTTGAACCCGGCGTTCCCGGGCGTGGCCCGCGCCACGGCGCTCGCCGAGTTGCGCGGCGTGTTCACCGGCGCGTCCGTCGACGCCCTGCAGGCGGGACTCGGCGATCCCGACGCGCTCGTGCGCGCGGCGGCGGCCCGGACGCTCGACGCGCTGCCGCCGCCGGATCGCGTCCGTCTCGGGCGCGCGCTGCTCGACGACCCGGTGCGCCTCGTGCGGTCGGCGGCCGCGACGTCGCTGGCGGGCGCGCCGGCCGAACTGCTGTCTGCGCAGGACGCGCAGGCGCTCGACCGTGCCGTGCGTGAGGCGATCGACGTCGAGATGGCGGCGGCGGAGCGGCCCGAGGCGCATCTCAACCTCAGCAACCTGTACCTGAAGACCGGCCGGACGCGCGACGCGGAGGCTTCGCTTCGGACGGCGCTCACGCTGGATCCGAAAGGCATCGCGGCGCGCGTGAACCTCGCCGACCTCTTCCGGGCTGAAGGTCGAGAGGCCGAAGCGGAGGCCGTGCTGAGGGAGGCGATCCGCGTCGATCCCGACGCCGCCGAGGCGCACCACGCGCTGGGCCTGCTCCACATCCGGCTGAAGCGGTACGACGAGGCGCTCGCAAGCCTCGGGCGCGCGCACCAGATGCGGCCGGAAGACGTGCGATACGGGTACGTGTACGCCGTGGGCCTCGACGCCGTCGGACGCACCCAGCGGGCGGTGCAGGTGCTGACGGCGATGCAGCGCGTGAGACCGGCGGACGCGGACGTCCTCGCGGCCCTCGCTGCGTTCGAGGAGAGACTGGGGCACGCCGCGGCTGCCGCCGGCTGGACCCAGAAGCTCAGAGCCGCTCAGGGCGGGCGCTGACAGGTGCGCCCGGAGCGCCCCGGCCACCCGCTGGCAGCG
>CAZBIP010000403.1:0-3195 GCA_964491885.1 uncultured Vicinamibacterales bacterium
CTGTCGACGGGACCGATGCACCTCGCAGCGGCCAGCGGGGCGCCGCTCATCCCGGTATTCGTCGTGCGGGACGGCGACGGCGCGTTCGTGGTCACGCTCGACGCTCCGCTTCTCGTCGAGGCCCGGGTGGATCGCGAGAAGCAGGAGCACGACATCGCGGCCCAGTACGCCAGCCGCCTCGAGCCGTGGGTCAGGCGGTACCCCGGCCAGTGGCTCGGTGAGTAAGCCCGCCCGGCCGCGCGTCGCGTCCCGCCTGTCTGTTCGACATCTCTGACAGGTTCACACGGTATCGACGAGAAGCGTTCTGACGCCGGGAAACCCGCCATGCCATCGGTCCGTCTAACCGCGTGTGACCTTGTGGCGTGACGACTCTGGATGGCCTCGCGCGACGAGGCCCTGGCGGCGGGCCCCCGCCGTCCTCGCCGCGCTCGTCCTGCTCGCCTTTCCCGCCGTTGCGCTGACGCAGGCGCCAGCCCGTTCGGAGCCCGGCGCGGCCTCGCCGGTGGCGAACGCGGCCCGGCGCGAGGTCGCCATCGCCATTGATGGCCGGCTGGACGAGGCCGCGTGGCAGGCTGCCAGGGCGAGCACGGAGTTCAGGCAGTCGCAGCCGAACGAGGGTTCGCCCGCGTCGCTCCCCACGGAGCTACGGGTCCTGTACGACGACGAGGCGCTGTACATCGGCGCCCGCTTGACGCAGCCGGGTGGAGTCGTGGCCCCCCTCGCCCGTCGGGATCAGTTGCTGGACGCGGACGGCAACAACGGATCCTTCAACTCTCTCACTACAGACAAGCTGGTCATCAGGCTCGATCCCTACCACAACCACCTGGATGACGTGTGGTTCGAGATCAACCCCGCCGGAGTGAAGGGCGACCAGTTCAACGGCGACCCGTCGTGGGACCCGATCTGGCAGGCGGCCGCGCAAGCGGACTCGGCCGGGTGGACGGCGGAAATGCGCATTCCCTTCAGCCAATTGCGCTTTTCGCGCGAGGCCGTGCAGACGTGGGGGTTCCAAGTCTGGCGCTACATCGACCGGCTGAACGAACAGATCATGTGGTCGTTCCGGCGCCGCAACGAGCCCGGCGGCCCGGCGTTCTTCGGCCACCTCGCCGGCCTGGACATCTCCAGGCAGCCGCGCCAGCTCGAGCTGCTGCCGTACGCTGTCACGGGCAGCACGTTCAAGCGCGCTGAGCTGGGCGATCCGTATCACGACAGCCGGGAGATGCGCTTCGGCGTCGGGGGCGACCTGAAGTACCTGCTCACCAGCAATCTCACCCTCGATGCCACCTTCAATCCTGATTTCGGGCAGGTCGAGGTGGATCCCTCGGTCTTGAATCTGAGCGCGTTCGAGACCTTCTACGACGAGAAACGGCCGTTCTTCATTGCGGGTGCGAGTGCGTTCCGCTTCGGGGGCATGCGTTGTTTCTTCTGCAGCAACACCTCCAGTCTCAGCGCCTTCTACTCCCGCCGCATCGGCCGGCCGCCGCAGCTGACCGGTTACCTCGATGAGATCTCGTCCTTCGCGGAAACGCCGGACAACGCCACCATCATCGGGGCGGCCAAGATCACCGGCCGGACACAGGGCGGCTACACGGTTGGCATACTGGATGCCGTGACCGGGCGGGCTCGTGCCAGCTATCTGCCCGAGGGCGGCGGCCAGGAGGCCACGCAGGTGGTGGAGCCGCTCACCAACTACTTCGTCGGCCGGCTGAAGAAGGAGTTCCGGGACGGCGCGACCACGTTCGGTGGAGTGCTGACCTCGACGGCACGGCAGCTGGGCGACTCCGCGGCGGCGGCGCGGCTCCGCAGCCACGCGGAAGCGGCCGGCTTCGACTGGAACCACTCGTGGCGGGGCCGGCAGTACTCGTGGATGGGCACCGCCATGGTGTCGAGCGTGTCGGGTTCACCGGAGGCGATCGCCCTGACTCAACGCTCGAGCACGCACTACTTCCAGCGACCGGACCGCTCGGCAACCGGGGACGGCCTGTTCGACACGCGGTATGACGCCACCGCGACGTCGCTCCAGGGGTACGGCCTGTACACGCGCGTCGGTAAGGATGCGGGCGGCGTGCTCCGCTGGGAGGCCATGGCCAACATACGGAGCCCCGGCTTCGAGGTCAACGACCTGTCCTTCCTCAGCCGCTCCGATTTCAAGTGGTTCAACGGCAACATCGCCGGCAGCTGGACCGTGCCGACCCGGTGGTACCGCAGCATCTTCGCCTCCGTTGGCGGCGCCACGGAGTACAACTACGACGGCGACCGTACGTGGTCACAGCTCCAGGGGTACTACGGGCACGAATTTCCGAACTACTGGAACCTGCGCGTCATCGGTATCCACAACTTCATCTCCTACGATCACCGCCTCACGCGAGGCGGTCCCGTCGTGAAGCGGGCCGGCTACGATTTCGGCAGTGTCGGCATCTCGACGGATGCCCGGTCGCCGGCCGTGTTCGACGTGGCGGTGGAGATGGCTCGTGGTGTGGGAGATGACACGAGGATGTTCCGGCTGGGCCCGGGCATGGCGCTGAAACCGGCCAGCAACATCTTCATCCAGCTCTCGCCCAGCTACAACCGCAATGAGGATGCGGCGCAGTACGTCACGGCCGCGGACGATCCCGCGGCGGCTGCGTTCTCCGGCACTCGGTACGTGTTCGGCTTCATCAAGACCAGGACGATTTCGCTCGATACCCGCGTCAACTGGACCTTTACGCCGGACCTGACGCTCCAGCTCTTCGCCCAGCCGTTCATCGCGAGCGGCCAGTACGCGTCGTTCCGCGAGTTCGCCGCGCCCCGCTCCATCAGTAAGCTGGTGTACGGCGCGGACCTGGGCACGATCAGCTACGATCGGGCGACGTCGTCGTACCGCGTGGATCCCGATGGCCCGGGGCCGGCAGCGCTCTTCACCTTTGGCGACCCCGACTTCACCACGGCCTCGCTGCGCGGGACCGCGGTGCTGCGCTGGGAGTACCGGCCGGGCGCCACGTTTTACCTGGTCTGGACCCACGAGCGGTCGGACTTCGACCCGGTCGGGAGCTTCGATGCCGCTGGCGCGGGCAGAGCCATCTTCCGCGGCCGGCCCACGAACGTCTTGCAGTTCAAGGCGACTTACTGGTTGGGGCGGTAGTGCTGCCGCTGAGGCGGATGGCTTGCCATGAGCGAGCGCGGTCGCGATGTGCTCGCGGCGGGCGAGTCGAATGG
>CAZBIP010000404.1:0-2013 GCA_964491885.1 uncultured Vicinamibacterales bacterium
TGGTACTTCACGCCCAGGGCCACGATCTCGGCGGCGGCCTTCGCGTTCGACCGGCCCCGGCGCTGCAGCGACCCGCGGGCCTCCAGGTACTCGCCCGCTTCTTCCAGCGTGCGGATCCGCGCCCGCGCCGCCAGCGTGGCGATCGTGTCTCCCTCCACCGCCGCTTCCGGATCGACCGGCAGGTCGAACGCCACGGGCTTGCCCGCGAGCGTCCCGCTCAACCGCACGGTCCCCCGCCGCGGTTCCTCCAGCAGCGCGTAGATCGCCGCGCGCTCGCCGTTGAAGATCGGCGGTACGCGGTCCGACGCCGCCACGGCGCCAGGCTGCCCCCAGTCCACGCGTGCGTCGACGAGCGCCGGCGCGAAGAGCCGCGCGAACTGCCGCAGCACCTTCGCCTCGATCCGCTCGCCGGGGCTGATGAACTCCGCCGCCCCGCCGCTCGCCCGCGCGATTCCCTTTACCAGGTGCTGGCTCGCCCCCGCGCCGATGCCGAACGTGAAGCACCGCGCGTCCGCCGCGTGCCGCCGCGCGAGATCGATCGTCTCGTCCGTGTTCGTCACCTCGCCGTCGGTCAGGAGCAGGAGCTGCCTCGGCATCCCGGCCACGGGCGGCTGCGTCAGCACCCACTCGAGCGCCGGCAGGAGTTCCGTGCCGCCCATGTCGGCCTGCACCTCCCGCACGAACGCCGCCGCCTCCTGCATCGACGCCTCGTCGTACGGCCGGCTTTCCCGGAAGATCGGCGCGAACGTCGATCCGAAGCTGACGATGTTGAAGCGCGAACCGGCGGTGAGCGACCGCAGGCAGAGCTGCAGCGCGTTGCGAACCTCCTCGATCGACGTGCCTCCCATCGACCCCGATCGGTCGATCAGGAACACGACCTCGGCCGGCTGCGCCGCCGCGTCGAACCGCGGCACGAACGACACGAGCGCCGCGCTTCCCTTCCCGCCGCGCTCCAGCGTCGCGTGCGGATGGTCCAGTCCATCGGCGGCGATGACGATGACCAGGTCGCGGTCCATCGGAGCGCTGCGCTGCGCAAGGCGGACTTTCGCGCGCGCGCCGTCCTGCTCGACCTCGATGGGGTGCGTGGCCGACTGGACGCCCCGGATGACGCCGCGCATCACGACGTCCATGTCGAAGGTGAAGCCGTACGGCACGTCGAGGGCGACGGGCGGGTTGAGCGCCTCCGCCGGCGTCGGGCTGATGCCCGACTGATCGGCGGCCGGCGCGTAGCGCGGCGACACGGTGGTGGGCAGCGTGAAGCGCGCGGCGGCACCCTCGGCGGCCAGCTCGGTGACGTAGGTGATCGAGAGCTCGATGGCGGCGCCCGGCATCACGTTCCCGAGGCTCGCCGTGAACACGTCCGCCCGCTCCTCGTCGAGCAGGTACGCCCCGTGTCCCGCTTCGAGCGCATCGTCGTACTGCTTGAACGCCTCTTCGCGCTCGGTCGCGCGGCCGACGTAGCGGACGCCGTCCACCGTGGCCTCGAAGCCGCAGACCGCCGCGCCCTCGTCGAGGGGGAAGACGTAGACGACCTCGAGAGGCACGGACTCGTGGTTGCGGTACGACTGGCGCGCCGTGACGCGTGCGCAGAAGTCCACGACGTGCGCGTCAACGTGGACGTGCTCGAGGGGAACGGACCGGCCGGTGTCGCGAGCGACGATCCCGGATGCGTTCATGCTAGGCCTCTCCTTCGGGATGGCGGGTGAGATGCGCGCGGCACCACGCCGCGAGATCGCTCAGACGGGTTGCCGGCGGCAGCTTGATGTCGTCCGCCAGGTGGAGTTCGACGCCGGGGGCGAGTTCGAGGCGGCGCCAGGAGGTGCGTTTCGGCAGGAGCGGAGCGGCCGGACCCGGGCCCGCGCTGTCGGGTTCGGAAGCGCCTGCGCCGGCGCGGCGGCCGCTCCGGATGTCGAGGAGCGAGAGGCCCGCCTCCTGCTGCGCCTTCACCTCGAGGAGGCGCTGGAGGTGCGAGCCGTCGTAGTGGCGGCCGCGCCCGACGCCGAGGGGCGCGGG
>CAZBIP010000404.1:2113-3187 GCA_964491885.1 uncultured Vicinamibacterales bacterium
GCGATGGCGAGGTCGAGTTCGCGCCCGCGCGGACGAGTCACCTGACGATAGAGTTCGGCCGCCAGCGCCGCCTCGGGACGCCCGAAGGAGGCCGCCTCGCCGGACGGGAACAACGCCTCCTGGGCGCGGGACTCTTCGGGGCGGCGCGGGCCGCGCAGCCACTCGTAGAGGACGAGGGCGCTGAACGAGATGCGCTCGCCCTGTTCGATGAGCGCGCGCAGGGCCCGGGCCGACCGCTGCGGGCCCGTCAAGGCGTCGACGAGGACGCAGGTGTCGAGATGGATCATCGGCCCGCCGCCCTCCGGCCGCCGCGCCTGCGGGTTGCCCGGATGGCGCGAAGTTCCTCGTCGACGGCCGACGCGGACCTCGCCGGCACCGCCGGCAGCAGGCGGTCGAACGTCCGCAGCATCGCCGCGCGCTCGGCGTCGCTCAGCCGGCCGATCCGCGCCCCGTACTCGGCAATCGCCTCGCGCACGACCTGGCTGTAGGGCAGGCCCAGCCGCTCGGCCGCCGTCCGCAGCCGGGCCACGGTCTCGTCATCGAGGGAGAACGTGACCTTCCTCAGTGCCATACTGATACCATAATACCATACTGGCTGCGCCGCACCAGGCTCGCGGACGTCATCGGGCGCGCCGCGTCGATGGAGCGGCAGGCGGCTTCGGCGCCACGGGCCCGCGCCGAAGGGACGCCAAGCAGCCGGCTACTTCCCGCCCCCCCCGGCGCCCACGGCGGCGGCGATCCAGTCGTTGACGCGTGCGAACTGCTCCGGCACCTGGTTGTGCCCGGTCTCGAGGGTCAGCAGCAGCTCCTTCTCCGCCGTGATGACGTTGTACGCGGAGTACATGGACGTCGGCGGGCAGGTCTCGTCGTTGAAGCCCCAGGTGTAGAGGCCCGGCACCTTGATCCGGCGCGCGAAGTTGACGACGTCGTAGTATTTCGACGTCTCGATCTTCTCCGGCGTGCGGTGCGATCCGGCGCCTTCAGGGCGGAACATGTGCGGCCAGCCGCCGGCGCGGCCGTGGACGTACCCGGTCACATCCGACAGCGCCGGGTAGTACGCCGCCAGCGCCTTCA
>CAZBIP010000405.1:0-1099 GCA_964491885.1 uncultured Vicinamibacterales bacterium
TCCGCCCTGTTGTTGCTGTCGTACCCCGTCGTCGCGCTCGTCCTGCACGCCCAGCAGCGCCAGATGAGAGAGCCGGGGCTGCAGGACACCCTCCTGTTGAAGGACTACAAGCCGCAGTCGATTTTCAACACGCCCAGGTCCAACGTGGTCAGGGCGAAGTACCCCGCCATCGACATGCACATGCACGCGCCGCGCGGAAACGCCGACCTGAACGCGGCTGCCGCCGAGCTCCTGAAGAACATGGACGCGAGCAACATCCAGAAGACGATCCTCTTCAGCGGCACCGGCAAGACGTTCGACGACCTGGCGGCGGTCTTCGGCCGGCACCCGGATCGCATCGAGCTGTGGTGCGGGCTCGACTTCTCGAACTTCCCGGCCTCGACGCTGTCCGAGCTGGAGCGGTGCGTCAAGGCCGGCGCGAAGGGCGTCGGCGAGATCAGCGACAAGGGGACCGGGTACCGCGGCGTCGAGCCGATGCACCTCGACGATCCCCGCATGGACCCGATCCTGGAGAAGATCGCCGACCTCGGGCTGCCGATCAACGTCCACATGGGCGACCCGCAGTGGATGTACGAGCCCATGGACGCGACGAACGACCTGCTGTTCGAGGCCCTCTATTACCGGCGCGACAACAAGAAGGACGACAAGGATCTCGCCGGCTTGCTCGAGGTGCTGGAGCGCGCGGTCCGCAGGCATCCCCGCGTGACCTTCATCGCGTGCCATTTCGCCAACCAGACCTTCGACCTGAACCGGCTCGGGCGGCTGCTCGACCAGTACCCCAACCTGTATGCCGACAGCTCGCAGCGGGAATCGTACCTGGCGGCGATCCCCCGGTTCGGCAAGCAATTCATCGAGAAGTACGCGGATCGCATCGTCTACGGCACCGACCAGGGGTACAGCCTGCCGATGTACCGGAACACGTTCCGCATCTGGGAGACGCTCGACGAGCACTTCTACGCGTGGGACGTGGCCAACACCCGCTTTGCCCTCTCCGGCCTGGGGCTCAGCGATGCCACCCTGAAGAAGCTCTATCGCGACAACGCGCTGAAACTGCTCAAGAAGCCGTGACGAGGGTGACGCGCGTCGCCGTCCGCGGCGG
>CAZBIP010000405.1:1199-3163 GCA_964491885.1 uncultured Vicinamibacterales bacterium
CGGGGCTACCCCTTCGAGAAGGTGTGGCAGCTGATGCAGTCGATCTTCTTGTCCGTCACGTGCTTGTCGTGGACGAACGCGAACGACCCGGTCTTCGCGCCGTGGCACGACGCGCACAGCGGCTTGCCGTCGAGCGTGGTGCGCGGCGTGTAACCGAGGGCGGCGAAATCGAGCCGGTTGCCGCCGTGGCAAGACGAGCAGGCGAGCGCCTGCGACGCCGGCGCGACCTCGTGGTAGAGGCCCATGAAGCGCTCGGTCTCGGCGAACTCGTAGTCCCCCGTCGCCCATCCCAGCTCGGCCGCCCCCTGCGCGACGGCCGTGTCGAGGTCGCCGGTCTGGAAGAAGATCCCGATCTTCAGCGGCAACAGGAACTTCGTGATCGGATCGATCGGCTGGCGCCCGGTGTGCCGCTTCATCGCGGTGATCTTCGCGCCCGGCTCCTCCCGGCTCCCCACCGGGCCGGCCATGAGCACCAGGCCGTTGGCCTGCGGCACGGCCTCGCTGCCGAACTGGTAGAAGCGCGACCGGCCGTTGAAGAACCGGTAGGCGGGCGTCACGTTGGACTGCATCTCCATGTGCGGTTCGACGAGCCGCGTCACGTGGCTCACCTCGCCGGGCAGGCTCCAGTCGCGCCGCATGTCGGTGGGCGCCCCCTTCGCGAACGTGGGCACGTGGCAGACGTTGCAGGCGACGCGCGCGGTGTGCCGGTTGAGCCGCGAATCGTCGTGCGGCAGGCTCGAGTGGCAGTTCGAGCACTCGAGCAGCGCGTCGGAGTCGCGCTGCCGCATGTCGACGCCGCGGCCGGCCATGCGATGGGCGGTCGTCGTGTGGCAGGCGGTGCAGTCCAGCCCGGCCCCTCCCCGTGAAGCCGGCGCCATGTGGACGTCGAGCGCGGTCGTGGCGTTCCTGTGCGCCTCCGAGATGTCGCCGCGCTTGAAGTTGTCGCCGCCTCCCGCCTTGGTGTGGCAGTTCAGGCAGGCGTCCTTGCCGGGCAGGCGCAGATCCACGGCCGCCTGCAGGAGCGACACCGACATCGCCGCCGTGTCCGGCACGAACCTGAACTCGGCGCCGACCTTCTGAAGCGTCCGCTTGTACGAGGGCGCGTGGCAAATCAGGCAGTCGATGTTCTCGAGCTGGTCCGGGGACGCGGTCGGCGACGGCTTCACACCGAGCCCCGTGTGGCAGCGCGCGCAGCCGCCGTCAACCTGCACACCGTCGACGGTCGTCAGCTTGCCGAGCCAGTTGATGTCGGGGTAGATGCAGAAGTCGTTGATGCCCCCCATCTTGCCCGCCGTCGGGCCCTCGAGGCCCTCCGCATCGGAGGCGTCTCCCAGCCACTGGTAGTGCACGGACGCGTGGAAGGCGGTCGCCTCTTCCTCGTGGCAGGCCAGGCAGGTCTTCGTGCCCTCGAACGCGGTGAAGCGCCCCGCGTGCGACCCGGTGACCGCCGGTGCGTTTGCGATGGTGACGGAGAGCGACGCCGTTCGGGTCGCTCCGCCCGCGGTGTACGAACTGCTGACGGTCACGGGCTGGTCGCTCGACACCGCGCCCGCCGTCAACACGCCCCCGCTGATGGACGCGAGCGACGAACTGGCGCTCCACGCCGCGGCTGCAGTCACATTCTGCGTGGTGCCGTCGGAGAAGGATGCCGTCGCGGCGTACGAAGCCGTGCTGCCCTCGGGCACCGTCGCCGGCCCCGTGATGGCCAGGCCGGTCAGGCTTTTCGTACTGCCGCTGTCGCAGCTCGAGGGCGCTCCCGACACCGCGCGCTCAACGGAGGCGGTCCCCTGGGTCACGCGTACGCGGCAGGGCACGGGGGAGAGCTTCTCGAAGACCGCCTTCCAGCGGCCGTTCTTCTCGACCTTGGCGGTCCCGATCACGCGGCCGCTCGCCGCGTTCGCGATCGTGACGGACGGTCCGCCAGGCGCGGTGCCCGCGACGTAGAGATTCTCCTTGCTCCACGA
>CAZBIP010000406.1:0-3161 GCA_964491885.1 uncultured Vicinamibacterales bacterium
GCAAGCGGACGGAAGTCGAGTCGCTGGCGGGGTCGGTCGTGAGGCGCGGGATCGCAGCGGGCGTTCCCACGCCGATCATGTCGGCGCTCTACGCGGTCCTGAAGCCGTGGAGCCGGCCGCGCTGACGCGGGCCGGCTCCTGGCGGCAGGGCGTGGATCATGTCAGGGCAATACGCCCGGGTCATGGACCCGATCCCGCTTACACCTGCTTGGACATGTAGCGCTGGGTGCCCAGGTGCTTCATGAGGTTGATCTGGGTCTCGCCCCAGGTCGCGTGGGCCTCCTCGTCGAGCAGGATCTTGGTCAGCAGATCGACGGTGCCGTTGTCGCCGGCTTCTCCGACAGCGGCGATCGACTCGTTGTAGACCTTGATGGCGTCCACTTCCGCCTCGAGATCGACCTTCACGATCTCCTCGACGGTCTTCCCGAACGCCATCCGGTTGAGCTTCGTGACCGTCGGCGAGCCCTCGAGGTACAGGATGCGGCCGATTAGATCCTCAGCGTGCTTCATCTCGTCGATGGCCTGCTTCTCGATCGCCTCGTGGAGCTTGTGGAAGCCCCAGCTCTTGCACATCTCGGAGTGGACCATGTACTGGCTGATGGCGGTGATCTCCTCGGCCAGGCGGTCGTTCAGAATGCCTATGACCTTCTCGCTTCCCTTCATATCGCTCTCCTATCGGACAAGCCGTCCGCGATGAAGTCTATACCGGCCGGGAGCGGTCCGCCAACCGGCCGAACGCCTCCAACGCCCCCTCTTTGGCCGCGCCATCCACCAGGGGAAACGACTCGATGACATGCCGGAACTCGGCCGCCGAGAGGCCGTACAACCCCGCCGCGACGGCCTGCGCCTCGGCCCACGCCCCGCGGTCGCACCCTCGGGAATTCAGCAGCGCGTGGCCGAGTTCGAGCAGGCGTCCGGCAGGCCAGGACCCCTCGCGCGGGCGCGGCACGGGCAGCCTCTCCACGGTCGCTGCGCCCAGGTGGGTCGTCACCCACATCCGCACGAGGAAGTTCGCGACGAAGCTGTTCATAAAGCAGCAGAGCACCACGAGGTCGTCCAGCGCCGCCGCCTGCTTGAGGCAGAACACCGTGTGGACCGTGACCGCCCCCGGCGGCACGATCGCGGCGATGAGCGTCAGCCGGTTCGTGGAGGACGCCACGTCGCGGTAGGCGAGGCGGTGCCGGCCGACGGCGCTCCGCACGCCATCGCCAGGCAGCGCGGCATCCCTGGCGACGTGCCATCGGCACTCCTCCAGCCGCACGTCGAACGGGTCGACGTGCTTGCCTTCGACGACGGGCAGTCCAGCCGGCGAGGCCGAGAGCAGCGCCCGGTCGTCGCTCGCGTTCAACTCGCGCCCGAACGAGGCCCCCCAGCCCCGAGGGTCCGCCAGCGCCGGCACCGTGGCTGCCGCCCGCTCCAGAAGCCGGAGGTCGGTCTCGGTCCGCACCCAGGGAATCGCGAGGCCTGGTCCGCCGACCCGCGCAAGCAAGCCTGGTGTCATTGTCACGCACCGCGAGCCTCTGGCACCCCGCTCCGCGTCCGCGCCAGGCGCCTCCAGAACGCCCGGATCGCGCTCTCCCAGCCGGCAGCGCGTCTGTCGCGTCGGCCTCCCCGTCGAACTCGACACCAGCATGAACCTGACGCCGCGATGAATGGGGAAGATGCCCTCGCCGTTCTCGAATCCGACGATGGCGTCGGTGTCGCAGCGCTCGAAGAGCAGCCGCCGGAGCGCCGCGCTCCCGTGATCGGAGGCCAGCCCCCACGGCAGCACGAGGCCAAGCCTTCCGCCCGGCCGCAGGAGCCGAATCGAACGCTCGATGAACAACTGGTACTCGTTGGCATGGCCCTCGGCGCACGCCTGGTAGACGCCGGACCGGCGCGCGAACCGCGACAGGAGCGACGCCGACAGCCGGCGGCCCGCGCGCGCCTCGCTCGTGCCGGTGTCGCCGCGCAGCATTTCCCACGGCGGGTTCCCGATCACCGCGTCGAACCCGGGCGCGGCGAGCGGCGCGCCGGCTTCGTCGTAGAAGGCCTCGGGGAACTCCAGCGCCCAGTGCAGGAACCGGTGCTCGGCGGCGAGGCGCCTGGCTTCGGCGAGTTTCGGCCCCGCGATCCTGGCCGGAAGGCCCGACGATCCGCTCCGCACGAGGCGCGCGAGTTCCCCGTACTCGGCCGGCCCGGGCTCGCCGAGATCCCGGTTCGTCCAGAACCAGCACGCGCACCACAGGTCGGCGACGCGCCGCAGCGCGGAGAAGGCCGGCGATTCGTCTTCGACCCGCGCGAGCAGGCGCGCCTTGGCTCGCACCGCGTCGGCGGTGTCGTCGGGCGTGCCTGCCAACCGGTTCCGCATCGGGACGACGGCGTGCAGGGCCGCCGCCTCCTCGTCCACGTCGAACAGCGGGCACGCGCCGGCGGCGCGAGCGCCCGGCCGTCCCCCGGGCGGCTGGCGGGCCAGGTCCTCGGGCGACGCGCCCACGAGGCTGTCTCCGCACACGAGGTGGTGGTCGAGAAACGACAGCGGCTTCCCGTTCGCGAGCGTCGTCAGCCACATCGACAGGCGCGCCACGTGGACGGCCATCGGGTTGAGATCGACGCCGTAAAGGCAGCGAAGCGAGACGAGGCGGCGGAATCCCGCGCGCTCCTCGTCCGTGACGTCGCACGCGAAGCGCCCGCGTTCCCGGACGAGCGCCGCCTCGTAGGCCTGGGCGAGGAACCGGCACGACGCCACGAGCAGCGCGCCGCTGCCCATCGCCGGGTCGAGCACGCGAAGCCTCAAGATGTCGTCCGGCCCCGCCCCGTCCACGAGAGGGCCGAGCGTGTGGCGCACGAGGTAGTCCGTGATTGGCCGGGGCGTGTAGAACGTCCCGCTCGACTTGCGCGCGCCGCCTCTGGCGACCAGCGTGACGGCAGGCGCGGAGCCGGGTGCAGCGCCGGGTCCAGGCCGGCGCTTCGACGCCCGAGCGCCGCCGGCGTCTACCGCGGGCTCGTACTCGAGCACGCTCTCGTAGACCGCGCCGAGTTGCTCGACGCCGAGGTCGCCGAACGACACGCGCTCGCGGCGCCCGGCTACGCCGACGGTCGTGAGGGCCAAGAGCGCGCGGGCCACGAGCCCATCGTCCAGCGTGCCCGACTCCGCCAGCGGCGCGTGGGCGGGCGCGAAC
>CAZBIP010000407.1:0-3157 GCA_964491885.1 uncultured Vicinamibacterales bacterium
ATCCGCCAGGGGCTGGTGGTCGGCGTGATGCCCGGCGCCACCTCCGAAGAAGTGGAGGAGCAGCTGACGCGGCCGGTCGAGGACTACCTGTTCAGTTTCAACGAGGTCAACAAGGCCAAGACGCATTCGATCTCGAAGGACGGGCAGGTCGTCGTCTTCGTGGAGCTCAACGGCACGATCAAGGGCCTGGAGGCGCCGGCCTTCTGGGCCAAGCTCCGGCACGGCCTCAACGAGCTGAAGGCGCAGCTGCCGTCGGGCGTGCTGGCGCTCGTCGGCAACAACGACTTCGGCGACAGCAGCGCGGTCATCTTCACGATCGCCGCCGAGGGCCGGAGCCCGCGTGACCTGCAGAAGTACGTGGAGGTCCTGCAGACCCACCTCCGCCGCATCGACGCCACCGCCAAGCTGCGCACGTACGGGAGCCAGGCCGAGACGATCCGCGTGAGCCTGTCCCGGGACCGGCTCACCCGCTACGGCATCCGCCCCGCGACGCTGTGGGCCACGCTCCAGTCCCTCGGCGAGGTCCCGGCGCCGGCACGCCTGGACGGCGAGGCGATCGAGCGGCCGATCCACGTGAAGAACGTGCTGCGCTCCGAGGCCGAGCTGGCCGACACCATGCTGCTGTCGCTGCCCACCGGCGAGCACGTCCGGCTCGGGGACGTCGCCGAGATCGTGCGCGAGTACACCGGAGACGAAGCCTTCGTGCGCTACGACGGCAGGTCGGCGATGGTGCTCTCGATCGAGATGCAGTCGGGACACGACATCACGAAGTTCGGCGACGACATCGACCGGGCGCTCGACGAGACCCGCCGCGAGCTGCCGCCGAACGTCGTGATCGCCCGCGTCGCCGACCAGCCCGAGGTCGTGAGGGCCTCGGTCAACCACTTCCTCCGCGACTTCGGCCTGGCCATCGTCGCCGTCATCCTGGTGACGATGCTGCTGCTGCCGCTGCGGGTGGCGTCGGTCGCGGCGGTGACGATTCCGATCTGCGTGGCCATCACGCTGGGCGTGCTGAACGCCCTCAACGTGAAGCTCGAAACCGTGTCCCTCGCCGGGCTCATCGTCGTGCTCGGCATGATCGTCGACAACGCCATCGTCGTCATCGACGACCACGTGGACAAGCTCGACCGCGGTATGGACCGCTGGACGGCGGCGTGGATGAGCGGGAAGGAGCTGACCGTGCCGGTGGTGACCGCCACGGTGGCCATCGCCCTGTCGTACGTGCCCCTGCCCCTCTTCATGACCGGCACCGCGAGCGACTTCATCGGCGCGCTGCCGCTGACGGTCGGCGTGGCGCTCGCGGTCAGCATGCTCGTGGCGCTGTTCCTCGTGCCCGCGATGAACGCGCGGTTCATCCGGCGCGGGCTCCACCGGGAGGCCGGCAAGCGGTCCATGCTCGACCGGCTCCAGGTCCGGTTCGACCGGATGCTCGAGCGGGCGTTCCGGCATCCGTGGCTCACGGTCGGGCTCGGCCTCGCGTCCTTCGTCGCGGCCCTCGCGATTGCCGCCGCGCTCCCGCAGCAGATGTTCCCGAAGCTCGACCGGAAGATGTTCGCCATCGAGGTCTACCTGCCGAGCGGGCGCAGCCTGCAGCAGACCGACGAGGTCCTACGGCGGATCGAGACCGACCTCCGGGCGGACGGACGGGTCACGAACATCACCGCCTTCGTGGGGCAGAGTTCGCCCAGGTTCCACATGACGTACGCGCCGCAGATGCCGGCGCGCAACTACGGCCAGCTGCTCGTCAACACCGTCAGCGAGCGCGCGACCGAGGACCTGCTGCGCGGCCTCGAGCGGCGGTACGGCGGCACGGTTCCCGAGGCGTGGGTGAGGCCGAAGCAGCTCGCGCTCCAGCTCTCCAACTCGATCGAAGTGCGGCTGTCGGGGAGCGACATCCCCGATCTCAAGAGGGCGGCGAACCTCGTGAAGGCGAGCGCCCGGCAGATCCCGGGCACGACCTGGGTCAGGGACGACTACGAGGAGCCGCTGCAGACGATCGACGTCGTCCCCGACGCCGACGAGTGCGCGCGGCTGGGCGTGCCGCCAGCGGTGCTGCAGTTGTCGCTCGCGCTCGGGACGCAGGGATACCCGGTCGCGACGATCTGGGAAGGGGACTACCCGGTCCGCGTCGTGGTGAAAGACAAGCCCGGGGCGTTCCTGGGCGTCGAGGGCCTGCGCCAGCAGTACGTGTCCTCCATGTTCGGAGGCGTGAGCGTGCCCCTCGAGCAGGTGGCCGCGGTCCGGCCCGCGTGGCACGAGGGCGCGATTGTCCGGCGCAACGGCGTGCGGACCGTGACGGTGGCGGTCGACGTGGCCACGGGCGTCCTCGCGTCGGGGGTCCAGCAGGAACTCGAGCGCCGTATCGCGGCCCTCGACCTGCCGGCCATCCGCGTGGGGTACGGGGGCGATCGCGAGCTGACCGAAGAGGTCTTCCCGCCCTTCGTCCGGTCGATGGTCGTGAGCATCGGCCTGATCTTCCTGGTGCTGCTCGTCCAGTTCCAGCGCTTCCGCAAGGCGCTCGTCGTCATGCTGGCGATGCCGCTCAGCCTCTTCGGGGCCTGCGCGGGCCTGCTGCTGGCGGGCTATCCGTTCGGCCTCACCAGCTTCATCGGCATCGTCGGGTTGTTCGGGCTCGTCGTCCGCAACGGCATCATTCTCGTGAGCTACGCCGAGCACCTCCAGGCCGAGCAGGGGCTGAGCGCCAGGGAGGCGGCCGTCGCCGCCGGCAAGCGGAGGATGCGCCCCATCTATTTGACGGCCATGGCCGCCGCCATCGGGGTGCTGCCGATGGTGATCGGCCGGTCGACGCTCTGGGG
The DNA here is from genome assembly GCA_964491885.1 of uncultured Vicinamibacterales bacterium. Taxonomy (GTDB): domain Bacteria; phylum Acidobacteriota; class Vicinamibacteria; order Vicinamibacterales; family JAKQTR01; genus JAKQTR01. The sequence continues at coordinate 2,817 of CAZBIP010000407.1, forward strand.
GCCCCTCGGCACCGTCACGTGCTTCGGCCTCCTGTTCGGGATGGTCATGACGCTATTCGTCCTGCCGGTCGCGTATTGGCTCGTGATGGGCGTCGGAGAGCGAAAGCCTTCGACGACGTCCGGCGGAGCGGCTGCCGCCGCGCTCGGCGCGATGCTGGTGTTGTGGCCGGGCGGCGCGGCCGCCCAGGATCGTCCGCTCGCCCTGGACGCGTGCAAGGCCATGGCGCTCGAGAACAACGCGCAGGTCCAGGAGTCGCGGCTCGACGCCGAAGCGGCCGAGGAAACCCGCAAGTCGGTGCGGATCAAGCGGCTTCCGCAGGTGTCGGTGTCCACCACCGGCC
>CAZBIP010000408.1:0-3156 GCA_964491885.1 uncultured Vicinamibacterales bacterium
GGCGCCGACGCGGTGAACGCCTACAAGTACGTGGGCTTCGAGAACAAGTTCCGCGGATCCGAGTCGGACATCCGCGCGCGGCTCGACGAGTACGTCAGCCTGTTCGACGGGGCATCGGACGTGCTGGATCTCGGGTGCGGCCGCGGCGAGTTCCTGGCGCTCCTCGCCGAACGCGGCATCCGCGCGCACGGACTCGACATCAACCACGAGATGGTGGAGGCCTGCCGCGCTCGGGGGCTCGACGTGCGCGAGGGCGACGCGCTCGCGTACCTCGCGTCGCTCCCGGACGCCTCGCTCGGCGGTCTCATCGCCGTGCAGGTGGCCGAGCACTTCCAGCCGCCCTATCTGGTGCGCCTGCTCGACACGGCGTTCCACAAACTCAGGCCCGGCTCCAAGCTCGTGCTGGAGACGCTGAACCCCGCGTGCTGGTTCGCCTTCTTCGACGCCTACATCCGCGACATCACGCACGCGTGGCCCCTGCATCCGGAGACGCTGAAGTACCTGGTGCTGGCGTCGGGGTTCCAGCGCGTGGACGTCCGGATGCTCTCGCCCTACCCGGACGACGCGAGGCTCCAGCCGCTCTGGCTGCCCCCCGGCGCCGACACGCTCGGCATGACGACGCTGGCGCAGGTGTTCAACGAGAACATGGCCAAGCTCAACGCCGTGATGTTCTCGGATTTGGACTACGCCGTCGTGGCGGAGCGGATCTAGGCGCTAGGGGCTGGGCGCTGGGCGCTAGTGGGAAGCGGCTCGCGCCGCCTGGGGGATGCACTTGCGAGGCGGTTCGCCAACTAGCGCCTAGCCCCTAGTACCGAGCGCCTTGCTACAGGCGGTGAATATGCCCCCCGCTGAACGTCCTCAGCGCGTTGCGCGAGTCCATGATCAGCGAGGCCTTCTCGACCAGTTCCTTGTAGTCGAAGGCGTCGTGGTCGGTCGTGATGACCACGCAGTCGGGCTTTGCCGCGAGCGCCTCGGACGGGCCGATCGCGGTGAAGACGTGGCCGTCGGTCCGGAATGACGGCACGTACGGGTCGCTGTAGGTCACCGAGGCGCCGCGGCGGATCAGGTGCTCGATGACGTCCAGCGCGGGCGACTCGCGCATGTCCCCGACGTTCCTCTTGTAGGCGACGCCGTAGATGTGGATGCGCGACCCGTTCACCGCCTTCTTCACGGTGTTGAGCGCGTCGGCGACCCGCGTGACCACCCACTCCGGCATCGATCCGTTCACCTGCCCGGCCAGCTCGATGAAGCGCGCCTCGAAGCCGCTCTGCCTCGCCTTCCACGACAGGTAGAACGGGTCGATGGGGATGCAGTGCCCGCCCAGTCCCGGCCCGGGGTAGAAAGGCATGAAGCCGAAGGGCTTGGTCTTCGCGGCGTCGATGACCTCCCACACGTCGATCTTCATGCGGTGGCACATCAGCGCCAGCTCGTTCACCATCCCGATGTTCACGGACCGGAAGGTGTTCTCGAGGAGCTTCGCCATCTCGGCGACAACGGTCGAGCTCACGGGCACCGTTCTCGTCACGACCGCCCCGTAGAGCGCGCAGGCGATGTCCGTGCTGGCCTGGTCGAAGCCGCCGACGACCTTGGGGATGTCCTTGGTCAGGTACTGGGGGTTGGCCGGATCGACGCGCTCGGGCGAGAACGCCAGGTAGAAGTCCTTCCCGGCCTTCAGGCCGGTCTCCTCGAGCATCGGCTTCACGAGTTCGTCGGTCGTGCCCGGGTACGTCGTCGACTCGAGGCTGACGAGCTGGCCCTTGCGCAGGTGCCCCTTCACGGCCTCCACCGCCTGCACCACGTAGGACATGTCCGGGTCCTTCGTCTTGCGGAGCGGGGTCGGGACGGCGATGTCGATGCAGTCCATCTCGGCGAGCGCGTCCATGCCGGTCGTCGCGGTGAAGTGCCCGGACGCCACGACCTTCGCGAGGTCGGCCGACGCCACGTCGGGGATGTAGCTGCGCCCGGCGTTGAGCTCGCCCACCTTCCAGGGATCCACGTCGAAGCCGGTGACGTGGAATCCGCCCAGCGCGAGTTCGACGGCGAGCGGCAGCCCGACGTAGCCCAGCCCGATGATGCCGACCTTGCAGTCCCTCTTCTGAACGCGTTCGAGCAGAGTCATAGGGTTCCTCTAGCGGGGTCTCTCCGGAGTGATTCCGGACAACTTCTCGATGTCGCTGTCGACCATCATCCCGACCAGTCCCTCGAAATCGACGGACGGCGCCCATCCGAGCACCTGGCGCGCCTTGGCGGCGTTGCCGATGAGGTGGTCCACCTCCGCCGGGCGCAGGAACTTCGGGTCGACCCGGACGTGCTCCTCCCAGTCGAGCCCGGCATGGGAAAACGCCACCTGGACGAGGTCCTTCACGGAGTGGCTGATGCCGGTCGCCACCACGAAATCGTCGGGCGTGGGCTGCTGCAGCATCAGCCACATCGCGCGCACGTAGTCGCCGGCGAAGCCCCAGTCCCGGTGCGCCTCGAGGTTGCCGAGGAAGAGCGTGTCCTGGAGACCGAGCTTGATGCGGGCCACGCCGTCCGTGACCTTGCGGGTGACGAACTCGAGCCCGCGCCGGGGCGACTCGTGGTTGAACAGAATCCCGGAGCAGGCGAACAGGCTGTAGCTCTCGCGGTAGTTGACCGTGATGTAGTGGCCGAACACCTTCGACACGCCGTACGGGCTCCGCGGGTAGAACGGCGTGAGCTCCGTCTGCGGCACCTCGCGCACCTTGCCGAACATCTCGCTCGACGAGGCCTGGTAGACGCGGATCTTCGGGTTCACCCGCCGGATCGCGTCGAGGACGCGCGTCACGCCCTGGGCGTTGAACTCGCCGGTCAGGAGCGGCTGGTCCCACGAGGCGGGCACGAACGACATGGCCGCGAGGTTGTAGAACTCGTCGGGCTCGTTTTCCTCGATGGCGTGGATGAGCGACAGGACGTCCAGCAGGTCCGCGGGGTGGAGCTTGACCCGGCCCTGCAGGTGGGCGATCCGGTCCAGGTTCGGATGGCTCAAACGCCGGATGATGCCGGTGACCTCGTATCCCTTCTCGAGCAGCAATTCCGCCAGGTACGACCCGTCCTGGCCAGTAATGCCGGTGATGATGGCGCGTTTGGGCATGACTTCGTCCTCTTATCGGGTGGAACACCGCATCGTAGTAGGAT
>CAZBIP010000409.1:0-3114 GCA_964491885.1 uncultured Vicinamibacterales bacterium
AAGAGGTTCAGCATGACCGCCCCGTGAGGTACATGATGTCCTCGAGCGTCGCCCGTTCGATGATGACGCCCGTTCCGGCGAGCGCCGCCCTGGCGGCCGCCGCGTCCCCGCAGAGGCCCGTGAACGCGTGCGGCGCGACCTCGACGCCGGCCAGGAGCGCGCGCGTCCGGCCGTCCAGCAGCCTCGGGTCGCCCTTCACCACGACCCACCTGTCGAAGACCTCCTCGCGCGTGGACGAGAACACCAGCCGTCCCTCCCGGACGAAGGTCACGTAGTCCGCCATCCGCTCGAGGTCGCCCGTGATGTGGGTCGAGAAGACGACCGACGAACGGCCGTCCGACACGGCAGCCGCCAGACGGTCGAGCAACTCCCGCCTGAAGATCGGGTCCAGCCCGGACGTCGGCTCGTCGAAGAGCAGCAGTTCGGCGCGGTGCGCCATGGCGATCGCCAGCGCGGCCTTCATCCTGGTGCCGTGCGAGAGCGTCCCGAACCGCTGCCGCCTCGGCACGCCGAAGTCGCGCGTAAGCGCGTCGAACAGCCCCTGGTCCCAGCCGTCGTAGAAGCGCCGCACGATCGACCCGATGGCGTCCACGGAGAGGTGGTCGTAGAAGGCCGGCACCTCGTGCACGAATCCGACGCGCCGCTTCGCCTCGACGCCGGCCTCGGCCGGATCGAACCCGCACACCCGGACGGTCCCCGCGTCCGCCCGGACCAGCCCGAGCGCCAGTTTCACGATGGTCGTCTTCCCCGCGCCGTTGGGGCCGATCAGCCCGCACACGTGCCCTCGCGGCAGCGAGAACGACACGTCGTTCAGGCAGAACGTGGGATACCGCTTGGTGACGCGCGCGAGGTCGAGGATGGCGTCCATGCCCGCACCTACAGGTCCTGCCGCTCGGCCAGGAAGACCGAAAGGCGGAATGACACCCACGTGCAGAGCGTCACGGCCAGGACGGACACGATCACGGGGAGCGGGCGCGCGAGCGCCGCGTGCCACGAGTGTATGCCTCCCTCCAGGGCGGCGAACACGTGGTGCGCGGCCCGCACGCCGAAGAGCCGCAGGAGGATGAACAGCACCGCTCCCAGCACCTGGAAGCTCACGAGGAAGACGAGCATGCCGACGAGGCCGAAGCGGACCAGGACGGGCATGAGCACCGCGACGACGATCGCCGCGATCCCGAGGCTCACGAGCACCGTGTTCGGCTGAAGGGCAGCCCTGGCGAAGCCGGCCGACGCCGGCACCGCGAACGCCGCGGCGGCCACCACGGCGAACATCGCAGCGCCGACGATAAGGGAGACGGCGTAGCTGCCTTGGACGAGCGTGCCCCGCCGCACCGGCAGGCTCGCCAGCGTGGCCGACACGCGCAGCTTCGCCTCGCGCGCGCCGATGGTCGACGCGATCAGCGCTCCCACGAGCGCTGAGCCGCCGGTCGCCAGCCGCACGCTGTCCGGTTCCCGGAACAGCATATAGGCCGCGTAGCCGAACCAGAGGAGCAGGCTCCAGAGCTGCGGCGCGTTCAGCACGAGGTCCTTGCGCAGGACGTTACGCAGCACGGCGCCCCTCCCCTGCCATCAGCACCATCACATCGTCGAGGGTGACCTGGTCCACGACGCCGCGGGTGCCGACGGCGCGCCGGGCCGCGTCCGCGTCGGACACCAGCGCCTCCACGCCGAAGGCCCGCGTCCGCTGCCCCCTCAGGATCCGCGCATCGATCTCACCGACCACCCCCGCGTCGGCCCGGACGACGGCCCAGCCGTCCAGCAGTTCGTCGCGCGTGAGCGAGAAGGCGATCCGTCCCTCCCGGACGAACGTGATGGTGTCGGCAATCCGTTCGAGATCGCTCGTGATGTGCGTCGAGAACAGGATCGACTTGCCTTCGTCCTGGAGAAGGGCCGAGAAGCGCTTGAGCAGGTCCCGCCGGAACACCGGGTCGAGGCCGGCGGTGGGCTCGTCCATGATCAGCAGGTCGGCCTCGTGCGAGAGCGCCATCGCGAGCGCGAACTTCGTCTTCGCGCCGTGCGACAGCGTCTTGAACTTCGCATCCAGCGGAAGGGCGAATTCCCCGGCCAGGCGACGGAACGTCTGGTCGCTCCAGCGCGGGTAGAACGCGCCGAGGGCCCGGCGGTGCGCGTCGAGGCTCCGATCGTCCCAGAAGCCGGGCACGTCGAAGACGAACCCGATGCGCGACCTCACCTCGACCTCGGACGCCCGGTTGTCGAGGCCGAACACCCGGATCTCGCCCGCGTCGCGCCGGACGAGGTTCATGATGAGCTTCACGATCGTTGTCTTGCCCGCGCCGTTCGGCCCGATCAACCCGCCGATGGCGCCGCGCGGCAGCGTGAAGGACACGTCCTTCAGCACGAAACCCGGGTACCGCTTGCCTACGCCGTGCAGCTCGAGCGCGTAGTCGGTGGTCATGCCCGTTCCTCCCACAGGAGACGCAGCATCTCGCCGAACTCGCCGAGGCTCATGCCCGCGAGCTGGGCGTCGTCGACGGCCGCCGCGAGCTGCTCCTCGACCGCCTTCATGCGCTTCTCGCGCAGGAACTCGGCGTTCTGGGCCGCCACGAAGGTGCCCTTGCCCGCCACCGTGTCGATGAAGCCTTCGGCTTCGAGCTCGTCGTAGGCCCGCTTGGAGGTGATGACGCTGATCTGAAGGTCCTGCGCGAGCTTGCGTATCGAAGGGAGGGGGGCGCCCTCCCCCAGCTCGCCGGCGATGATCTGCGCCTTGATCTGGCGGACGATCTGCTCGTAGATCGGGTCCGGGGAGGAGTTGGCGATCAGGATTCGCATGTGCTGACCATATCTACTGTTTATATACAATAGATACAGTCAGCACGATTGTCAAGTCGCCAATTGCAGCGGGGTCAGCCCCATCGCCGGAGGGGTCTGACCCCGGTGGCTGGGCCTGTGGGCCTCATTTGTCAGCGACCGCTGCCGGAAGGAACGGGGGCCGCCCCGCGGCCCCCATCCGAGTCCCGAGTCCCGAGCCCCGAATCCCCGCCTCCGCCAGACGGCCTGCCGGCCGGCTTCGGCGAGGCAAGCCGAGTCCCGAGCCCCCAGCCCCTACTGCAGCGTGAAGTTGACGGTCATCGTCATGACGACCTTCACGGCCTT
>CAZBIP010000410.1:0-3106 GCA_964491885.1 uncultured Vicinamibacterales bacterium
TGTCGCGGAGGTAGTCGAAGCCGAACTCGTTGTTCGTCCCGTAGGTGATGTCGCACGCGTACGCGTGCTGCCGCTCCTGGTCGTTCAGCTCGTGCTGGATGACGCCGACGCTCAGGCCGAGGAAGCGGTAGATGCGCCCCATCCACTCCGAGTCGCGGCGCGCCAGGTAGTCGTTCACGGTGACGACGTGCACGCCCTTGCCGGACAGGGCGTTGAGGTACGCCGCCAGCGTCGCGACCAGCGTCTTGCCCTCGCCGGTCTTCATCTCGGCGATCTGGCCGTGGTGCAGGACCATGCCGCCCAGGAGCTGCACGTCGAAGTGGCGCATGCTGAGCGTGCGCCGTCCCGCCTCCCGCACGACGGCGAACGCGTCCACGAGCACGTCGTCGAGCGACGCGCCGTTCGCCACCTGCTCCCGGAACGACGCGGTCCGCGCCCGCAGGTCGGCGTCGCCGAGCGCCCGGACGACGCTCTCGCGCGCGTTGATCTCGGCGACCAGCGGCGCCAGCCGTTTCAGCGTGCGGGCGTTTTCCGTTCCGAAGACCTTGGCGAGGAGGGTGTTCAGCATGTACGGGCCAGCGGCACCGGGAGTATCGATCGATTGTAGGGGAGCGGTGTACGGTCCGTCAAGAAACCGGAGCGCGCGGCGCGCGTCCGATCAGCGCGGGCTGGCGAGCAGCCGGAGCGGGTTGATCAGCTGGCCGTTCACCATCACCTCGTAGTGGAGGTGGGGCCCCGTCGCCCGGCCCGTCGCGCCGACGTACCCGACCAGGTCGCCGCGCTTCACGCGGGCCGGCGCCTTGACCGCGAAGGCGGACAGATGCCCGTAGCGGGTCTTGACACCAAAGCCGTGGTCGATGACCAGCAGGTTCCCGTAATTGCCGTTCCACTCGGCCGACTCGACCAGGCCGTCCGCCGTCGCCACCACGGGCTGGCCCTTGTCGGCGGAGATATCGAGGCCGTGGTGCGAACTCGGCGCCCCGGTGAAGGGATCCGGGCGGTTGCCGAACCCGGCCGACAGCCAGCCGACCGCGGGCCAGATGGACGGCGTCGCGGCCGCGAGCGCTTCGCGCCGTTCGACGTCGGTGCGCACGACGCGCAGCCCGACCTCGAGCCGGCCGAGCACGTCGCGGATCATGCCAAACGTGTCTTCCGGCGACGTCAGCGGGGCCGTTCTGAGCGTGGACCGGCCGGCCGCGGCGACGGCCGCTCCGCCCATGGCCCGGTCCTTCACGACGGCCGGCAGCTGCTGCATCGCGCGCGCGGCAGCCGGATCCAGATTCGCCCGCGCCGACAGTTCTTCGATAACGCCCTGGAGCGATACGACTTGGGTCGCGAGTTCGCCCGTCGCCGCCTTGTAGCTCGCGTTCTCGAGGCTCAGCGCCGCGCCCTCCGACCTGAGCGACGCGATCTCGGCCACGGTGCCGAGGCGGATGCCGAGGCCGACGAGGACGGGCAGCGTGAACAGGAAGGCCAGGACGGCGAGCGTCCAGCCGAGCGGAATCGTGATCCGTCGCCCCACGCCGCTGGCGCGGTCGACGAAGACGACGGTAATCCGGCGTGACCAGAATCGGGACATGCTGCAAAGAACCCGTCGGGTATGGCACACGTGGCGCCAGCCGACGGGTCTCGAATACGGCACTCTACCACGACGCCTCCCGCGCCCGGAAGCAGAAAAACCCGGGCTCCGAACAGACGGCGAAACCCGTCACGCGAGGCGGTACTGGATGGCCTCCGCAACCTGCCCCTCCCGCACCGCCTCCTCGCCGTCGAGGTCCGCGATGGTGCGCGCCACGCGCAGGATCCGGTCGTGGGCGCGCCCGCTGAGCGCCAGCCGCTGGATCGCCGCGTCCAGGAGCGCCCGGCCCGGCGGGTCCGGCCTCGCAAGGCGGCGGAGCACGCGGCCGGACAGGAGCGCATTCACGCCCGCGCCCGCCTCCGGCTCACGCAACGCCTGGCGCGTGCGCGCGCGGATCACCCGCTCGCGGATGGCCGAGGACGATTCTTGCGGCCGCTCGTCCCCGAGGACGTCGGGCGGCAGCCACGGCACGCCGACGCACAGGTCGATCCGATCGAGCAGGGGGCCGGAGATCCGGGCCGCATACCGCTCGCGCTGCGCCGGCGCGCAACGGCACGCGCGCGCCGGGTGGCCGAAGTAGCCGCACGGACACGGGTTCATCGCGCCGACGAGCGTGACCCGGGCCGGGAACTCCACCGTCGCGGCGGCCCTGGCGATGCGGACGCGCCCTTCCTCCAGCGGTTGCCGGAGCACTTCGAGCGCGCGCCGCTCGAACTCCGGCATCTCGTCGAGGAAGAGCACGCCTCCATGCGCGAGGCTGAGTTCGCCAGGCCGCGGGTGCGCGCCTCCGCCGACCAGCGCCACGTCCGAGATCGTGTGGTGGGGCGCCCTGAACGGCCGTGCGGTGATCAGTCCGGCCCCGGCGGGCAGCAGGCCCGCCACCGAGTGAATGGACGTCACCTCCAGCGATTCCTCCCGCGAAAGCGGCGGCAGAATGCCCGCCAGGCTGCGGGCCAACATCGTCTTGCCCGAGCCGGGCGGCCCCGTCAGCAGCACGTGGTGGCCGCCCGCCGCCGCGACCTCGAGCGCGCGCCTCGCCACGGCCTGGCCCTTGACCTCGGCGAAGTCCGGCCCCGGGGCGGCGGCGCGGCCGGCCCGGACGGCCGCGATCTCCCCCCGGTAGCAGCGCTCCAGCGGCAGGTCCGACACGATCGTGGTCGCGTCGAGGAGCGAGGCCGCGGGCCAGACCGCCAGCCCGGACACGACGGAAGCCTCGGCCGCGTTCGCCGCGGGCACCATGATGGCGGGGACGCCGCCGCGCGCCGCGGCCATCGCGAACGGCAGAATGCCGCCCGTCGGCCGCACGGAACCGTCCAGCGACAGGGACCCGACGAAGAGCAGCCCCTCGGGCGCCCTCGGGGCGAGCGCGCCGGTCGCGGCCAGAATGCCGAGCGCGATCGGCAGGTCGTAGGCGGCGCCCTCCTTGCGGACGTCGGCCGGCGCGAGATTGATCGTGATGTGCTGCCACGGAAACTCGAAGCCCGAGTTCCGGATGGCCGTCCGGACCCGGTCCCGGCTCTCACGGAC
>CAZBIP010000411.1:0-2810 GCA_964491885.1 uncultured Vicinamibacterales bacterium
AGCTTGACGAAGAAGCCGTCGCTCGTGCGCCGGTATCCGGGCGTGTTGTGGATCGCCGGGTCCCTGGCGAAACTGCTGCCGTACCCGAAGAACGCCACCGTCCCCGGCGTCGGCTCGAACGAGATCAGCCAGTCCGTCCGGATGCCCTTCGAGGATGTCGCTCCGTCCAGCGCGCCGGCGACGTAGATGGGCGCGTGCGTGAACGGGTCCTGCAGCGCGGATCGGCGCGCGTGCTCGTACTCGGTGATGACGCGAAAGAAGAGCGACCGGCGCGGCTGGTACTCGAGCTTGAGCCTCGGGATCGTGGACTGCGCGTACTCGGAGCCGTCCCAGTCGCGCGTGATGCGCCGCGCCGCCAGGCTTCCCTCGATCCGGATCGACGTCGTCGGGCGCAGGCCCAGCGTCGCGCTCACGCTCGTCTGCTGCCCGTCCGACGCCTCGGCGTAGATCGGCGTCCCCGCCCGGCCGACGCTGAGGCTGGCATTGAACCGCTGGAACACGGGCGTTGTCAGCGTGTAGGTGCCGCCCCAGTTCGTGACGCCGTCCGGCACGATGAACGGGCGCGCGCCGCCCCCGGCGGCCGCCACCGCGTATCCGGAGTACATCCCCGCCTCGAAATGCGCGAACGTCCGGCTCATCCACGCCCCGAGCGACCAGCCGCCGCGCAGCGTCGCGCTCAGGTTCAGGGAGTCGGTGCCCTCGAGGGGCCGGGCCTTCAGGAAGTCCCGGTAGAGCCAGATCCGGTCGGGGCCGAAGAACACCGTGACGTTCTGGAGCAGCGCGCCCTGGCGCCCGTACTTCGTGAGCCGGTTGGTGGCGCGGAACTCGACCATGTTGCTGCGCGGCACGTAGCCCGCCTGCGTCTCGAAGTCCGTCCCGTACCCGATCAGCTTGTAGTTGAAGCCCCACCGGCGAGCCGTGCGGTCGAACTCCGCCGTCCACATCGGCGCGCTGCGCGTCGCGCCGCCCGCCTCGGTCCACGCCCCGCCGACCTGGCCCAGCACGTAGTAGAGCTTGTTGAAGACGATGCGCGCGTCGGCGGCGACGACGCGGTTGTAGCCGTCGGGGCCGCTGCGGTCGGTGAAGGTGACGCCCGCCAGCGAGTCCGTCCCGATGTCACGCCGGACCCTGCCGACCGTGACCCAGGCGCGGCCGTCGCCGGTGTCGTCCGCGGCCGTCAGGAGCGCGACGCCCGTCTTGCCGAATTTCCCCGTCACCTTCGCCCCAACCGCCGGGTCGGCGATCCGGCGCGTGTACACGAGGCGCCCCGGCGTCGCGAAGAGTTCGATCCCCTCGAGGAAGAACGGCCGCTTCTCGTCGTAGTAGAGCGCGAAGCGCTCGTTCACGGTGAGTTGCGTCGCGTCCGACTCGACCTGGCTGAAGTCCGGGTTGACCGTGGCGTCGAACGACACGTTCGTGAAACCGAGGCGGACGTTGGCGCCCGGGCCGAATTCCGTGCTGCCGCGCGAGAAGCGCCCGTCGGGCAGGCGCGCGCCTTCGCTCGACGCCGTGACGAACGGCTGGATCTCCGTGACCGTGCCGCGCTGGAGGTCGTGCAGGCCCTCCATCGTGCCGCTCTGCGCGAGAAAGCTGGCGACGCGCTTCGCGTCCGTCCAGGTCTCCTGGCGGCCGGCGCGCTGCGTCTTGCGCGCGACGTTGATCCCCCAGGCCATCGGCCCGCCGGACGGGTAGCGCAGGCTCTTGAACGGGATGCGCACCTCGATCGTGTAGCCGTCGCCGGTCAGCCGGCCCTTCGAGTCGAACTGGTAGTCCGGGCTGAGGTCCACCGTGCCCGACATCATGCCCGCGGCGCCGGAGCCGTGCATGTAGCCCGCCGTGAACGCGCCCTCGGTGTGGACGCCGTCCTCCTGGACGCCGAGCGGATTGACGCCGAACAGGAACGCCCGGCGGCGGTCGTTGAACGTGTCGAGGAAGATCCGCACCCAGTCGTCGTTGGCGATGTTGTCCCGGTCCGAGACGTTGGCGCGGACCGACCCGGGTTCAGAGTCGAAGGCCACGATGCCGACGTGCAGCGCCTTGGGCGAGTACCAGATGAGGACTTCCGTCCGCTCGGTGGCCGGCCGGCTGTCAACCGGCTGGTACTCGGAGAAGCCCCCGAGCCGCACGGCCTTCGACCAGGCGGGCTCGTCGAGGCGGCCGTCCACCGTGACCTGCGCGTCGACGCGCGGCACCTGGAACGATGGCGCGCCCTTGCCCTCCACGACCCCGCCGGGGGCGGCCTGACTTGCCTGCGTTGGTTGAACTGCCTGAGTGGCCTGGCCCGTCCGGGCGGCCCGGGCCTCCCCGGTCTGCCACTCGGCCCGGACCGACCCGGCCTGCGCGGGCCCGGCGGCGCGCGCCTGCTGGAGCGACACGGGAAACGGCAGGACCTGGGGAGTCTGGAGGAGGCCGAGCAACAGGACGACAGCAAGCATCGGTTCGATGTCCGGGGATGTCGATCGCGCGCCAGTCGAGCGAAGCGGGCGATTCAGTCTATGCGATCGGAGGGCCCGGCGTCAGCCGACCGGCCGCGCCTGTCCTGTCGCGCCGCGAGAGCACACCGGCGCGTGCGCTAAGATGTGGCGGATTCCGTCACCATGCGCTACCGGCTCCTGGCCGACGCCGTCGTGCTTCTTCACCTCGCGTTCGTGGTGTTCGTGATGGCCGGCGGCCTGCTGGTGGTGTGGCGCCGGTGGGCGGCGGCCCTGCACCTGCCCGCCGCCGCGTGGGGCGTGTTCATCGAGTTCAGCGGCCGCGTCTGCCCGCTGACGCCGATCGAGAACCGCCTGCGCGCGCTTGGCGGCGGCGCG
>CAZBIP010000411.1:2852-3105 GCA_964491885.1 uncultured Vicinamibacterales bacterium
TTCGTCGAGCGGTATCTGATCCCGGTCATCTACCCGCCCAGCCTCCGCCGCGACGTCCAGGTTGCCCTCGGCCTTCTCGCGCTGGCCGTCAACGTGGCCGTGTACTTGTACGCGTGGCGGTGCGCTCGCGCCGGCAGGTCCGGCGAGCGCGATTGACAGCGGGTGGCGCCAGTCGGGGGCCCCCCGGCCGGCCAACGGCATTGGTGACACTTTCCAATTCAGGGAGTGACAGGAGAATTGGAAAGTGTCACCA
>CAZBIP010000412.1:0-3081 GCA_964491885.1 uncultured Vicinamibacterales bacterium
GCGCGATGACGCAGTTCAAGGAGGATCGGCAGACATGAAATCGAACAGGCGCGAGTTCTTCGAGACGCTGGGGGCCGGCGCGGCCGGGCTCACCATCGGCAGCGCGGCAATGTCGTCGTTCGCATGCGCCCCCGCCGCCCCGCCCGAGACCAAGGCCGACGAGGACGGCCCGGTCCTGCAGGCCGGCGACAACATCGCCGTGGTCGAGACGACCTACGGCAAGGTCCGCGGCTACGTCCTGCGCGGCATCAACCACTTCCTCGGCATCCCGTACGGCGCCGACACGTCGGGGGCGAACCGCTTCATGCCGCCGCAGAAGCCCGCGCCGTGGACCGACGTGTTCCCCGCGCTCTGGTGGGGCAACTCGGCCCCGCAGAACATGGACAACCGCTACGCCAACAAGTACGCCTCGTTCCGCGACCGCTGGAACTACGACGACGTGAGCGAGGACTGCCTGCGGATCAACGTCTTCACGCCGGGCCTGGGTGACGGGAAGAAGCGCCCGGTGATGTTCTGGATCCACGGCGGCGGCTTCACCGCGGGAAACGGCATCGAGCAGGACGGCTACAACGGCGAGAACTTCGCGCGCTTCGCCGACGTCGTCTTCTGCTCGATGAACCACCGCCTCGGGCCGCTCGGGTTCACGAACCTGGCGGGCGTGGGCGGCGAGCCGTTCGCTTCGTCCGGTAACGTGGGCATGCTCGATCTCGTCGCCGCCCTCGAGTGGGTGCGGGACAACATCGAGAAGTTCGGGGGCGACCCGGGCAACGTCACGATCATGGGCCAGTCGGGCGGCGGCGCGAAGGTGACGACGCTCACGGCCATGCCGGCGGCGAAGGGCCTCTTCCACAAGGCCGTCGTCCTGAGCGGCGCGGGCACGAAGTCGGGCGAGAAGGAGTATTCCGAGAAGCTGGGCTCCTACGTGCTGAAGGAGGCCGGCCTGAAGCCGTCCGAGATCGTCAAGCTGCAGGCGATGCCCTGGAAGGATTACTTCGCGATCGCCGGGAAGGCGCAGCAGAAGCTGACCGCCGAACTGGCCAAGGCAGGCGCGGCGCCGGCCGGCATGCGCCGGGGCTTCAGCCCGGTCGTCGACGGCGTGGTCCTGCCGCAGCACCCGTACTTCCCCGAGGCCTCCCCGACCGCGACGGAGGTCCCCATGATCATCTGCTCGACCTTCAACGAGCAGTCGCCCAGCTCGTTCGACTCGGCGCTCGAGAACGTCACGCTCGACGAGGTGGTCGAGCGCGTGAAGGAGCGGGCCGGGTTCGGGGCCGGATTCGGCGACAAGGCCAGGGAGGTCGTCGACGCCTACGCGAAGGCGTTCCCGGGCATGAAGCCGATCGACATCTGGACGCTCGTGAGCAGCAACCGTGCGGGGGTCGTGTCGCTGGCCGACGCAAAGGTGAAGCAGCCCGCCGGTGTCTACGTGGCCTGGTTCGGCTGGCACCCGCCCCTCTTCGACGGACGCTTGCGGGCGTTCCACTGCATCGACATCTGCTTCTGGTTCTGCAACACCGACCTGATGATCAGCCACACCGGCGGCGGGGCGAAGCCCCGCAAGCTCGCCACGACGATGGCGAGCTACCTGTCGCAGTTCATGAAGACGGGCGACCCGAACGGCGGCACCCAGGTGGCCTGGCCGAAGTACACGACGGCCGCCGGCGAGGTGATGGTCCTCAACGACGTGTGCGAGGTGAAGAACGATCCTGACCGCGAGGCCAGGAAGGCGCTGCCGACGACGTAGTCCTGCGATCGGAACCGGGGGCGCGGCACGCGGCCGCGCTCCCGGCGCACCTGCTGCTATTCCAGTCCCGTCCCGCCCCGTCTGTCTCCGCCCGTTCGTGCAGACGAGTTCCGTCAGGCCTGCCGTGGAGTGACCTTCACCTCGACCGGGATCCCGTTCCGCACGCTCTGCGTGACGACGCAGAAGTCCTCGAAGAGCTCGAGGCAGCGCTCGTACTTGGCGGGGTCGTGGCCCGGCGCGAGTTCCGGCGTGATCGCCACGTCGACGCCGGTGATGCGCAGCCGTCCCTTCTCGGAGCGGGCCACGTGGACGTCCACCTTGACCTCGGCATCCGCGACCTCGACGCGCGAGCGCCGGAGGCAGAACAGGAGGCTGGCACCAAGGCAGTTGCCCACGGCGGCTCCGAGGATGGCGGACGCGTTCGGCCCCTTCGCCCCGCCGAGCGGCGGCGGCTCGTCGAGCAGGATGGGCGCGACGCCGGGGAATTTCTCGAACGAGGCGAGGAACTCGTAGCTCTCCTTGAGTTTCAGCGTGACGGTATTGACTGACTCGTCGGACATGTCATGCCTCCTGTCGTCGAGACGGACTCTACCGGAGTCTCCCGGCCGGATCAACGCGGCGCCCCGCGCGGGTGTAGAATCCCGCCGTCGGGGCAACCCAGCCAGCACAGACCAGGAAGCAAGGAGGTGCTCGATGCGTCCGCAGTATCAACGGTGGGGCGCGATCGCGTGCGGGGCCGTCGTGTGCGTATGGCTGGGTGCCGGGATCGCGGCCGCCCAGGACGACGTCGAGCGGCTGCGCCGCGAACTTCAGCTGAAGCAGGAGCAGTACGGCATGCTGCTGCGGAACCTGGAGTTCGTGGAGAACCAGGGAGACGGCTGGCGGCGGAGGGAGTTCCTGCCGGTGAGGACGGCGCGCGGCACGATCTTCCTGGACCGCAAGAGCATCGCGGACGGGTTGAGGCGGATGGTTGTTCTTCAGTCCATCTCGGACTGGAGGACCAGCGGCGACTACGGTCGACTGAGCAGGCTCGGCGACGAACGCTGGATCTCGGACCAGGTTTCGGAACTCGACCGCCAGCTGACGGCCGAGTCCGAGTCGGTGCTGCGCGACCTGACGACCGGCCAGGCCCAAATGAACGCCGAGGCCCGCCTGCTGCGCCGGCAGATCGAGGACCTCGAGGAGCAGCTCCGCGTCTTGACGGGCACCAGTGGACGAGGGCTTCCTCCGGGATCCTTCAGGCCGACCGGGGTCATGGGCAGCCTCTCGCCAGCCAGCCGGCGCGTCTGTCCCTCGCCGCTTTTCGGTCAGTTGCTCTATAGCGCGTCGGGCGCGCG
>CAZBIP010000413.1:0-3069 GCA_964491885.1 uncultured Vicinamibacterales bacterium
GGCTTCGCCGCCGGATCGGTTTCGCCGCATTGGGCTGCATAGAGGGCTTTGCCCATGTCGCGACGTACCGGCTGCGGAAGCCGCTTCAGATCGATGCGTGACGACCCGATCCAGGTTACCGGTCGCGCCGGCTGCTCACCGTCCATCTATTACAATATATATCTACTATTATAGCTGGTCAATGCCCCTGCGGACGCCCTCGCGGTCCACGATCTTCGTGGATCGTGGCCACGCAGCGTCGAGTCACGGCGAGCGACACTCACGAGGCGAACCGCGTCCGGACAGCCTGACCAGCCCCTGCTGTCAGGTCGGCTCGCGCCGAGTTCGGCGAGTGTGGCGTGGCTCAGGTCGTCTGGCCGTCGACGGGGAGCAGGACGCGTAGACAGAGGGGACTGGCCTCGCGTGTCCAGCCGAAGCAAGCCGAGGACGCTGACGGCCCTGATTGTTGGCTGGTTTGCCGAGCCGAGGCAACGCGAGGAAGGTGGCAGCGCCTGGACGTCAGCTGGCTTGCCGAGCCGAAGCCAGGCGAGGTCGCGGATACCCCCCGGACATCGACAGGCTTGCCAAGCCGTAGCAGGGCGAGGACGCGGACAGCCCCCCGGCTTAGAAGGTACGAAACGCCCTCCTGACAGGGTGTGGCACTGAGTGGTACGAAGTCGTACAACGTGCCCGCTCTCTGGCGCTTGCGTCCATCAAGCAGCCCCGGCGACTCGTGCCGTGTCGTACGGTTTCAGAGGCAGGGTGACTACACTTCTCACTACAGTCCGTTGTGGCCGCACGCGGTGCCCTCTACCTACTTCGCCCCGCTCGCGGGCACCTTCGCCTTCAGCTCCTCGAACCAGTTCTGAATCAGGTTGATGTGCGTGACGACGGGCGTCGGTGGTGGCGTGAGTGACTGCACACCGTAGAACCGTTGCCCGTCAGGCGCCACGTCGTAGCACCGCAGTGGCGCACAGGCCAACACGAGATCGCGGGTGTCGAATTGAAAGAGCACGTGCGGGCGGCCGAGGCGTGGGGCCGGTCCCGCCGCGAAGTCCACGGCCATCATCCGGCGTTTGCCTGCTTGATCCTGCAGGCTCAGGAAGAACAGCTCACGCCCGTTCGGATGCCACGCGGGACTGTCGCCACCGTCGAGCGACACGACTTCCGCAGATCCCTGCGCCGAGTACGGCTGGACGTAGACCTCAGGACGACCCGAGACGTTCGACCCGTACGCCAGCGCGCGCCCGTCCGGTGAGATCGCGGGCCAGCCCTCGACATAGGGGGTTTGCATCAGGGACTGCACGTCCCCCGTCCCGCGCCCGATGGTCGCCCTCACGATGTCCCCTCCCGACACGCCGATCACCTGCCGTCCATCCGGCGTGACGGATGATGGATTGAACTCGCCCGGCACGAGCACCTGTGGAGGGGCACTCCCGTCGGCGGGCTGCGCCACGAGCGACCAACGCCCGTCCTTGAGCCATAGGAACAGCACGCGCTGCCGGTCCGGCGACCAGCCCGCCGTCCAAGAGACTTCGCCCTCCACCGTGAGCGGGGTGAGGGCACCGCGTCCGAGGTCGTAGATCCAGAGGCCGCATCCACTCGGGGTGTCGACGATCAGCGCCAGGCGGCGACCGTCAGGGGACACGCGCAGGGCACCTGCGTAGCTCTTTGCGGGCGCCGGAAGCGGCGTCACTTGCCCCTTGCGGTCCACGGTGACCAGTGCCTTGTCGGGATACGGCGCAACCGGGCCCGGCACCCAGGCGAGCGTGCCCGTCGCCGCCACGGCGAATTGGCCGGCGCCGGTCAGGTTGCTCGCGTGCGAGCCGGTCAGCGCCTGTGCGACCTCGTCGAGCACCGCCTCCGCCTTGCCGCGGATTTCCAGCTGCTCGGCATCGAAGGGAACGGCGTACAACTGGCTGCGGCGCAGAAACGCCAGGTGCCCGGTAGGCACGTAGCGGGCATCGGCGGCATCGCTTAGCAGACGCTTGCGGGCACCCGTGGCGACCGCCTGCGCCACGATCTCTTCATCGCCCCAGGACCAGAACCGTTTGCGGACCGTGTACAAGAGCGACCGCCCATCAGGCAGCGGCCAGGGCAGGGTGTGGGCCAGTTCTCCGTCAGCGAGCGTCGTCACGGCTGCGGGCGTCCCGTCGGGCGGGACTGCCCAGATGCGGTTGTCCGGCTTCCCGAAGTACAGGCCGCCGCGCCCGTCCCACACCAGCCCCAGCGGCGGCCCCGCAACGCCTGTCGCGACGGTTGCGACCGGGCCGCCGCCGAGCGGCATCTTCCTGATCGCACCGTTGGCCCAGAAGGCGACCCACTGGCCATCCGCCGACACGGCTGGCACCTGTGCGCCCTCGGTGCCCGCAAGGGGGCGGGCCGTCGCCGCGTCGAGCCGCCGCATGTAGAGTTGCTGGACGCCGCCCCGTCGACCCACGAACACGAGTGCCTGGCCGTCCGGGGTCCAGACAAACGCCGTGCGCGATCCGCCCGGCGTGGGGAGGTAGGAAGAACTCGCGCCGCCGGCGTTAATTTCGTCGGCCGGGCGCACGTCCAGGCTCAGCCGCGCCAGTGGCGCTGCTGGCGGGGCCGCGCGCAGCAGCCACACCACGCCGCCTCCGAGCATGGCCGCGACGAGCGCGACCGCGATCATCAGCCCCGTCGGCAGCCCGCGCCGGCGCGGCGGGTGAACAGCGGTCGCGGCAACCGCGCCGGACGTCTGCGCGATCCATCGCAGTTCATCCGCCACGTCGTGCGCCGTGTCCCAGCGATCGTCCGGATGCTTCGCGAGGCACTTCGTCACGACGCGATCGAGGGCGGGCGGGGTCAACGGCTGCACCGTCGCGAGCGCCGCGGGCTCCGCATTCATGATGTTGCCGATGAGGCTCACCTGGCTGTCGCCCTCGAACGCCCGGCGACCCGTCAGCATTTCGAAAAGGATCGCCCCGAGCGCCCACAGGTCCGTCCGCGCGTCGGCCTCCTTTCCTTCCAGTTGCTCCGGCGCCATGTATTGCAGCGTCCCGATGATCGTCCCCTCCGCCGTCACCGGCGCGGCCGCGGTTGGGGCTGACGCACCGGCCGACAGCG
>CAZBIP010000414.1:0-3060 GCA_964491885.1 uncultured Vicinamibacterales bacterium
GCGCGCGAGCACGGGCGGGGGTGATGGGCGACAGGACCCGCCCCCCGGCCGGCGTGAGCAGTAGTTCCGTTCCGAGACCAGGGTGGATGCGAGGCACACAGCCATGACCAGTGAATCCCAGAAGCTGTCGGTGCGCGAGAAGGTGGGGTACGGCGTCGGCGACATGGCCGCCAACTTCATCTTCCAGACGATGGTGATGTTCCAGCTGGCGTTCTACACCGACACGTTCGGCATCACCGCCGCCGCGGCGGGCACGCTGCTCGTCGTCGTGCGATTCTGGGACGCGATCTTCGATCCCATCATGGGCGCCATCGCCGACCGGACGAACACGCGATGGGGCAAGTACCGCCCCTGGGTGCTGTTCACCGCCGTCCCCTTCGGCATCATGGGCTTCCTGACGTTCGTGACGCCCGGCTTCAGCCCGGGCGGCAAGCTCGTCTACGCGTACGTGACGTACATCGTGCTCATGACGGTGTACTCGGCCAACAACCTTCCCTACTCCGCGCTCTCCGGCGTCATCACCGGAAACCTGGGCGAGCGGACGAGCCTGTCGTCCTACCGCTTCGTGTGCGCGATGATCGCGCAACTGCTCATCCAGGGGCTGGCGCTGCCGATGGTGCACTACTTCGGCGGCGGTGACAGCGCCAGAGGGTACCAGTACACGATCGGCCTCTTCTCGGCCGTGGCCGTCGTGCTGTTCTTCATCACGTTCAGCACGACGAAGGAGCGGATCCAGCCGGCGCCCGATCAGCACGCGTCCGTGAAGCAGCACTTCGCCGATCTCACGAAGAACGGCCCGTGGATCGCGATGTTCGTCCTCACGTTCATCCTGTTCATCACGCTCTCGATGCGCGGCAGCGTGGTGCTCTACTACTTCAAGTACTACGTCGGGAACGAGGGCTACTTCAGCTGGTTCAACGTGCTCGGCACGTCGGCGACGATCATCGGGATCTTCTTCTCGAAGGGCCTGGCCATGAAGTACGGCAAGCGCGCCGTCTTCATGTGGGGCCTGGCCGGCACGGCGATCTTCACGGCCGTGTTCTTCGTCCTGCCGCCGGCGGCGGTGACGGCGATGTTCGCCGCCGAGATCCTGCGGCAGTTCGTCTACGGGTTCACCATCCCGCTGCTGTGGGCCATGATGGCCGACGTCGCGGACTACTCGGAGTGGAAGAACCACCGGCGCGCCACGGCCATCGTGTTCGCGGCGATTGTGTTCGCCCTGAAGGCCGGCCTCGGGTTCGGCGGGGCCATCACGGGCTTCGTGCTGTCCAGCTTCGGGTACGTGCCGAACGTGGCCCAGGCGCCCCACGCCCTCGACGGCATCCGGTACACGATGAGCATCTTCCCGGCCGTCACGTTCGCGATCTGCGCGGCCTGCATGCTGTTCTACGGCATCGACAAGGCCGCCGAGATTCGCATCACCGACGACCTGGCCGAGCGCCGGAAGGGGTTCAAGACGGCCTGAGGAGAATCGACCGATGACCGATGACCTTCGCCACGCCCCGTATCGAGACGCGTCGCGGCCCATCGACGAGCGCGTTGCCGACCTTCTGGCGCGCATGACCCTCGAAGAGAAGGTCGCCCAGATGCTCTGCGTCTGGCAGAAGAAGCCCGACAAGCTCGTGGACGAGCAGGGCCGCTTCGACGAGGCCAAGGCGCTGCGCGCGTTCGGCGACGGCCACGGCCTCGGGCAGGTCGGCCGGCCGAGCGACGCCGGCGGCGGCCTCGGCGCGCGGCGCATGGCCGAGCTCACGAACGCCATCCAGCGCTTCTTCGTCGAGCGCTCGCGCCTCGGGATTCCGGTCGTCTTTCACGAGGAGTGTCTCCACGGCGAGGCCGCGCCCGAGGGCACGAGCTTTCCGCAGCCCATCGGCCTCGGCGCCACCTTCGACCCGGGGCTCGTCGAACGCCTCTATGCCATGGCCGCGGCCGAAACGAGGGCCCGCGGCGCGCACCAGGCGCTCACGCCCGTCGTGGACGTCGCCCGCGACCCGCGGTGGGGCCGCGTCGAGGAGACCTTCGGCGAGGATCCGTACCTCGTCGCCAGGCTGGGCGTGGCTGCCGTACGCGGCTTCCAGGGCGACCGCACCTTCACGGGCAAGCGCCATCTCATCGCGACGATGAAGCACTACGCCGCGCACGGACAGCCGGAGTCAGGCACGAACTGCGCCCCGGTGAACGTGTCCGAGCGCGTGCTGCGCGAGACCTTCCTCTCCACGTTCAAGGCGGCCATCCTCGAGGGCGGCGCCATGAGCGTGATGCCCTCCTACAACGAGATCGACGGCGTCCCGTCGCACGCGAACCGCTGGCTCATCCAGGACGTCCTCCGCGGCGAGTGGGGGTTCCAGGGCTTCACCGTGTCCGATTACTTCGCCGTGCGCGAACTGGAGAACGCCGCGTCGTTCGAGGGCCACCACGTCGCGCGCGACGCGAAGCACGCCGCCGAAATCGCAGCCACCACCGGCGTGGACATCGAGCTGCCCGACATCGACTGTTACCCGCACCTGGTCGAGTTGGTCCGCGAGGGCACCATCCCCGAGTCGGTCATCGACGACCGCGTGCGGCCGATGCTCCGCGCGAAGTTCCAGATCGGCCTGTTCGACGATCCCTACGTCGACCCGGCCGAGGCCGAGCGCATCGTCAGGGACCCCGCCCACCGCGAGCTCGCGCTCGAGGCCGCGCGGAAGACCATCACCCTGCTCAAGAACGAGAATGACGTTCTTCCTCTCCGGGCTGATGCGATTCGGACCATCGCCGTGATCGGGCCGAACGCCGACCGCGTCATGCTTGGGGGGTACAGCGGCGTGCCGCTGCACGCCGACACGCTGCTCCAGGGCGTCAAGGCCCGCGTTCCCGCGGGCGTCGAGGTGCTCCACCACGAAGGCTGCAAGATCACCGTCGGCGGGTCCTGGTCCCAGGATGACGTCACCAGGGCCAACCCCGAGGAGAACCGCCGGAGCACCCGCGAAGCCGTGGACGTGGCCGCGCGCGCCGATGTCGTCGTCCTCGCCATCGGCGACAACGAGCAGACGTCGCGCGAGGCGTGGGCCATGAACCACC
>CAZBIP010000415.1:0-3041 GCA_964491885.1 uncultured Vicinamibacterales bacterium
CGCACGACATACGCAGGACTCCCTTCGGGCCAGGCGTCCGTCCGCCTCGCCGGCACGCATGCGAGCCCCTCCGGAGGTCACGGTCGTCCTGGTGTGTTTCAACCAGGCGCGGTTCCTTGCCGAGGCCTTCGAGTCGGTGCTCAACCAGAGCTTCCAGCACTTCGACGTCGTGGCCGTCGATGACGGGTCGGACGACGGATCCCGGGAGCTGATCGAGCACATCGTTCGCCGGGAGAACGGCCGGGTGCGCTGCTTCTGTCACCCGGGACACGGGAACCGCGGGATCGCGAGTGCCTACGCCCTCGGCATCGCGCAGGCGAGAGGCGGCTACGTCGCGTTCCTCGAAGCCGACGACCGGTGGGGAAGCCGGTACCTGGAGCGGAAGGTCGAGATCCTCAACGCGCGGCCGGATGTCGGCGTGGTCTGCTCGCCCTACCAGGTGGTTGGGGACGGGTGGTACGGCTGGGACATGGTGCTGCGGCAGTTCCTCCTCAGGCTCACGACGATGCGCCGAGGAGCCTTCGACAACCTCGAGCCGCTGCTGAGGTCGAACAACGTCGCGACCTTTTCTGCGGTTGTCGCCAGGCGTGCGCTGCTCGATGAGGTGTCCCTGGCCTTGCCCGACGGGCTGCTCTTCCTCGACTGGTGGGTGCTGGCCCAACTCGGCCTCCGTGCGAGGTTCTGCCTCGACCGCACGAGTGTCACCCGCTGGAGACTGCACGCCGGCAGCGCCCTGGGACGTCAGACCCGCGCATCGCAAAAGGCCATGGTGCTGTCATTCCTGCCGGCGCTCTATGGCGAGCTCGGGCGGCAACTCGACGGGCACGGAGGCACAGCAGGGGAGCTGCTGCGGCGGTACCGGTCGCACCTCGTCCATTTCAGCCGGTTCTACGAGCGTCCTGACGCGGCGTCGTTCGGGGCGTTCCTTCGTCAACATCCCCGGTGGGCGATCGAGGCGCTCGCCTCGCACGTCGTGAATCGATGGAAGTACGCCGGATGACCGCCACCGTCGCTGCGTGGGTCCGTTCAGCCGCACGGCCGCTTGCCGATCGACTCGACCTGCGGCTGGCCGAGCGATCGGGCCCCCCGTACGCGCCTTCTCACCGGCGGATCATCATCGACATTACGTCGGCGTGCGATCTGGGCTGCGACGATTGCGACCGGTCGTGCGGCCTCGGGCAGGCGCCCTCGGGCGAGCACATGGGGATCGATCAAATTGCCGCCTTCATCGCAGAGAGCATCGATGCGAGGCGCGCGTGGCGCCGGATCACGCTCGAGGGCGGGGAACCCTCGTTGCACCCGCGGCTGGGCGAGATCGTGGATCTGCTGCTGGGTTTCATCCGGCGGCACTCGCCGCGCACCTCGCTGGAGTTGGTGACGAACGGCCTTGGGCCGGCGTCGCGCCAGGCGGAGGCGGCCCTCCGCCGGACGCCGGTGATCGTCATCAACACGCGGAAGGCCCTCCGCGCGCAGCCGCACCACCTGCCGTTCAATCTCGCTCCCTGCGATGCGGCGGACGCCGGCAACGCCGATCCGTCCGAGGGATGTCCCCTCCCGGCCTGCTACGGACTGGGCCTCACGCGTCATGGCTACTACCCGCATCCGGTCTGCGGCGGCATCGACCGGGTCTTCGGGTTCGACATCGGGCGTCAGCGTCTCCCGGCGCCCGGGGATCAGATGCGCGATCAGCTCGCGCGGTTATGCCGGTATTGCGGGCTGTTCGGGGCATTCGGCCGGCGGGGACCCATGGATCGGCGGAGGGCGTCAGGCGGCAACGGCTCGGCGGTGTCGCCGAGCTGGCGCGATGCCTACGAACGGTACCGCGTCGCTCCCCCTGCGCTCACCGCGTACGGGCCGGCCGGAAGGAAGGCCCGATGACCGGGCGACCGGACGAGCGTGGCACCTGCGAGGGCGCCGTGTGGCCCGGGTCAGGAGGTGCCGCGCTGTCCGTCGTGACCGTGGTCGGTGAGCGCAGGGACCGCGCGCAGCGCATGCTCGCGGCGCTGGCCTCGCAATCCTGCCGTCACCAGCTCGAGGTGGTGCTCGTCGACACGGCCGGGGCGGGCGCGTCCCCCTTGGTCCTTCCGCGATCGCCGCGGTCCGTCGTGCTTCGGGCTGACTCCGGCGTCCTGCCCGGCCGGGCGAGGTGGATGGGCTCGCACGTCGCCTCGGCACCGTTCGTGGCGTTCATCGAAGAGCACTGCCTTCCGGACCCCGGCTGGTCTGCGGCGGTGCTGGAGGCGCATCGTGACGGCTGGCCCGTCGTTGGATACACCCTCACGAACGGCAGCCCGGACACGTATTTCTACCGCTCGGTGTTCCTCGCGGAGTACGGTCCGTGGTCGCACCCGACCGCCGGCGGGCCTGCCGACCTCCTCCCTGGCAGCAATGTTTCCTACGCGCGCCGCGTGCTCGATCCGTTCGGAGACAGGCTGGCCGGGCTGCTGGAGATCGACTTCGTGCTTCACGAGAGCCTGCGCCTTCGCGGCGTGCGGTTCTACGCCGCGCCGCAGGCGCTGGCGGCGCACCAGTCGTACCGCCACCTCAGCGCGCTGCTCGTCTCGCACTTCCTGTTCGCCCGAATCCAGGCGGCGAGCCGCGCCAGGGAGCGCTCGTGGGCTCCGGCCCGCCGCCTCCTGCTTGCGCTCGCAGTCCCGCCAGCCCTGCCGCTGCTGCAAGTCGGTCGGGCGTGGCGGGTGCTCCGCACGCACCGGGAGCGGTCGGCGTGGCTGGCGGGCCTGCCCGTGACCGCGTTGATTCACCTCTGCGAAGCACTCGGCGAGAGCGTCGGGTTGCTGGCCGGCGCGGGGCGGAGCGCCGTCGCGTTCACGCGGCTCGAGATCGACGCGGATCGGGCCTCCAGGTAGCCGGGCGTCGCGTTCCAAGGTCCGCGATGCTCGCCGGCGGCCGGCCCGGCGCGCGGCATCCGCCCGGGCCTCACACGCCGGCAATGCGC
Source organism: uncultured Vicinamibacterales bacterium (assembly GCA_964491885.1). Lineage (GTDB taxonomy): Bacteria > Acidobacteriota > Vicinamibacteria > Vicinamibacterales > JAKQTR01 > JAKQTR01. Next base: position 2,957 of record CAZBIP010000415.1, read on the forward strand.
CGCTTGTATTCCGCGAGCACGTCGTCGAGTCGCTGGCGCGCCGTCGTGTCTCCCGGCACGTTGTGCGACGGGTTGATGTAGAGGT
>CAZBIP010000416.1:0-3039 GCA_964491885.1 uncultured Vicinamibacterales bacterium
TCCGGACGCCCACCTACTGGGTGTACGAGATGTTCAAGGTGCACCAGGGCGGCACCATCCTGCCGGTCGGTGTACTCACGCCCGACTACACCTTCGGCAAGGAACGCATCCCGGCCGTCAGCGCGTCGGCGACGAGGGCGGCGGACGGCAAGACGGTGCACGTGTCGTTTGCGAACGCGGATCCGCACCGGCCGGCGTCGGTGACCCTGACGCTCGACGGCGTCACCCCGGCGGCGGTGTCGGCCCGCGTGCTCACGGCGCCGACCATGCAGGCGCACAACACGTTCGCGGCTCCGGACGCCGTCGCCCCCGTGTCCCTCGACGGCGTGAGACTCTCGGGAAGCACCGTGACGCTCACGCTGCCGGCCAAGTCGGTGGCGATCATCGAGTTGAGGTGAACGTTGTTCGACAGGCGCGTCTCCAGCGGGGGCCCCGCCTGGCTCACCGCGCTCGCGATCCTGGCTCTGGCCATCGCCGCGTCGCCGGCCGCAGCGGCTGGTGACGGCAGGATCGATCTCGCCGGGCGCTGGCGGTTCGCGCTCGATCGGGACGACGCGGGACTCACGGAACGCTGGTTCGTGCGCGAGTTGACGGCGTCGATCGCACTGCCGGGGTCGCTGCAGTCGCAGGGCTTCGGGGACCCGCCGTCCGAGCGCTCGGCATGGGTGGCCCGGATCGGGCTCAACCTCCTCGGCGACCCGCGCTACGCGCCGTACCGCGAGCCCGGCAGGTTCCGCACGCCCTTCTGGCTCACGCCCGAGCGGCACTACGTCGGGGCCGCGTGGTACCAGCGCGATATCGAAATCCCCGCGGCCTGGGAGGGGCGCCGTGTCGTGCTCTTCCTGGAACGCCCGCACTGGGAAACGCGCGTGTGGGTCGACGAGCGGCCCGCCGGGGCCAGAAACGGCCTCGGCACGCCGCACGAGTACGACCTGACGGAGTTCCTGCCGCCGGGGCGGCACCGCCTGACGATCCGAGTCGACAACCGCATGATCGTGCCGGTCGGACCGGACGCCCACAGCGTGTCCGATCAGACGCAGACCGCGTGGAACGGGATCGTCGGCCGGATCGAGCTGCAGTCCACAGGGCGCGTCTGGCTCGACGACGTCCAGATCTACCCCAACGCCGCCCGCCGCGCGGTACGTGTCGTGGCGACCGTCGGCAACCTCACGGGCGCGGCCGGTGAGGCGGCCTTGCGGGTTTCGGCAGAGACCGACGAACGGGCGCCGCAGCGGTTTCCCGAAAGGGAGATCGCGGCGCGTTGGACCAAGGACGGCGGCACGGTCGAGTTCGAGTACGAACTGGGACGCGGCGCCCGGCTCTGGGACGAGTTCTCGCCGAGCCTCTACGGGTTGAGAATCGGCGGCCTCGGCGACGCGCGCGTGGACCGGTTCGGCCTGCGCGACCTGGGCGTGTCCGGGACGCAGTTCACGATCAACGGCCGGCGCATCTTCCTGCGCGGAACGCTCGAGTGCGCGGTGTTCCCGCTGACAGGCTACCCGCCGACCGACGCGGCGTCGTGGAAGCGGATCCTGCAGGCGGCGCGCGCCCACGGCCTCAATCACCTGCGGTTCCATTCCTGGACGCCGCCCGAGGCGGCTTTCGCGGCGGCCGACGAACTTGGCTTCTACCTCCAGGTCGAAGCGTCTGCCTGGGCGCCGTTCGGCAACGGATCGGCGCTCGACGCCTGGATCGACGAGGAGACCGCCCGCATCGTCCGCGCCTACGGCAATCACCCGTCATTCGTGCTGCTGGCGCCGTCGAACGAGCCCGGCGGCCGCGAAGGCAACCCCGTGATCGCCGACTGGGTCTCGCGCTGGGCCAGGCGCGACGCGCGGCGCCTCTACACCGCGGGCTCCGGCTGGCCCATCATGCCGGAGAGCCAGTTCCACGTGGCGATCGAGCCCCGCATCCAGGGCACCAGGGAGTACCTGCGGGAGCCCCAAACCGAGAGCGACTACCGGGAGTTCGTCGCGCGCTTCGCCGTCCCGGTGGTCAGCCACGAGATCGGGCAGTGGGTCGTGTACCCGAACTTCGCGGAGATTCCGAAGTACACGGGCGCGCTGAAGCCCGGCAACCTCGAGATCTTCCGCGACTTCCTCCAGAAGAGCGGCATGGGGCCGCAGGCGGGCGACTTCGTGCGCGCGTCTGGCCGGTTCCAGGCCGCGTTCTACAAGGCCGAGATCGAAGCGGCGTTGCGCACGCCTGGCATGGGCGGATTCCAGTTGCTGGGCCTTCACGACTTCCCGGGCCAGGGCACCGCGCCCGTCGGCGTGCTCGACGCGTTCTGGGAGGAGAAGGGCTACATCACGCCGGGGGAGTACCGGCGGTTCTGCTCGGACACGGTGCTGCTGGCCCGCCTGACCCGACGCGTGCACACGAGTGACGAGACGCTGCGCGCGGCCGTCGAAGTCGCGCACTTCGGTCCTCGCGATCTCGCGCCGACGCCGGTCGTGTGGCGCCTGCGCGGGGACGGAGGGACCGTGGTCGCGGAGGGCCGGCTCGCGCCGCGGGCGGTGCCGACGGGTGCGCTCACGACCATCGGCGAGATCCGGGTTCCACTTTCCGGTGTCGCGGGCGCCGCGCGGCTGACACTCGAAGTCAGCCTGGACGGCACCGCTGTCGCCAACGACTGGGATGTCTGGGTCTACCCGGCGGCGGGTCCCGAGCGGGTTCCCGCGCCCGTGCTCGTCGCGGAAGACCTGGACGCCGGGGCCGAGGCGCACCTCGCATCGGGAGGGAGCGTGCTCCTGCTGCCGCGCCCAAACCGGGTGCGGGGCGCCACCGTCGGCTCGTTCCGCCCGATCTTCTGGAACCGGGTCACGTTCACGACGCAGCGCGAACACACGCTGGGCCTGCTCATCGACGCGCGGCACCAGGCGCTCCGCGGGTTCCCGACCGCCGATCACAGCGACTGGCAATGGTGGGACCTGGCGCAGCGCTCCAAGCCGATGCTGCTGGATGGGCTGCCCGCGACACTCACGCCGATCGTGCAGCCGATCGACGACTGGAACCTGTGCCGCCGTCTCGGGCTCGTGA
>CAZBIP010000417.1:0-3036 GCA_964491885.1 uncultured Vicinamibacterales bacterium
GCGGGTGGGCGCCGGGCACCCGGCTCCTCGGCCTCGCGCCGGGCGCGGCGTACGGAGGCGCGAAACGCTGGCCGCCGGAGCGGTTCGCGTCGGCGGCAGCTGACCTCGCACGGGCGCACGGGCTCGTCCCCGTGCTGGTGGGCGCGGAGGCCGACCGCCCGGCGGCGTGCGCGGTCGAGACGGAACTCGGTAAGATCGGTGGGCTGGGAAGTCCAGCGCGGGCGATCGACCTGACCGGACGGACCAGCCTGCGGCAGCTGGCCGGCGTGCTGGCGCAGTGCGCGGTGTTCGTGTCCAACGACTCGGGCGCGATGCACCTGGCGGCCGCGCTCGGCGTTCCGGTGGCGGCGATCTTCGGCCCGACGGACGAGCGGTCCACGGCGCCCGTCGGCGAGCGCGTGCGCGTCGTGACCGCGCGCGCGTGGTGCCGGCCGTGCATGCTGCGCGAGTGCCCGATCGACCATCGCTGCATGACGCGCGTCGAGCCGGGCGCCGTCGTCAGGGCGGCGGAAGAGGTGATGTGACGTGAAGCGACCGGCGGTCTTCCTCGACCGGGACGGCACGATCAATCTCGACGCGGGCTACATCGACCGCCTCGAGCGGCTCGAGCTGTACCCCTTCGCCATCGACGCGATCCGGCTGTTCAAGCGGGCCGGGTACCTCACGGTCATCCTGACGAACCAGGCCGGCGTGGCCCAGGGCCTCTATGGCGAGGATTTCGTCGAGACGGTAGCGGCGTACCTGGCGGAGCGCGCCGAGCGCGGAGGCGGGAAGATCGACGGTCACTACTACTGCCCGCACTCGCCGGAAGCGACGGTGGAACGGTACCGGGTCGACTGCGACTGCCGGAAACCGAAGCCGGGCCTGGCCATCCGGGCGGCCGCGGACCTCGACATCGACCTGCCGCAGTCGGTCGTCATCGGCGACCGGTGGCGCGACCTCGCCGTCGCGCGCGCCGTGGGCGCGCGCGCCATCCTCGTCAAGACCGGATACGGCGCCACCGAGGCGCTCCATCCGCAGGACGGCCTGTCGGCCGACGCCGTCTGCGACGATCTGATCGGCGCCGCCGTCTGGCTGCTCGATCACCCGGTGCCCTGACGCCATGGCGACGATCGTCACCATCGACCGCCTGCTCGACCTGGCCGCCGAGGCGCGCGCGGGGGGCAGGAGCATCGCGCTCGCCAACGGCGTGTTCGACCTGCTGCACGTCGGCCACATCCGCTACCTGGAAGGCGCGAAGGCGGAAGCCGATCTCCTCGTCGTCGCGGTCAACGACGACGAGTCGGTGAGGAGGCTGAAGGGCGAGGGGCGGCCGGTCATGGGGCAGGCTGATCGGGCCGAGTTGATCGCGGCCCTGCGGTGCGTCGATTACGTGGTCGTGTTCTCCGGGACGACCGTCGGCGACCTGCTGCTGCGCTTGCGGCCTGACGTGCACTGCAAGGGGACCGACTACACGGTCGAGAGCGTGCCGGAGCGGCCCATCGTCGAATCGTACGGCGGGCGCACCGCGATCGTGGGCGATCCGAAAGACCACTCGACGCGCGACCTCCTGTCGCGCCTGGCGGCACGCTGAATGGCGCGGTCGATCCTGATTGTCCGGCTCGGGGCGCTGGGCGACATCGTCCACGCGCTGCCCGCGGCAGCGTCGATGCGGGCCGCGTGGCCGGATGCGCGGATCGACTGGCTCGTCGACGCGCGCTACGCGCCGCTGCTCGCGCTGGTGCCGATCGTGGACCGCGCCGTCGTCGTCGGAGAGCCGGGCGGGTCGCCTGTGCTCGGCGCGATCCGCACGCTGCGCCGCGCGCGATACGACGCCGCCATCGACCTGCAGGGCCTCCTGAAGTCGGCGGCCTTCGCGAGGTTCTCCGGCGCGCGCCGCGTGCTGGGGTTCGAGGCGCCCCAACTGCGGGAGCGCGCGGCCGCGGTGTTCTACACGACGCGCGTGCGCGCCGACGTCGGCGGCCACGTCATCAGGAAGAACCTGTCCGTCGTTCAGGCGCTCGGCGCGAGCGTGGAGCGCCTGGAGTACCCGCTCGGCGCGCCGGCGTCCGGCGCCCCGGACGAGGCCCGGCGGCTGCTGGGTCTCGCGCCCGGGCAGCCGTTCGCCATCCTGAACCCGGGCGCAGGCTGGCCCAACAAGCAGTGGCCCGCCGAGCGGTTCGGCGCCGTCGCCGCCCATCTCCTCCGCCGTCACGGCCTGGCCTCGCTCGTGCTCTGGGGCCCTGCAGAGCGCGGCCTCGCGGATCGCGCGGCGGCTTCGTCGGGAGGCGCCGCCCGGACCGCGCCCGCCACGACCATCGCCGACGTTTTGGCGCTGGCGAGGGCCGCCGCCCTGGTCGTCGCGGGCGACACCGGGCCGATGCAACTCGCCGCGGCCGCCGGCGCGCCCATCGTCGGCGTCTTCGGGCCGACGAACCCCGTGCGCAACGGCCCGTGGGACCCGGCGGACGTCTGCCTGTCGCGCTTCAGCGAGTGCGAATGCCACCACAAGCGGGCGTGCCGGCGCGACACGCCGTGCATCGACACGATCGGCATCGAGGAGGTGACCGCCGCCATCGACCGGAGGCTGGCGGGCGGGAGGACGCGTGGCTGACCTGGTCTCGCGCGTGGCTCGGCTGAGGGTCCCCCTCGGCTTCGTGACGGCCGCCGTCGTGCTGCTGCTGGCCAGGCCGTCCTGGGCATCGCTTGCGGCGGGAGGCGCGATCGCGTCGATTGGCGAAGCGCTGAGGGTCTGGGCGGCCGGTCACCTGGAGAAGAGCCGCGAGGTCACCAAGTCCGGGCCCTACCGGTGGTTCCGCCATCCGCTCTACGTCGGGTCGTCGATTCTCGGCGCCGGCGTGTGCGTCGCGGCCGGCAGCGTCGTCGCCGCCGCGGTCGTGCTGGTGTACCTGGCCGTGACGCTCCGTGCGGCCGTCGTCACGGAGGAGAGTTTCCTGCGCGGCGCATTCGGGACCGAGTACGACGACTACTGCCAGGGGCGGAGTCCCGCGCCGGCCAGGCCGTTCAGTTGGGATCGCGCGTGGCGCAACCGCGAGT
>CAZBIP010000418.1:0-3035 GCA_964491885.1 uncultured Vicinamibacterales bacterium
GCCGGCGAGCCCACCGACGACCCGCTCATCCGCAGCGCGCTCGCACGGCTGCAGCCGGCGGCCGCGACGGTCGTCGTACCGGCCGAGGTCCTCGAGCGCAACTCGCCGGCGCTGGCGAAACGGGCGGTCATCGCCGTCGAGCCGACGCCGCGTGCCAGGCCCGGCGCCCTGCCCCAGCTCACCTCCGGCATGATGCTCCGGGCCTCAGCGCCGGTGACGACGCCCGCAGGGCGGATGCTCGGCGTCCTGGACGGCGGCATCCTCCTGAACCGCAACTCCGACATCGTCGACGCGATTCGCAGGACCGTCTTCAAGGCAGAGGAGTACAAGGGCCGCCCGACGGGCACCGCCACCATCTTCCAGGACGACGTCCGGGTCTCGACGAACGTGCTGGCTGCCGACGGCACGCGCGCCATCGGCACCCGGGCGTCGGCCGAGGTGGCCGACGACGTCTTGCTGCGGGGGAAGACGTGGCGCGGGCGGGCGTTCGTCGTCCGGGATTGGTACCTCTCCGCGTACTCGCCGATCCGGGACCTTACCGGCGCGACGGTGGGCATGCTCTACGTCGGCGTCCTGGAAAAGCCGTTCATGGACAGCCTGCTGCGGAGCCTGCTGGTGTTCCTCGGGATCGCCGCCGGCGGCGTCGCGCTGGTCAACCTCATCGCGGTGCGCGTGGCGAGACGCATCTCGGGCCCCATCCACGAGCTGACGCTGGCCGCGCGCCAGGTCGCCCAGGGCGAGTACGCGAAGGTCACCGAGCGCGGGACGGGCGACGAACTCGGGGAACTCGCCCACAGCTTCAACACCATGACGACGGAACTCGAGGGCGCGCACCAGGCGCTGCGCGAGAGCGCCGACGTGCTCGAGCGCAAGGTCGAGGAACGCACGACCGAACTGCGGCGCATGCAGGCCCAGATGATCCAGTCGGAGAAGATGGTGGCCATCGGCAAGCTGGCCGCCGGTGTCGCCCACGAGATCAACAACCCGCTGACGGGCGTGCTCACCAACAGCAGCCTCATGCTGGAGGACCTGCCCGATCCCCATCCCTGGCGGGAAGACCTCCAGACCATCGTCAACGAGACGCTGCGGTGCCGGAAAATCGTCAAGGGCCTCCTGGACTTCTCGCGCCAGACCAGGCCGCAGCGGACGCCGCTCGACATGAACCAGGTCGTGGAGGACGTGCTCGCCCTGGTGCGGAACCAGACGGTGTTCCGGCGCATCCGGATCACGTACGCCCTCGATCCCGAGCTGCCCCGCGTGATGGCCGACGCCGACCAGATGCGCCAGGTCGTCCTGAACATCGTGCTCAACGCGGCCGAGGCCATGGTGGACGGCGGCGAACTGCGCCTGTCGTCGTCGTCCGGCCCCTCCAGCCAGAGCATCGACGTCGTCGTCGCCGACACGGGCCCGGGCATCCCGGACGACGTGCGCGCGCGCATCTTCGAGCCGTTCTTCACCACGAAGCGGACCGGCACCGGGCTCGGCCTCGCGGTCGCGTACGGCATCGTGGAGCGGCACCACGGGGAACTGCTCATCGACAGCGTGCGCGGCCGCGGCACGACGTTCACGATCAGGCTGCCGGTCGAAGGAGCGCCGGACGATGACTAGCGCCGGACTGCCGCGCGTCCTGGTGGTGGACGACGAGCCGTCCATCTGCCGGAGCTCGGAGCGCATCCTGACGCGCGAGGGCTACGACGTCCGCACGGCGCCCGGCGGCGCCGAGGCCCTCGACCTGCTCGGACGGGAAGCCTTCGACCTGGTCTTCACCGATCTGAAGATGGCCGAGATGGGCGGCATGGAGCTGCTCGAGACGCTGCGCAGCCGGTTCCCCGACATCGTGCCGGTCGTCATCACCGGGTACGCGACGATCGCCTCGGTGGTCGAGACGATGAAGGTGGGCGCCTTCGACTACCTGCCGAAGCCGTTCACGCCGGACGAGATGGCGGCCGTGGCGCGCAAGGCCTGGGACCGTCGGCAGCTGCTGCTGCGCAGCCGGGGCGTGCCGGCGCCCTCCGGCGAGGACCGGGCGATGTTCGCCGGCATCGTGGGATCGAGCCCCGCGATGCAGGAGGTCTACCGGAACATCCGCAAGGTGGCGACCACGTCGAGCACCGTGCTCGTCATCGGCGAAACCGGCACGGGCAAGGAACTGGTCGCCCGCGCGATCCACACGCTCAGCCCGCGCAAGCACGAGCGGTTCTTCGCGGTCGACTGCGGCGCCCTCAGCGTCACGCTCCTCGAAAGCGAGCTGTTCGGGCACCTGAAGGGATCGTTCACCGGCGCCGTCAGCGACAAGCGCGGGATCTTCGAGAGCGCGAGCCGCGGCACCGTGTTCCTCGACGAGATCTGCAACGTGGACGTGGAGGTCCAGGCCAAGCTCCTCCGGTTCATCCAGGAGCGGGAGTACCTGCCCGTCGGCGCCACCCAGCCGAGGCGCGTCGACGTCCGCCTGATCTTCGCGACCAATCGCGACCTCGAGAAGATGGTGCGGGAGGGCACGTTCCGCGAGGACCTGTACTACCGCCTGCACGTGTTTCCCATTGCCCTGCCGCCGCTGCGCGATCGGCGGGAGGACATTCCCCTGCTGGCCTGCCACCTCCTGGCCAAATCGCGCGAGCGCTGCGCGAAGCCGCAGGTCGCGCGGCTGTCCGAGGACGCGCTGCGGCTGCTCGAGCAGTTCGACTGGCCGGGGAACGTGCGCCAACTGGAAGCGTTCGTCGAGCGCGCGGTCATCGCGTGCGAAGGCGACGTCATCGAGCCGCGCCACCTGCCGCGGACGATGCTGCGCCAGTCGCTGCCGGCCGACGTGTCGATTCCGGCCACCAACAAGGAGTTCCTGGCGCTCAAGAAGCGGCTGCGCGAGCAGGCCGTCAACGACCTCGAGCGCGAGTTCGTGCTGGAAGCCCTCCAGCGCAACGCCTGGAACGTGACGCGCGCGGCGGCGGAGGTGGGCATCCAGCGTCCGAACTTCCAGATGCTGATGCGGCGCCACGGCATCCGGGGCTCCCACGGCGCGGAACGGGACGACGGAATGC
>CAZBIP010000419.1:0-3033 GCA_964491885.1 uncultured Vicinamibacterales bacterium
GGCATGATCGTCGACACGCTGCTCACGTGGCGCCTCGCCACGCGGTTCGGCCCCGTCGCCGAGGTTCCGAGGGGCCTGCACCTGTACACGCGGTACGCGTACCTGTGGTGGGTCGTGGCGTTCATCAGCGGCGGGTTGCTCGTCGCGATGCGTTGAGCGCCCGCGGATCAGCCTGCCCGGTCCGCGGCTCGCACCCCGCCTTTGCTCACCCCGAGCCTGAAGGCCCAGATCGACGCGCTCGTCAGCTGCCAGGATGTGCCACCCAGCGCCTGCCGCCTGTTGCCGCCCCGGCCGGGTTCGCAGCGCTCGCCTGGCCACGCATGAACGAACCGCAGCGGCACGAGCGACCGCCGCAGCCCGGCATCCCTCCATCGGCGGCCGAGATCGTGATGTCACCGGAGCCGCGCCGCGTTGACAGGCGGGCGGCGACCGTGAAGAATCAGCGCGGCTTCGTGCGCACGGCAAAGGAGGCGCGTCGAGAACAGCGGCAACCTGACGATCGACAAGGTGCCGAGAGAGCGGGTCTGAACAGGCCCGTGAAGGTCATGATCGACGCCGACAACCTGATGGCCGCGTCGAACGAGGGCAGCAACACGAGGACCTTCCAGACCGGGTGCCGCACGCGCGGGCGGCCCTGCCGGCGCGCGACGGAGGATGTGACATGGGAACGAGACGGCTGGCGGCGGCGGTAACGTGCGTGGTGCTTGCCCTGCCGGCGGCGGCGCGCGCCGACGAGGTGCGCATCACCGACCCGGCGGGCGGCACCTACAGGAACGGGCAGGTGCTCACGGTCAAGTGGGATTACGCCTTCCTCGAGCAGTACCCGAAGACCGCCGCTGAGAAGACAATGGAGATCTACATGCGGAACTACGACACCAGCATGTGGGTCGGCCGGATGGCGACGGTGGACGTGCTGTCGCGCGGCTATACCTGGTCCATCAAGAACATCCCGCCGGGCCGGTACATGCTCTACTTCTCGAAGCCTTCCGAGCCGCTGAGGGGCACGTGCGCCGTCAGCGAGATCTTCACGATCGAGGCGGGATCCTCGCGGTTCTACGCGTTCCCCGTCGCCGCCCTCTCGTCGATCCGGATCACCTCGCCCGTCGGCGGCAAGGTCTACTACATCGACTCGACGATGCCGATCCGGTGGGATACGAGCCGCATCGCGGGCGAGAAGACCATCTGGCTGCAGATCTGCTGGCCCGACGGCAAGCCCGCAGCGGGCGCGTTTCCCGCGCCGAACACCGGGAGCTACGACTGGCTCATCAAGGAAACGGCCGAGAACTCCCTCAGAGTCTGCATCACGACGATGGATGAGAAGACGAAGGGGACGAGCGGGACCTTCGAGATCAAGTTCCGGCCCAAGCTGAAGCGGGTCATGCCGGGGCCGATGAGAACGATCAGGAAGTAGCCCGGACGCGGCTGTCCTCTCGCGTTCCCGGAGGGCTCATGGACTCACCCCTCTTTCGTCATCCGTGGCTGCCGTGCCTGTTGCTCCTGTGCGCGATGATCCCTCCCGCAGCCGCGCAAGCTCCGCCCCCGCCCAACATCGTCATCATTTACGCGGATGACATGGGTTATGGGGACGTTGGCGTCTACGGCGCGAAAGCGATCAAGACGCCTTACCTCGATCGCATGGCTGCCGAGGGCCTGAAGCTGACGAGCTTCTACTCGGTCTCTCCCGTCTGCACGCCGTCCCGGGCCGCGCTCCTGACCGGGCGCTACACGGCCCGCATGGGCATCCAGAACATGCACCTGTCGAACGTGCTGACGTTCCAGGACACGACGGGCCTGCCGCCCGATGAGACGACGATCGCGACCGCGCTGAAGGCGCGCGGCTACGCCTCGGCCTGCATCGGCAAGTGGCACCTGGGGCACCTGGCGCCGCACCGGCCGATCGACCACGGCTTCGATGCCTACTACGGCATCCCGTACAGCAACGACATGCAGCCGTCGATCCTGAAGCGGATGGACGAGATCGTCGAGCAGCCGGTGCAACAGGAGACGCTGACGCTGCGGTACACGCAGGAGGCGGTGCGTTTCGTCGAGCAGAACCGGGCCCGGCCGTTCTTCCTCTACCTCGCGCACAACATGCCGCACATCCCGCTGTACGCGTCCGAGGCGTTCCGGAACACCTCGGCGGCCGGCGCGTACGGCGACGCCGTCGAGGAGCTGGACTGGAGCGTGGGCCAGGTGCTCGGCGCCCTCGGACGGCTGGGCCTCGACGGCCGGACGCTCGTCTTCTTCGCCAGCGACAACGGGCCGTGGTACCAGGGCTCGGCAGGGCCGCTTCGCGGGCGGAAGGGCTGGACCTATGACGGAGGCGTGCGTGTGCCGGGCATCGCGCGCTGGCCGGGGCGGGTTGGGACAGGACGCGTGTCGGACGAGCCGCTGGCGACAATCGACCTCTTCCCGACGCTGCTGGCGCTCGCGGGCGCCGCCGCCGGCCCGCTGCCGCCGGACGGGATGCCCGCGGCGGACTTCCTCCTGGGGCGCGCGCCGTCATCACCGGGGAACCTGTACCTGTTCTTCGACAAGGAGTACCTGCAGACGGCGAGATCCGGCCGCTGGAAGATCCACGTGGCCCGCTGGAACGTGCAGCGCTACCAGGCCGGGGCCAACGCCCAGGTGAATCAGACGCTGAAGGCGCCCGAGCTCTACGACATGAGCGTGGACCCCGGCGAGAGCTACGACGTGGCCGCGCGCCACCCGGACGTGGTGCAGAGCCTCCGTGCGCGCATCGCGGAGAAGCTGCGGACGTTCCCCGGGGAGATCCAGCAGGCGAACGCCGCCCTGCTGAAGTGAGCGCGGCCGCGACCCGATGGCTTGGGAATGGCGCCCGCATCTGGTATGAATAGCCCCCGACCCTTCGGCAAGGAGCAGCCGTGAACACCTTCGACGTGGTCGTGGTCGGCGGCGGGCCCGGCGGCGAGCGTGCCGCCATCCAGGCCGCGAAAGCCGGCAAGCGCGTCGCGCTGGTCGAGCGCGAGAACGTGGTCGGCGGCATGCGCGTGAACTGGGGCACGATCCCGA
>CAZBIP010000420.1:0-3023 GCA_964491885.1 uncultured Vicinamibacterales bacterium
AGTCGAGGCCCAGAGCGAGACCGTCTGGCGCCAGGCCGACAAGTACCGCGTGCCCCGCATCTGCTTCGTCAACAAGATGGACCGGGTCGGGGCCGACTTCCGCGAGACCGTCAGCCAGATCCGCGGCAAGCTCGGGGCGAACCCGGTCGTCGTCCAGCTCCCGATCGGCGCCGACGCGGGCTTCGAGGGCATCGTCGATCTCGTCGCGATGAAGGCCGTCCGCTTCACCGACGAGGCGCCGGGGGCCGAGTACGCCATCGAGGAGATCCCGGCGGCCCTGCTCGACGAGGCCCGGGAATACCGCGAGCACCTGATCGAGAAGGTCAGCGAGACCGACGACGACATCCTCGAGAAGTACCTGCACGGCGGGACGATTGGCGGCGACGAGATCAGGGCGGCGCTCCGGAAGCGGACGATCGAGTCCGTCCGGCGCGAGAAGGCCCCGGTCGTGCCGGTGCTCTGCGGGGCGGTCTTCAGGAACAAGGGCGTGCAGCCCCTGCTCGACGCGGTGGTGGACTACCTGCCGTCGCCGGCCGACGTGCCGGCCATGATCGGGCTGGTTCCCGGCAAGACGGAGCAGCAGGCGGAGCGGCCCGCGGACGACCGCGCGCCGTTCGCCGCGCTGGCGTTCAAGATCATGACCGACCCGTTCGTCGGCCAGCTCGCGTTCATCCGCGTCTACTCGGGCGTCATGCAGTCCGGCGGGTCGGTCTACAACACGACGAAGGACAAGACCGAGCGCGTGGGCCGGCTCCTGAAGATGCACGCGAACAAGCGCGAGGAAATCAAGGAGGTCTACGCGGGCGACATCGCCGCTGCCGTCGGCCTCCGGAGCGTCACGACCGGCGACACGATCTGCGACCGGCAGCACCCGATCCTCCTCGAGTCGATGGACTTCCCGGAGCCCGTCATCTCGCTGGCCATCGAGCCCAAGACGAAGGCGGACCAGGAGAAGCTCGGGCAGGGCCTCGGGAAGCTCCAGGCCGAGGACCCGACGTTCCGCGTGCACACGGATTCCGAGACCGGTCAGGTGGTCATCGCCGGCATGGGCGAGCTGCACCTCGAGATCCTGGTGGACCGCCTGAAGCGCGAGTTCAGCGTCGAGGCCAGCGTGGGCGCCCCCCAGGTGGCCTACAAGGAGACGCTGACGAAGGCCGCCGAGGGCGAGGGCCGGTACGTCCGCCAGACCGGCGGCCGCGGCCAGTACGGGCACGCGAAGATCCGGATCGAGCCGGGCCAGCCGGGCGCGGGGTTCACGTTCGCGAACAAGATCGTGGGCGGGTCCATCCCGCGCGAGTACATCAAGCCCATCGAGGAGGGCATCCGCGAGGCGATGACCGCCGGCGTGCTCGCGGGCTACCCCGTGGACGACGTGGGCGTCACGCTCTACGACGGTTCGTTCCACGAGGTGGACTCCTCGGAGATGGCGTTCAAGATCGCCGGCTCGCTGGCGTTCAAGGACGCCGCGCGGCGGGCCGGCCCGGTCCTGCTCGAGCCCGTGGTGCGGGTCGAAGTGGTGGTGCCCGAGGAGTACATGGGCGACGTCATGGGCGACCTGAACGCGCGGCGCGGGCGGATCACGGCGATGGAGGCGCGCGGCGGGACGCAGATCGTGCGGTCCCGCGTGCCGCTCTCCGAGATGTTCGGTTACGCGACGGACCTGCGATCGCGGACGCAGGGCCGCGCGACGTATTCGATGCACTTCGAGCGGTACGAGCCGGCGCCCCAGGCCGTGAGCGACGAGGTCGTCGCCCGCGTGACGGGGCGCTGACGGGGCGTCGCATTTACTCAACCTGACGGGCCAGAGCGCACCAACGGAGACGAGCCATGGCGAAGGAAAAGTTCGATCGGTCGAAACCGCACGTGAACGTGGGGACGATTGGGCACATCGACCACGGGAAGACGACGCTGACGGCGGCGTTGACGAAGGTGGCGGCGTCGAAGGGGTGGGCGAAGTACGTCTCGTATGACGAGGTGGCGAAGGCGTCGGAATCGCAGGGGCGTCGGGACGAGACGAAGATCCTGACGATTGCGACGTCGCACGTGGAGTATGGGACGGCGCAGCGGCACTACGCGCACGTGGACTGCCCGGGGCACGCGGACTACATCAAGAACATGATCACGGGCGCGGCGCAGATGGACGGGGCGATCGTGGTGGTGGCGGCGACGGACGGGCCGATGCCGCAGACGCGGGAGCACGTGCTGTTGGCGCGGCAGGTCGAGGTGCCGTATCTGGTGGTGGCGCTGAACAAGGTGGACGCGGTGGACGACCCGGAGCTCCTGGACCTGGTGGAGCTGGAGGTGCGGGACCTGCTGAAGTCGTATGGGTTCCCGGGGGACGACCTGCCAGTGGTGCGGGTGTCGGCGCTGAAGGCGCTGGAAGGGGACGCGGAGGCGGAGGCGGGGATCCTGAAGCTGATGGAAGCGCTGGACACCTACATTCCGCTGCCGGAGCGGGAAGTGGACAAGCCGTTCCTGATGCCGATCGAGGACGTGTTCTCGATCTCGGGGCGGGGGACGGTGGTGACGGGGCGGGTGGAGCGGGGGAAGGTGAAGGTCGGCGAGGAAATGGAGATCGTGGGGTTCCGGCCGACGATGAAGAAGGTGGTGACGGGCGTCGAGATGTTCCGGAAGCTGCTGGACGAAGGGGTGGCGGGGGACAACATCGGCGTGCTGCTGCGGGGGCTGGAGAAGGACGACGTGGAGCGGGGGCAGGTGTTGGCGAAGCCGGGGTCGATCACGCCGCACACGAAGTTCACGGCGCGGGTGTATGTGCTGACGAAGGAAGAAGGCGGGCGGCACACGCCGTTCTTCAACGGGTATCGGCCGCAGTTCTACCTGCGGACGACGGACGTGACGGGGAACATGACGCTGGGCGAGGGCGTGGAGATGATCATGCCCGGGGACAACACGGACGTGACGGCGGAGCTGATCACGCCGGTGGCGATCGAGAAGGGGTCGAAGTTCGCGATCCGCGAAGGCGGCCGGACGGTGGGCGCGGGGACGGTGACGGAGATTCTGGC
>CAZBIP010000421.1:0-3022 GCA_964491885.1 uncultured Vicinamibacterales bacterium
CCAGGCGCCCTTCTTGCCGCTGCTCCTGAGGCACGCGTCGAGGAACGCGAGGCCCGTCCAGCCGTCCTCCACGCTGGCGTACTGCGGGCCGGCCCCGGCAAACGGCTTGCCGGCCTTCCACGCCCGCACGTCCTTTTCGAACTCGCGGTGCAGGCGCGCGAACGCGTCGTGGAACCCCTCGCCGTGCCCCGACGGGATCGTCGGCTCGGCCAGCAGGGCCTTCGGCGCGTCCTTCGGGATGAACCCGTCTCCAGGCGTGACCGCGCCCCGCCAGTAGACCCGATCGGGCTGGCCCGGCAGCTGGATCGTCACGCGCTCCGGCTCTTCCTGGTTCCAGCGCAGCGTCCCCTTCGTGCCGGCGACCATGATGCCGAGCTCGTTCTTGCAGCCGATGCAGATCTGCGACGCCCGCACGAGGGCCTTGCCGCCGTTCGAGAGCTGGCAGTAGACGGTGAAGTGATCGTCGAGCAGGCGGCCCTGCACGAACGTCTCCAGCTGCGCCGAGACCCGCGCGACCTCGAGGCCGGTCACGTAGCGCAGCTGCATCAGGGCGTGCGTGCCGATGTCTCCTCCGCAGCCCGAGCCGCCCGCGCGCTTCGGATCCACGCGCCACGACGCCTGCTGGTTGCCGGTGTCCTCCGCCTTCGTCGCCAGCCAGCCCTGGATGTAGGCGCTGTCCACCCACCGCACGTCGCCGATCAGCCCCTTCTGGACGATGTAGCGCGAGAAGCGGCTGGTCCAGTGGCCGACGTACGTGTGCGCGACGCCGAACGGGATCTTCAGCTTCCGCGAGGTCCTGACGAGATCGGCGGCCTCCTTCAGCGTGAGGCACAGCGGCTTCTCGCAGAACACCGCGATGCCGGCCTTCATCGCCTTCATCGCCGGGTCGTAGTGCACGTGGTTGGGCGTGACGATGAGGACGTAATCGAGCCGCTCGGCGGCCGGCAGGCTCGCGTGTGCGGCGATCATCTCGTCGTAGGACCCGTAGCCCTTGATGGGGTACGGCCACGCGGCCGCCTCGTCGAGGGCGACCTTCGGGTCGGGGAACAGGGCGCCCGCCACCACGCGGCGGGTGCCGTCGAAGTGAATCGCCTTCTGATGGGCGTGGACGATGAACGCGCCCTTGCCGCCGCCGACCAGTCCGACATTGAGGGGTGTGGCCATACGCTGCGTCTCCGTTTCGTGGATGCCGGTCCTTCGCGGGCGCGCGGCCAGGCGCCGCCCGCCACTCGGCCAAAGCGTACATCAGGACGGCCCGGTGTAGAATCGCCCCGAGTGAAGGAGGCGGTGATGGGCAGTTCTTCGACCAGGCGTCGATTTCTCCAGGTGGCCGGTGTTGGGGCGGTGGCCTGCGCGGTGTCGCCGCGCGACGCGGCGCTGGCGGCGTCCTCATCCCGAGCGGCGGATGCAGCCGCAGCGGCCCTTCCGTTCGAGCTCGGCATGGCGTCGTACACGCTGCGGGCGTTCCCGGTGGACCAGGCCATCGAGATGACGAAGCGGCTGGGCCTGACCCGCATCTGCTTCAAGGACTTCCATCTCAAGATGGATGCGACCGCGGCGGAGGTGGCCGAGACGGTGGCGAAGGTGAAGGCGGCCGGGCTGGACCTCTACGCCGGCGGCGTCATCTACATGAAAACCGAGGCGGAGGTCGATCGGGCCTTCGCCTACGCGAAGGCCGCCGGCATGAAGATGATCGTCGGCGTGCCGACGTACGAACTCGTCGCCTACACGAACCGGAAGGTCCAGGAGTACGACATCCCCGTGGCCATTCACAACCACGGTCCCGACAACCCGCTCTTCCCCACGCCGCAGAGCGCGTACGAGCGGATCGCCGGACTGGACCGGCGGATGGGGTTGTGCATGGACATCGGCCACACCCAGCGCTCGGGCGTCGATCCGTCCGAGTCGGCCGAGAAGTACGCCGACCGGCTGCTCGACGTGCACGTCAAGGACGTGTCGGCGTCGACGGCGAAGGGCACCACGGTCGAGATCGGCCGCGGCGTCATCGACATCCCGAAGCTGATGCGCACGCTCAAGCGGATCGGCTACACGGGCACGCTGGCGCTCGAGTACGAGAAGGACTCGAAAGACCCGCTGCCGGGTTCCGCGGAATCGATCGGCTACCTCAGGGGCGTCCTCGCGGCGCTCGCCTGAGTCCTGCCCGGGCTTTCAGACCGGGCTTCGCCTCTGGAGCTACTGCTTCGTGACGGTCGTGGCCAGCACCCGTCCGTCGGCCTCGACCGTCCCCGTGACCTCGACCTTCGTGCCGCTCTTGAAGCTGGCGCACGTGAGCGGGTCGGGACCGAAAATCGTGGCATCCGTCGTGTGGAGCGAGTACCCGTTCACCCCGAAGGTGAGCGCCGGGCAGGTGCCTTTCAGCCCGCCCATCGGGCCCGAGATGGCGAAGGCTCCCGTGGCCTCATCGTCCTTGATCTGGAGCTTCCGCGCGACGAGGGAGCCATCGGCCAGGCGAGTCCCGACGGCGTGAATCGTCTGCCCGACCACCAGATCGGCGAGGGTCTGCGCGTCACCGCGCCGCTGGACTTCGGTGGTCTCGGTGGTCGTGACCGCGGTGCCGCCGATCGTCAGAGTCAGCGTCGGCGCGCTCCCGCCGATCGCTTTCAGCCGCCCCTCGACGGACGCGGACTCCTCCTGCGGCGGCTCGGTGACCGCCGCGCCGTTGACGTGAACGCGCTCGGCGAATACATATCCGTCGCGCTGGAGCCCCTTGACCTCCACGCGCACGCCGACGGCCAGTGCGGCGAGTGTCAGCACGTCGTCCTCGTCGCCGTAGAACACCGTCGTCGCGTCGCCCCGCACCTCGCGGCCGTCCACCGTGGCGATGAAATCCGGGCTCGTGACGCTGAGCGCCGTGATGAGGCCGTTGACGTTGACGGGGATCCAGGTGTTGGTGTTCTGGATGGCGATGCTGCCCGCCGTAATCACGCTGTCAACCAGGGTGCCCTTCACGTGGACGCGCTGGCCGATCGCCAGGTCCGCGAAGGCGCAGGCCGTGTCGCCC
>CAZBIP010000422.1:0-3021 GCA_964491885.1 uncultured Vicinamibacterales bacterium
CAGGTACTCCGTGCTCTGCGTGAAGTGGCGCCCCTCCCGCCGCAGGACGGCGGTGAAGGCCGTCCCGTGCTCGACAGCCGCGCCCGGAACCGTGCGGGTATCGCTGGCGGCCGCCTGCATCCCGGCGACCCAGTTCGGGGTCAGCTTGAAGCGCGTGTCCAGGCTCCCGACCCGGTTGTGGCCCCCTTCGTACCTCCGGTCGGTGAACAGCAGGCCGGCAGTCGCGCTGCGCGACAAGTCGCGGTTCACGCGCACGACGCCGAGATTCGCCCGCGTCCCGTGCAGCGGATCGTCGGGCAGGACGGCCTTTCCCGGCGACTCGTCGTCCGCGATCAGTGTGCCGATGGTGTAGGGCCCCTGCTTGCCGGTGAGCCGGAGCCCGAGCCTGGGCTCCACGATCCGCCGGCTGAAGAACAGGTTGATCGGCGTCGAGAAGAAGTCGGCGTTCTCCAGGAAGAACGGCCGCTTCTCCCTGAAAAACACCTCGAACCGGCGATTGACCGTGACCTGGGGCTCGTCCGACTCGATCTGGCTGAAGTCGGGGTTGACGGCGGCGTCGACGGCGAAGCGGCGCCCGATCACGAACTTGGCGTCCAGCCCGACATCGGGCTCGGCGTCGCTGCTGACGAACCCGACCCGTTCCGGGTCCCGCGTTTCGAGGGCCCGGAACGAGCGGACGAATCCGTAGGGCACGAGGTAGACGTCACGCCCGGGCGTGATGTCCTCGATCCCGACCATGGTGGCGCCCTGGTTGAGCCGCCCGTCGATGGTGCCCTTCACCCAGGGCCACGCGGAGTTCTCGTTGTTCCGGGGGATCCACCGTATGATCACGAGCCCCCACTCCTGCCGCTTCACGGGCGGGAACCGGAGGCTCTTGAACGGAATGGCCATCCAGACGACGAAGCCACGGTCGGTGATCCGCCCCTTCGAGCGCCAGATGGCGTTGAACGACGAGTCGAAGTTGCTGCCCTCGGCCCAGCGGCCCTCCATCTGCACGCCGAGAGGGTTGACCGTGAAGCCGTACGCGCGGCGCTCGTCGTGGAACGTGTCGAGGAACACGTCGATCTTCTCGTCGCCGCTGAACTTCTCCCTCGGCGTCATGCGGGCCCGGATGAGTTCAGGCTGGTCGTCGAAGGCCACGGTCACGATGTAGATGTGCTCGCTGTCGTACCCGAGGTAGGCGTCGGTGGCCTGGCTGACGGGCTCTCCGTCCCGGGGCAGGGTCTGGGTGAAGCCCGTGACCTTCAGCATCCGGCCTTCCATCCTCGGGCCGGGCTTCATCTCCAGGAAGTCCTCCAGTTCGGGCGCCTCGGCGAGCCTGGGAATCGTAACGGTCGGGCGAACGGGGCGGACGGGCGGCGGATCGGCGGCGACGGCCGGCACGCCGACAACCATCGAGGCGGCAAGCACGAAGGCCGGCACGGCGGCCATCCCGCGTACGCGCGGCATCAGGAATCGGTCCTCTCGAGACGCATGACGTGACACCTCCGCGGAGCCGGGGGGCTGCGCGAGCCTGGCTCCAGGACGCGGGGGCAGTCCGAAGATGCGCCGTCGCTGAACGCGGTTCAGCGCCCGGCGATGATCAGGTCGAGCCGCTTGCTGCGCTCTTCCATCGGGAGGCTGCCGCTTCCCTCGATCGTCAGCCATCCGCTGTAGCCCACGACCTCGAGGGCCTGCCGGACGACGGGCCAGCGCACGTCGCCTTCGCGGATGTTGGCCCCGGCGCCCCGTCCGTTGGGGTCGGACGGGTTGAGCTTGTAGTCCTTGATGTGCACCTTGGCGAGCAGATCGCCGAGCGTGAGGATCCACTCCTCCGGCGCCGCGTACCGCAGGTGGTTCGCGATGTCGAAGTACGCCTTGACCCAGGGGCTCTGGAACGAACGCAGGAAATGCCGGAAGATCGCCGGCCTGACCCACAGGTTGTTGCCGACGTTCTCGATGGCGAGGACAACCTTCAACTGCTCGGCCAGCGGGATCAGGCGCTTGATCCACACCGTGGACGCGTCGATCGCGTGGTTGTGGGCCTTGATGTACTCCTGGTACGGCGTGTTGTCGCCGTAGGCGACCCGTTCGAGGTGGCCGGTCTTCTCGTCGTACTCGATCTGGAACTCCCAGGCCCTGGGAATGCGCATGGTGCTGGGCTGGGCGCCCCGCCCGCCTCGCGGGCCGATGCGGCAGGGCACGAGCAGCACGGCATCGGCGCCGAAGGCCGCCGCCGTCCGCAGCGCCGCCTGGCTCTCGGCGAACGTCCGCTCGACTTCCTTCGGGTCCGGGCTGTTGAACTCCGCCCATCCGTACAGCACCGCGTGGACGCGCATCCCCATCTTATCGGCGACGGCGCGCGTTTTCGCAGCTTCGTCCGGCTGCACCTCGCGCGACCCCTCCACGCCGTCGAAGCCCGCGTCCTTCAACTGCTTCAGGTCGTCCTCCGTCGGACGCAGGATGAGCGCCTTCTGCATCTTCGTCTTGAAGACGAGCGGCGCCTCGGCGGCCGGGGCCTGGGCGGCGCCTCCGCCGGGCTGGCCTGCCGGCGCCGGTGTCTGGGCCTCGCTGGAGCCGGCCAGGCCGAAACCAGCGGCGATGCCCGCCGACACTTTCATGAACTCGCGGCGATTGACTGGTGGCGTCATGGGTCCTCCCGGAGGCGAGGGCGTCATCGTAACCATTCCGGCCCGGGGCGAGGCACGGCAGACCATCGAGATCCCGGACTCTACCACGGCTGGCATACAATGCCGGTCGCTCGCCCACCCCGAGCCGGAGGGGCCATGCCTGAACCGACGACCCTCGCGTCCCTCACCTCTCCGATCACCGAGATCCGCGTCCCGCGCCCGACGGAGGTCCCTCCGGTCGGATGGGTGCCTCGCCCTCTCGAGGACGCCGCTCCCGGGTTCATGGGCCTCGCCTTCATGGGGGCGGGCCTGCTCGTGTGGCTGCTCTTCTGGTTTGGCGACGCCGAGCCGCCGCAGGGCCTGCGGAAGTGGGGCTCCGCGGCCTTCGCGGCGCTCTTCTTCCTCTCCGGCG
>CAZBIP010000423.1:0-3009 GCA_964491885.1 uncultured Vicinamibacterales bacterium
CCTCGCGGCCGTCGCCGCGGCCGCGGCCGCCAAACTTCGCTCGGACGGCGCGCAGGTCGTGGTGTGCGTGTCGCACACCGGCCTTATGCTGTCACGTGAGATCGCGCGCACCGCTCCCGGCATCGACGTCATCCTCAACGGCCACGATCACGTCGCGCTTTCGAATTCGGAGGCCGTTGAACGGCCGGGCGGCGGCCAGACGATCATCGTTTCGGCTGGCGAGTACTACCGCTGGGTCGGGCGCCTCAGGCTCTCGGTGAGCGGAGGCCAGGTCAGCGCCGTCGACTACGGTCTTCTCGGAGCCGATGCCGCCGCACCCGCGCTTCCGGAGGTGCAGGACGTCGTCGACGCGCTGAAACCAGCCATTGTCTCCCGCTACGGCGACGTGTTCCACCAGCAGCTCGCCTGGGCGGACCAGCCGATCCTGAAGTCCTGGGACCCGCGGCACGACAAGCGCGACACGGCGCTCGGTAACCTGTACACGGACGCCTACCGCAACTGCACGAACACCGATGTCGCTCTCGAAGCCTCCGGCTTCCTGGACGAAAGCCTGCCGGCGGGCGCGATCGTCGGGGCGGACCTGTTCCGGTCGATGAGCTACGGGATGCCCGAGCCCGATCCGGCGCTCGGCCGGTACATCGTCGCGCCGTTCCGGCTGGCGACGTTCCGCCTCACGGGCGAGGAACTCCTGGCGAGCCTCGAGGTCGCAGTCTCGTCCGGGGGCGACTTGTTCCCGCAGGTGTCCGGCCTCGGCTTCGAGTTCGATTCGAGCCGCCCGTTCGGAAGTCGCGTTCTGGCCGACAGCCTCCGAGTGGGCAACCGGAGATGGGACCCGGATCAGCTCTACAGCGTGACGGCCAACCAGGGGCTGGTGATGTTCCTGCCCAGCCTGGGCGTCACTCCCCGCGACGTCTCCGTGCTCGCGGTCTCTGCCTTTGACGCCGCCCGCGCCCTTGCCGAGCAGCGCGGGGTGCTGGGCCCGGTCGTCACGGGCCGCATCCGCGACGTCGCATCGATCCCCGGCCAGAGCCGTTGACGCGGACAGGCGGTTCGTCGGAAGCGAGCCCGGCCGTCGGGGACCGGGCTCGCCGCAAGCGAGGAACCTCTCTGGGGACTGGCTTCAGCTTCCGGCAACGGGCCGTGCCGAGGCGAACAACGCGATCGACCACGGCCGACGTTGCCAGCAGGAGGATGTATGTGCCGCGCAACATTCGCTCGTGTCCTGATGGCGCCGATGGTCGTGCTGTGCGTCGCGGCGCCTGTCGCCGCCGCGGACCCTCCAAAGGAGAAGATCGGCATCTCGTACAGCGTGCTTCGCCTCCCCGGGGGGACGATGCCACTGGGCTGGGTGGTCGCCCGTGACGGCAACGTCACGAATTGGATGGCCGTTGTCGCCGAGATCGGCGCGAACTACAAGCGGATCGGTGATTTCGGGATACTGATGGACCATGCCGCCCTCGGAGGCATCAAGATCACCAGCCGCGCCAATCGGTCGGTGGCGCCCTTCGTCCAGGTTCTCGCCGGCGTCAGCATCCTCGGTGTGGACCTCTCCGATTTTGGCGCCCGCCTCGTGTTTCAGCCGGGGGCTGGCGTCGATATCCGGATCGGAGCCAAAGCAGCTCTTCGTCTTCAGGGCGATTACCGAACGAATGGCTCGAGCGTGGGTGGCGGCGGCGACTTCAGGACCGCCGTTGGCCTGGTGTACGGAGTCGGAAAGCGCTAGCCCTCAGACCTTGGAGTCGCTCAGAGCCGGGGTGTAGGCCGGCTCTTCAGAGCCGGCGAGAGCGGCCTGCGCGCGGAACGCTCGAAGTCGTCCGCGACGCGCACTTTCCGGTGTCGGGGTTCGAAGACAGCGAGTTCCGTGGCCCCGCGCCTGGCCTCAGCGTCGGAGTGAGTTCCCTCGCGGACCTCCAGAGCGACGGCCGCCTCTACGACCGGGTGAACATCGGCAGGCGCGATCCGGCGGGCGCCTTCTGGCCGGCCGGCCCCGGCACGTCGGCTGCAGCCGCGTCGTTCGCGAGAGACTGGCTCTTGCGGCGCCTCCAGGCATCCAGTTCGCGAGACGCGGCGGGGAGGTCGTCAGGGGGAGGGCGACACGTCGTCGATCAGAAAACCCTCCTTGCTGGCGGCCGCGCGGAGGCGCTCGTCGAGCGTGACGAACGCCAGCGTGGAGGGCCGGCGCTCGGCCGCGACAAAGGCCGCGGCCAGTTGCAGGGCGTCGGCGGCGCGTAGCGGGTGCACGCGAAGGAACCGTCGCGCGGCTTCGCGCACTTCGTCGCTCGGCTCGATCTCCATCCAGCTCGGCGCAAGGGCGTCGAGGCGGGAAAACGACTCGCTGGCCTCGGCGGGAGCGAGCGATCCGTCGCGCTCGAGCCGTGCGATGGCGGACGCGCACTCGACGGGGGAGCCCCACCAGACGACCACATCGGGATCTCGCAGGTAGTGCGCCTGGACTGTCGGGGTGCTCGGCTCGGCGGCGAGCAGCGGGACCAGCGCGGAACTGTCCCAGAACGTCATCGCGTCTCCCCACGCTCGGAGATGACCGCATCGCTCAGTCTGGCTCCGGCCCTGGGACGGGGCGGCGGAGCACTGAGGATTCGGCGCGGCGCCGGCGCGAGCGCCGGGCGCAACGCGCCCTGGCGTTCGAGCCTGGCGGCGCGCCCCTCGACACCCTGACGGCCTGGGACCACGACCGACTCGATCCGCGCCACCGGGACGCCGCGGTCCTCGATGACGACCGACTCGCCGTGCCGCACCCGGTCGATGAGGGCGCTGAGCCCGTTCTTGGCGGCCGTAATGCTCGTGCGCTTCATGGGGCTATTATAGCTATTATAATAGGGCTAATCAAGCTTGACAGCGTGGCGCCCGGGTACGACCGCGCGGGACCTGCGCGCCCGCGCAGGGCCCGATCCCTGCCAATTGGAAACCTGGTCAACACGGCGCCGATTCCGCATCGTTGCCGCGACAGCCGTCCGCCGCCCGCTACCGCTCGGGCCCGTCGATGCGCGC
>CAZBIP010000424.1:0-3007 GCA_964491885.1 uncultured Vicinamibacterales bacterium
GCTCTGATACCATCGTTCGAGGATGCCCACGGTCGAACACCACGATCCCGCGAAGGCTGCCGGCGCGTCACGCCCGTTTTCGGCCGAAGAAACGCAGGTCCTCGACACGATCAACCGGAAGATCGCCGCGGCCGAGTCCCTCGAATCGCTCGTCGACTTCCTCTTCGCCTCGATCCAGCCGATTCTGTCGTGCGACCGCATCGGCGTCTCGTTCGTCGAAGAGGGCGGCGGCCGGCTCGTGGCGCATTACGCGCGCGCCAGTTACGAACCGCTGTTTCTCGCGAAGGGGTACGCCGAGGACCTGGCCGGCAGCTCGCTCGAGCGGGTGATCCAGAGCGGCACGCCGCGCATCATCGACGACCTCGAGGCGTATGCCGCCGGCCGGCCCGAGAGCCGCTCGACCGCGATCCTCCTGCGGGAAGGCGTCCGATCCAGCCTGACGTGCCCGCTCTCGGTCGAAGGTCGGATCGCCGGCGTGCTCTTCTTCAGCGCCCGCAGGACGCGCGCGTACACCGAGCGCGACATCCGGCTCCACCTCGCCATCGCGGAACGCCTGAGCCAGGCGGTCGAAAAGGCGTGGCGCATCGAGCAGCTCGATCAGGCCAACCGGGCCTACGCCGAGATGCTGGGCTTCGTCAGCCACGAACTGAAGAGCCCGCTGGCGTCCATCGTGATGGACGTCGGCGTGCTCCAGGACGGCTTCCTCGGTGAACTGCCGGCCGGGCAGCGGGACATGCTCGCCAAGATCACCCGCAAGGCCGGCTACCTGATCAACCTGATCCGCGAGTATCTCGATCTCGCGCGGATCGAGAGCGGGGAGCTGACGGCGCGCTTCCGCGACGGGATCGATGTCGTCGCCGACGTCGTGGACGCGGCCCTCGACATCGTGTCGGCCCAGGCCGCCGAGCGGCGGATGCGCGTCGAGCGCATCGTGCCCGACGGCCCGGTCACGCTGACCGGCGACCCCGATCTCCTCAAGATCGTCGCCGTCAACCTCGTGAGCAACGCGGTGAAGTACGGGCGCGACGGCGGGACGGCCAGGGTCACCGTGGAGCGCCATCCCGGCCGCGTGGCGGTTCGCGTGTGGAACGAGGGCCCCGGGTTCCCTGCGGGCCAGCGATCGAGGCTCTTCCGGAAGTTCTCGCGCCTCGACACGCCCGAGCTCCGCAAGCAGAAAGGCACGGGCGTGGGGCTCTACTCGTCGTGGCGCATCGTGCAACTGCACGGAGGCAAGCTCACGGCCGACTCGCAGGAAGGCGGGTGGGCGGAGTTCCGCGTCGATCTCCCTCTCGTCCCCCCGGTCCGTCCTTCGTAAGTCCGCCGGTTCTACCGGCGCCCGGCCTCCGCCCTCCGCGCCGGCGCCGCCCCGGCCGTCCGCACCTCTCCGACGTTGAAGCCTTCGACGACGATGGCGGGGCGCTCCCCGCGTGCGTCCTCGCGCTTGACTTCGGTGGTCACGCTGCGCCGCTCGCCTGGCATCAGGGAGACGTAGTTGTCGCTGAACAGCACCGGCAGGATCCGGTCGCCCGACGCCGCGCGCGCCGCTTTCAGCCGCACCAGGAGGGCCGGCGCGGCCGACTCGTTGACGAGTTCCGTGTCGAGCCGGTACCCGTCCGGCGTCTCGGTCACCTTCGTGTCCGCGCCGAGCGCGACTTTGGGCAGTTCACGCAGTTGGAGGAAGTTGCCGTCTTCGAGGCCGCGCCAGTAGAAGTTCTCGGAGACCACCGTGCCGCCGCGGGAGAGCGAAAGGCGGATGAAGTGCACCGGCGTCGCGCCGAGCGGGTACTCCATCTCGATCGGCGACTCCGTCGAGTCCTCGCGGCTGTCCAGCGCCGCCGATTTCTCCCAGATCAGGCGGCCGTCGAGGTTCCGCACCTCGGCGCGCGCCGTGAGCCCGGCGGCATCGCCGGCGTTGTAGTTCACCACTTCGACCGCTTCGGTCGTCGGGTTCCACTGGATGTGCAATGGCTCGGCGCCCTTCCGCGCGCCGAAGTAGGCCGCCGTCGGCTCGAGGTAGTAGTCGTACGTCTGCCACACGAGCGACGGCCACGCCGGGTGGCTCATCCAGATCAGAAGGCCCATCCGGTGCCGGCTCTGGGCCTCGAACATGGCGCGGTAGCCTTCGTAGTTGACGAACTGGGCGAGCGCCGCCCACTCCTCGACGCTGCCCGCCCCGCCGTAGCTTCGCTGGATGCGGTCGAGGAACGACGCGCCGCCCTGCGCCCCGTCCAGCGAGAAGTCGTGGAGCCCGTACATCCGCCCGACCGGCCACAGCGACGGACCCGGCATCGTCGCCTTCAGGCTGTCGAGGGTCATGATGTTCGGCATGCCCATCTCGCTGTGGATCTTGGGCGTGGCGCCGCGCAGGAAGTAGTGGTTCACCGGCATCGCGCGGTAGGGCCCGTGCCCGCTGGCGTAGTCGTCGGCCGAACTCGAGATGTACGGCAGGTCGCCGTGCCGCTCCGCCAGCAGCCGCCGGATGCCGTCGTCCAGCGGCCTGGGCGGGTACCCCTCGTTGCGGCCGCAGTACAGCCCGATGGACGGGTGCGTCCGGATGCGGTTGACGAGATCGGCCGCGGTCGCGAGGAACACGCCGCCGGACTTCGGATCGGGGCCGTCCCACGGGTTGGCCAGCCAGAAGTCCTGCCAGACGACGATGCCGTGGCGATCGCAGGCGTCGTAGAACTCGTCGTCTCCGGTCTGCCCGACCCAGTTGCGGATCATGTTGAAGTTGAGGTGCCTGTGATAGCGCACGGCGGCGTCGTACTCGCGGGCGCGGTAGCGGAGCATCGACTCCGGAAATCCCCAGTTGCCGCCGCGCGGAACGAAGCGGCGGCCGTTGATCCACATCCGCAGCGTTCCGCCGTCGAGACTGTGGGTGAACTGGCGGAGCCCGGCTTTGAAGCGCCTCGTGTCGGACGGCGCCGCGCCGCCGCCCTCGCGGAACGAGAACTCGACGTCGTACAGCGGCTGGCCGCCGTACCCGTTCGGCCACCAGAGCCGCGGG
>CAZBIP010000425.1:0-1450 GCA_964491885.1 uncultured Vicinamibacterales bacterium
GGTCGGCTTCCATGCCCGGTATGGCCAGGCTGAAATTCTTACGCAAAAAGTAAAAAAGCGCATACCCCACCATGGTGGCGATGATCGTACGATACTGCCAATACTTGAACCGCTTGGCGATTCCCGATGCCATCAAATCATGCTGATCCCGCGGGTACATCCCGTTCCTTTCAATTGCACATTGTATCCCACCTTATTCTCGGTAAAAGAACAGGGGGATAGCACCCAAGGATGCTACTCTACTGGCCGAACCTTCAAACTTTCAACACTAAAACCATAAATTCAAAATTAAAGCCTGTTTGAAGGAATTTAGGGACAGACTACAAATTAGAGTCTGTTTGAGAATGGTTGTTGTAGAGAAGAAACCTTGTCACAGGCTTAGAAATTCGGGGACAGACTACGTATTAGACACATATTGCGCAGATAGGCCCAGAAATTACTTGCGCAAGAGAATCGATTGGTCCAGGGTCATTCCTCCATCTGGTAACAGCGGCGGGAGACCATCAGGGTGAGTACGGTCAGGGCTGCGAGGAATAGTTCTGATTTTGTGGGCAGAGTTTTTTTTGAATTAGAACGGTCACACCCGCCCGCGGTGTCATTGCCGCCCTCGCCTTCCTCTTCGGGAGCCAGCGCCGCCAACACGGATGCTGACGGATCGGTCCGCACGTTTACTGTCTGGGTGTCTGACTGGTAGCCCGGCGCCTGGGTCGTTGTGGAATACATCCCCTGGGGGACTGCGGGAAACGCATACACGCCTTCTATGTTTTGTGTGACCGGGCCGTACGTGCCCATCTGCACCGAAGCGGTGTTTATCCGGTCATGGGTTTCCGCGTTCCACACTGTGCAATACATGGACCCGGCCAAGATGCCGCTGCCGGAGGCCAGGAACGGCTCAAAGTCCGCGGTCCCTTCTATCCGTGCCGCAATCGCCGTGGCGTTGTTTGTACCCCAGTCGTTTTGCTCCATTTTTAAGACATTGCTGCGTTCGTTTATGACAGCGGAGCCCGTGATGCTCAGTGCGAACGTGTTGCAACCCACGCTTGCGTCCGCCTCGTCGCCCAGTGAACCTCCGGAGAGCGGTTCCTGGGTTGCGCGCAAGTCAATGGCGGAATTACGGATATTCTGGAAGAGGTTCCGGCGGATCGTGGGGATTTCCTGCGCGATATCTATCCCCAGCGACAGATCGCTGAAGGAGCATTGCTCGATTACGGAATATTTCGTATTCGCCCCATCCACCAGGATCGCCGTCTCCGCTCCGGTACCCACGAATGTCACATTCGTTACCTGCATTCCCACATCATGCAAGATTAAAAGATTCTGCATGCCTTGGCCTGCTTGCAGCGTGAGGTGTTCCAGTACACTTCCTTCCGCGCCGGTCACTTGGCCAATGATTCGTATTTCGCCGCCCGATTCGCCGGAAAGCGTCACATGGGCTTTCATTATCACGGTT
>CAZBIP010000425.1:1460-3002 GCA_964491885.1 uncultured Vicinamibacterales bacterium
CCGGGTAGCCGCTGGAGCGCAAGTTGATCCGCGCGGCTCCTGTGGGACCCGGATTCACCTGGTTCATTGCGTACGTAATCGTAGCCCAGGGCGAGGCGAGTGTACCATGTTCGGCGTCATCCATGCCGTTTGGACCAACATAGAATACCCCGTTGCCGTAAGGACTCTGTGGACTTTCGGGGAGCGTTCCGCGATGGCATTCTTCTATATTGCTCAAGCCATCCTGGTCAAGATCCTCTTTTGCATCGTTGGCCACCGGGTTGAGTCCGTGCGCAATCTCATATGGGTCCGGTATGCCGTCATCATCCGAGTCGGCGGCAGTATCGCTGGTGCACAGACATTGTTCGATACAGGCCGTGAGGCCGTCCTTATCATTGTCGATGTTGGGCGCACCTATGCAGACCGCAATACATCCATTAAAATCGCCACACCCTTCCCCTTCTCCTTCTCCTTCTCCTTCTCCTTCCAGAACACCTTTGGAAATGACCAGGTTTATTGCGGACCCCACCGGCACAGCCGTTCCCGCCGAGGGATCTTGGTCGAGCACCGTGCCTTCGGGAATCGACGCGCTGTACTCTTCGGTCACCGTGCCTACACTGAGCCCAGCATCTGCGAGGGCGCTTTCCGCTGCCGCGCGTGCCAGACCAACCACATCCGGGGCCGATACGGAAGGTTGTGGGCCCTTGGAAATGACGAGGTTTACGGCGGAACCTGCCGGCACGGTTATCCCCGCCGCCGGATCCTGGCTGATTATAACGTTCGCAGGAATTGTATCGTTGTACGCTTCGGTTATTGTTCCAACGCCCAAGCCTGCGCCAGTAATCGCAAGCGTTGCGGCGCTCTGGACAAGCCCCACCACCTCTGGAACCACCGCAGCTTTTCCGAGGGAAATCACGATATCGACCGCTGTACCCTGTTCTGCGAACAGGTCTGATACTGGACTCTGGCGCAGCACAATATCTGCGGGAATGGTAGAACTAAATTCTTCCGTTACCGTACCCAGGAGCAAGCCGTGATTCGTGAGGGCGGCCTCCGCCGCATCGCGATTTATCCCTATTAAATAGGGAATCAGAACGGGATCCGAACAATCGAGGTTCCAGATCTGTACCGTAGGATCATAAGGCCCCATTGATGTCACCAAGCGGGTTCCATCGGCGTTAAAGGCCGCCAAAAAATCTAAAAGCCACGAATCGCGCTCAATTCTTCTGAGCAACTCTCCGCTATTGACATCGAACATTTTAAGGGCTGAACCACTCAAGTTCAGGATATATCGGCCATCCGGCGACCATACGCCCCCTCCAAAGGGCACAGCGCGCAGCAGCGTGTGTGTGGCAATATCCCAAAATCCCTCTGCCGTAAGCAACTGTTTCCCATCCGGGCTGAACTGCACGGAGCCATGTTCGCCAAAGGTATTCACTTTTTCACCGGTGGCCAAATCCCAGATGGCACTCTCGGCAATAGTGCCGCCTTCAAAAATGGTCCCGTGCCCAATGGCGATCTGGGATCCATCCGGGGAAAGATCAACGTCGAACATTGTGTCAT
>CAZBIP010000426.1:0-3000 GCA_964491885.1 uncultured Vicinamibacterales bacterium
CGCCGGGTAGAGCGGCGGCTGCGCGACCAGGGGGCCGCCGTCGTACCACAGCAAGGCGTGCTGTTCGAGCAGGCTCCGTGCGGCCGACACGTACCCAGCCGATTCCGGCGAGAGGCCCGCTCCGTGCCCGGCGTTCGCCCACAGCACCACCGCCGCGCCCACCAGGGCGAGGAGTGCCGCGTTCCTGGCCGGCTTCGACAGCACTACCGCTTCAGCCTTTCCAGCACGCCCGTCGTCGAGTGGCCCTCCTCGACGGGCATCCGGATCACGACGCCGCCGCGGGCCTCGACGATGTCGCGGCCGACGATCTGGTCGGCGGGCCAGTCGGCGCCCTTCACGAGCACGTCCGGCTGGACGGCGCCGATGACCGCGTGCGGCGTGTTGTCGTCGAAGACGAGCGCGACGTCCACCACCGCCAGCGCGGCGACGACCTCGGCGCGCTCCGCTTCCGGGTGGACGGGCCGTGTCGGGCCTTTGTTGGCGCGAACCGACCGGTCCGAGTTGACGGCGACGACGAGGGCGTCGCCGCAGGCGCGGGCCCGGGTGAGGTACCGCACGTGGCCCGGGTGGAGGATGTCGAACACGCCGTTCGTGAACACGACGCGCCGGCCCTGCCGGCCGAGCGCCTCGCGCCAGGCCACCGCCTCCTCGAGGGTCACGACGCGGCTCGTCACGGCCGCGCCATCCGTTCCTTGAAGCGCACGCCGCCCGTGAATCCCCACGAGTGCCGCGGCCGGTAGATGCCCGCGTCCTGCGTGCGTGATTTCACGCGGAACGTGTAGAGCAGGCGGTGGTAGTCGTAGGGATAGCCGTCGAACTTGTGCAGCGCGACATCGAGCTTGTAGGTGCCGGCGACGAGGTCGAGGGTGTCGATCGTGAACACGGCCTCGCCCTCCCCTTCCATCCGATCGCCATCGAGATCCTCGATGTTCGTGTTGGTGCCGAACGCGCACACGCCGTCCACGTTGAAGATCCCGATGCCGACGACGAAGTCGGTGAGGGGCGCGGAGGCCTTGAGCGCCAGCCGGATCTCGACGCGCTCGCCCGAGTAGAACACGCGGGCCGGCTGCCCGTCCTCGCCGACGAGATGCACGGCGGTGATCTCGCCTTCGCGCGATCCCCAGCGGCCCTCGGAGGCCTGGAACATGTCTGGCGGCGCCTGGGATGCCGTCTGCTCCGGCGCCGCCGTGGGGGCCAGGGGCTGGGGGCTGGGGGCCAGGGGCTCCCGCCCGGTGGTCGAGGCGTCACGCTGATCGACGGCGGCCCTGGCGCGGGCGTCGGCCTCGGCCATGTGCCGCTCTTCCTGCTTCTCGACGTCGGTGATGTACGCCGACACCACGCGCCGCGGGTCTCCCATGGCGCGCGCCCGCCCTTCGTCGAGCCACAGGGCTTCGTCGCAGAAGCGCTCGACCAGGTTCAGGGCGTGGGTGACGAGCAGCACCGTCTTGTTGCGCCGGCGGAACTCGGCGAACTTGTCGAGGCACTTGTGCGTGAACGACTCGTCTCCGACGGCGAGCACTTCGTCGATCAGGAGCACGTCCGGATCCACGTTGATGGCCACGGCGAACCCGAGGCGCATGTACATGCCGGACGAGTAGGTCTTGACGGGCGCGTCGATGAAGTCCTCGAGTTCGGCGAACTCGACGATCTCGTCGAAGCGGCGCGTGATCTCGCGCTTCGTCAGGCCGAGCATGATCCCGTTGATGAAGACGTTCTCCCGCCCGGAGATCTCGGGGTGGAAGCCGGCGCCCAGCTCGATCAGGGCCGAGATCCGGCCCTGCACCGCCACCGTGCCCGTCGTCGGCTTCGTGATGCCGGCGACGAGCTTGAGCGCCGTGCTCTTGCCGGACCCGTTGCGGCCGACGATGCCGAACGTGGACCCCGAGCGGACGCCGAACGACACGCCGCGCAGCGCGTGGAAGGAGTCCTCCGGATTGAGGTCGCCGACGAGGGTGCCGGACAGGATCGCGCTCTTGAGCGTGGCGAACTGCTTGCGCCGGGCGTACTTGCGGTAGGTCTTGGTGACGTTGGCGACTTCGATGGCGTTCATAGCTCGGGCTTCGGGACTCGGGATTCGGGGCTCGGGTTGTGCCGGCCTCCGTCGGCGCGCTTCGGCTGGCGTGACCGGCGAGCCAAGGGGGGCGGCCTTCTGTCTCTGTTCGTCCGCATTCTGGATTCTGACTTCTGACTTCTGTCTTCTTCCCCCGTCACACTTCCTCCGCGAACGTGTCGCGCAGCCGGTCGAACAGATAGTACCCCGCCAGGAAGAGCGCGACGGACCCGGCCCCGAGGATCAGCAGCCACTTCCAGTGGCCGAAGTTGCCGTCGTAGAACAGCACCTCCTGGTACGAAATCGCCAGGTGCGTGAACGGGTTCGCGTTCAGGAACCGCTTGGCGATCGCCGGCGCGTCCTGCATCGAGTAGATGATCGGCGTCGCGAAGAACCAGAACGTGACGAGGTTCGACAGGATGTCCTTCAGGTCGCGGAAGTGCACCGTCAGCGCCGAAACGATGAGGGCGATGCCGAGGGTCAGGACGAGCTGGATGGCCACGACGACCGGGAACCAGACGAGTTCCGTGAACTGCAGGGGCGCGCGGTAGTAGATCAGGAATCCGACCAGGATCGGCAGGCCCAGGAAGAAGTGCACCATGTTCGCCAGGACGGTGACGATGGGGAGCACTTCGGCCGGGAACAGCACCTTCTTGATCAGGTTGCCGCCCGAGATGAGCACGTTGGCCGACTCCAGGATGGACGACGAGAACCACGTCCACGGCAGGATGCCGCAGAAGAGGAAGAGCGCGTACGGATCGAGGTTCGGCTGGCGGGCCGGCATCACGTAGCTGAAGACGAACGTGTACACCAGCAGGAGGAGCAGCGGGTTGATGAAGGACCAGAAGAACCCCAGCACCGAGCCGCGGTAGCGCGCCTTCAACTCGCGCGCGACCATGGCCTGGATCAACTGGCGGTATTTCAGGAGAGAGAGGAGATTCTTGAACATG
>CAZBIP010000427.1:0-2997 GCA_964491885.1 uncultured Vicinamibacterales bacterium
TACAACGGGCACTACCGCGAGCGCGTGTACCACCCGCTCGTCGCTACCTTGGGCGAGCTGGGCGACATCGTCGATGTCGAGCTTCGCAGGGGCAACGCGCACACCGCGGAAGGGGGGCTCGAGTTCATCCTGCCGCTCGTCGACCGCCTGGAGCGCGAGGTCTGCCAGGTGGCCAGCGTGCGGATCGACGCAGGCTTCCCCTCGGAGGAGTTGCTGCGCGGGTTGGAGCGGCGTCGCCGGCCCACGCCCTACGTCGCGCGGCTGCGCAGCAACGCCGCCCTGGACAGGATGGCTGCGCCCTACCTCGCTGCGCTTCCGGCAGCATCGACCGACGGCGAGGCGCGAAACTGGCTCTTCGACCTCGAGTATCGGGCCGCGTCCTGGTCGAGAGCCCGGCGCGTCGTCCTCGTGATCGTCGAGGATCCCGGCGAGCTGTTCCCTCGCCACTTCTGGCTGTTGACCTCGTGGCAGCCGGAGGACGTGGCCGCCACGGAGTTGCTCGAGATCTACCGCAAGCGCGGCCTCGCCGAACACAGGATGGGCGAGTGGGTCAACGTCATCGACCCACACCTCTCGAGCACCAGGCGCCCCAAGAGTGTCTATCGCGGCGCCGAGCCGGAGACGCGCACGGAGTTCCGCATCGACCCCTTCGGCAGCAACGAGGTCGCCTTGCTCATGAGCGCCCTCGCCTACAACCTGCTGCATACCGCTCGGACCGTACTCGAGGATGCGACGGGACGCGGCTGGGGCCTGATGCAGGTCCGCGAGCAGGCGCTCAAGGTCGCTGCGCGGGTCCTCATCCACGCGCGGCGCGCCGTCTTCGTCGTCTCGGCGGCGGCCTCGCGTCTGTGGGCCACGCTGTGGGACGGCATCGGCCTGCTCGGAGCTGCCCAGCCGCGCGGGAGGCCTACATGAACGATGCCGCCGGTCATGTCGCATCTCGGCCTCCAGCCCTGGGGGAAAGGGGGCCGAGTACCTCGAGCACGACTCCCGCCCTCGTGGAAGGCCGTCCGAGTGCCCGTCGGAGCCCCCCGCGGGTAGCGACGCGGCAATCTGCCCGCCCAGCGGCGCGGAGGCCTTCGCTTGGCGAATAAGGCGGGATCAGGACATTCAACGGCCATCCAGGTCCGGTGTGCCCATGAGTCTCGGCCGTCAGATCGTTGTTCGCTCTTCGACTCAGGAGGTAGTCTCCTGTTGATCCCGCCTTATCCCGCCTTAGGGATCTGGTCAAAATAGTCGATCCAACTTGGCGGATGGGTCTTGCGGTGGGGCTGATGAATCCCCTCATTCATATCCAGGCGTAGGTCTCGGTTTCGCGATGATGGCCATTGAGCAGGTCCAGGAAGACATCCCGAAGGGTGCGCGCGAAGGAGCCGAGGATTCCCCGGAGGTATTCGCGCCCTTGGCGGAAGAGCGAGTGGGTTCTCCGCTGGACCGTGTTCGCCCGGAGTTGGCGGTCGAATCCGAGAGTCTCGCCAGCCCGGCCCAGGAACGTGAGAAGGGCTTGCGCGACTGCGACCAGCATCAGCATGCGGTCACGGCGGCCGGGTGTGCCGATGTGGGTCTGGGACAGGCCCAGGCCGAAGTGCGGGTCCTTGGTGTCTCGGAAGGTCTCCTCGATGGTGAACCGGCGACCGTAGAGCGCCACGATGTCTGCAGCGGGTTCATGGCGGCTCGTCGCCAGGTACCATGGCTCCTTCATCTTCTTGTCGTGGACCGTGACGATGCCCTCGGTCCGCCGCCTGCTTTGCGTCAGCTCCACGTCGTCGTACCGAGTGGCTGCGCCCGTGGCCGCAAGCAGGGCAGAGGCACGAACGCGCCGACCGTCTGCGGTCCAGGCGTAGATGCAGCCGCGAAACCGGATGACGTACGCGTATCCCAGCTCGTCGCAGAGGTCGTAGAGCGCCACGTCACCGAAACCCCTGTCCGCGAGTACCGTGACCCGCAGATCGGGCGGAATCAGGTGGGACAACGCGATGAGCACCTCATCCTCGTAGTCGTTGCGGCGGTCCTTGAGTTGCGCCGACTCGACGGTCTTCCAGATCAAGGGGGTCGCTCGGCCATGGCGCGTGACGAGGTAGAGGGCGATTGTGGACTGGCCGTCGTGGGCGTGCTCGGTCCAGTCGAACGCAACCACCACGCTGTCCCGGTCCCCGATGACCCACGGCACCCAGCCCTTGAAGAACCCCTCGAGCGGGACGCCGTCGTTGCTCAACAGCCGGTCGACCTGCTTGATGCAGTGCTTGGGGCTCTTGTCCCGGGCTCGGGCCATTCCGCGTCCCACTCCGGCCACGCTCAGTTCGTCCGCGTGCATCACCCCGAGCACTCCGTACGCGAGCGACCGGCAGCGCTTGTCATGAAGCTGCTCGCCGAATCGGCCGCGACAGAACCCCAGGACCACTTCCTCACTGACGGCGTCGGCTTCCATGGACGTGCAGCCTGATCCTCGATCCTCCCGGAATCAAGACCGTTGTCTCCCCTTCTCGTCCACCTGCCGGTGCGCGCGAGATGAGGGGATCCTTCAGGCCTGGCGCCCTAGGTGGCTGGTGTCCAATGGCCACCAGCCACTCTTTTCGCCGGCGGCTGCGCCGCGTGGCCTTCAGCCACACCGCCGTCGGCGGCCGGCGAAAACCGGAATGATCACATAAGGGTTGACGCCCCTCCGCGACGGCGCGAAGCGCCGCCGCCGACCCCCGCCGCGCGCGCGGTGCCAAGGAGACTGGCGTTTCACACCAGTCTCCTAGGGCTTCGTCGGCAGGCGCTTCAGCTCCGCGCAGCCCAGGGCGTCCCCGCCATCGCACGCTCGGCGCAGGAGCGTCGTGCCCTTGTCGATCTCCCCGCGGCCGACGTAGTAGGCGCCGAGGCTCGAGCAGCCGCGGATCGCGCCGCCGTCGCAGGCCTGGCGCAGGAGGACCACCGCGCGCCCCTCGTCGCGCTCGACGCCTTGTCCGTTGCCGACCACCAGGCCAAGGTTGAAGCACGCCTTCGCGTATCCGC
>CAZBIP010000428.1:0-2993 GCA_964491885.1 uncultured Vicinamibacterales bacterium
GCGCCTGCCGGGCGCCCCTGCGCAGGAGCGCATGGCGCCCGTGCCGCGGCCCGGCGGGATACGCCCCTGGATCCCGGACGAGTCCCGGCCGGCGGCGGCGCTGTTGCTGCTGTTTCCCGCGGACGGCGGCGCGCGCCTGCTGCTGACGAAGCGATCGCCGTCGCTTCCGCAGCACCCGGGACAGGTGTCGCTGCCGGGCGGGGCGGTGGACCCGGGCGAGTCGATCGAGGCGGCGGCGCTCCGCGAAGCGCGCGAGGAGGTTGGGCTCGAGCCAGGCCTCGTGCGCACCATCGGCCGGCTGACCCCCGTGCACATTCCCGTCAGCGGGTTCGTGCTGCACCCGATCGTGGGCGCCGCCGGTGCGCGACCGGCGTTCTGTCCCGCTCCGGAGGAGGTCGAGCGGATCATCGAGGCGCCCCTCGATCACGTCCTCGACTCGGCCCGCCACCTCCGGACGACCCGCGTGCGCGACGGCATCGAGTTCGACATGCCGTTCTTCGACCTCGACGGCGAGCAGGTCTGGGGCGCCACCGCGATGGTCCTGGCGGAGTTCGCCGCGACGCTGGGCGTCTGGGTCAAGCGGCGCGAATGAAGATGGAGGCCGGGCCTTCAGGCCCGGCGCACAGGAGTACGCTCGTGTCACCACGCCGGAAACCGCCCGAAGCCACCCTGCTCGACATCATCGAGCACACCCCCGCCGTCGCCGGTGACGCGGCGGTGTGGCCCCCCGTGGGCGGCGGGTGGCCGCCCCCGGGCCAGTGGCCCCCGCCGGGAGGCGGCGCGCCGTCGGGCGGCGGCCGGGGCGGGCGCGAGGACGTCGTCCCGCTCCACGAGGCGGCGCAGGAGAAGTACCTCAACTACGCGCTCTCCGTCATCACGTCGCGGGCGCTGCCCGACGTGCGTGACGGCCTGAAGCCCGTCCAGCGCCGCATCCTCTTCACGATGTGGCAGCAGAGCCTGACGGCCGACGCGAAGTGCCGCAAGTGCGCCAAGGTCGTCGGGGACGTGATGGGGAGCTACCACCCGCACGGCGACTCGGCGATCTACGACACGCTCGTCCGCATGGCGCAGCCGTTCTCGCTGCGGTATCCGCTGATCGACGGGTCCGGCAACTTCGGCTCCCTCGACGGCGACGCGGCCGCCGCGATGCGCTACACCGAGTGCCGCCTCGCGCGGCTCTCGGACGAGATGCTGAAGGAGATCGACGACGACACGGTCCACTTCCGCCCGAACTACGACGGGACGAAGTCGGAACCCGTGGTGCTGCCGGCGCGGCTGCCGAACCTCCTGGTCAACGGCGCCACGGGCATCGCCGTCGGGATGGCGACCAGCATCCCGCCGCACCACCTCGGCGAGGTCAGCACGGCCCTCCTCAAGCTGCTCGACAACGCCGACCTGACGAGCGTGCAGCTCTGCCGCTACGTCAAGGGCCCCGACTTCCCGACGGGCGGGCACGTCCTGAACTCGGCGGACGAACTGAAGGAGATCTACAGGACCGGCTCGGGCTCGATCCGGATTCGCGGCACCTGGGAGGCCGGGCCGACGACGCGCGGCGGCAGGACCATCGTCATCACCAGCATTCCGTACATGGTGAACAAGGCCCAGCTCGTCGAGCGCATCGCCGAGGTCGTGGTGGGCCGCAAGCTCCCGCCGCTGGTGGACGTCAAGGACATGTCCACCGACGACGTGCGCATCCACCTCGAATTGAAGCGGGACGCCGACGAGAAGATGGTGATGGCGTACCTCTGCAGGCACACGCCGCTCCAGACGACGTTCCCGGTCAACCTGACGTGCCTCGTGCCGACCGAGAACCCGGACGTGGGCAAGCCCGAGCGGCTCGACCTGAAGGCCGTGCTCTGGCACTTCCTCCACTTCCGCCTCGACGTCGTCACGCGCCGGCTGGAGCACGAATTGGACGCGCTCCAGCGCCGGATCCACGTGCTGGAAGGATTCGAGAAGGTCTTCGACGTCCTCGACGAGATCATCCGCATCATCCGGAAGTCGGACGGCAAGCAGGACGCGGCGAAGAAGATCATGGCGAGGTTCGAGCTCGACGCCGGGCAGACCGACGCCATCCTCGAGCTGAAGCTGTACCGGCTCGCGCGCCTCGAGATCCTGGCCATCCGGAAGGAGCTCGAAGAGCGGCGCGGGCGGGCGGCGACGATCGGCCTCCTGCTCAACAACGAGACCAAGCGCTGGGGCCTCGTGCGCGACGAGATCGAGGACCTGCAGAAGCGCTACGCGGGCCCGAAGGCCGACCCGCGGCGCACGCGCATCGAGGCTGTCGAGGAAGTCGAGTACTCCGCCCACGACTTCATCGTCGAGGAGGACAACGTCGTCATCGTGTCGCGGGACGGGTGGATCAAGCGCCAGAAGGAGGTGAAGGACCTGGCGTCCACGCGATTGCGCGAGGGCGACGCGGTGCTGGCCGTGCTGCCCGGCAGCACGCGGGCCACGGCGGCGTTCTTCACGAACTTCGGCGTGGCCTACACGGCGACCATCGCCGAGGTGCCCGCCTCGACCGGGTACGGCGAGCCCATCCAGCGGCTGTTCAAGTTCCGCGATGGCGAGAAGGTGATCGCGGCCTTCAGCCTCGACCCGCGCGTCGCGAAGCACATCGAGCCGAAGAAGGAAGGCGACGTGCCGCGCCTGCACGCGCTGGCGGTGACGAGCGACGGCTACAGCCTGCGGTTCGGCCTGCACAGCTTCGTGGAGCCGAGCACCCGGGCGGGGCGGCGCTACGCGAGGCCGGCCGAGGGTGTCGAGGTGGTGGGCGTCGCGGCCATCGACGGCAGCGAGACCGTCATCGCGGCCACGGCCCAGGCGCGGGCGATGCTGTGCAAGGCGGAGGAGATCAACTACCTCTCCGGCCCGGGGAAGGGCGTCATCCTCATCAAGCTGAATCCGGACGAGGATCGGGTGCTGGGTTTCCTGGCGTCGGTGGGGGACCGCGACCTGCTCACCGTGGAAACCAACCGCGGCGCCGAGCAGAC
>CAZBIP010000429.1:0-2990 GCA_964491885.1 uncultured Vicinamibacterales bacterium
AGCGAGAAGAGCGTCTCGACGCCGCCGACCGAGACGATGCCGGTCAGGTCGCGGATGTCCTCGCGGACGAGCTGGCTGTGGTACGAGGCGGACCAGCGCCGGTAGAATCGCGCGGCGCCGCGCACGTACGGCTCGGGGAAGCCGGAGCACTGAGCGAGCCTGCGCCAGATCCGCTCCGCGCCCCCGTCATGGTCCGGGATGACCGCCTGAGGATCGTGCCAGAACGCGTCCAGGGCCGTCCGCCGATTCGCGAGCTCCGCGAGGGTGAACGGCCAGAGGTGGAACAGGGCGTAGCGGCCCGCGAGCGAGTCGCCGCCTCGCCGGTAGACGTCGAGCCGGCCGCTGCCGGTCACGAGGAAGTCGAATTGATCGTGGAAGCCGTCGTAGGCGCCCTTGAGGTAGGCTTTCCAGCCGCGGAACTTGTGGATCTCGTCGAGGACGACGATCGGCCTGGAGGCGTCACGCCGATCGACGGCCTGGAAGAAGTAGGGGGCACGGAGCAGGCGGGCGCGGTCGGTCACGACGTCCCAGTTGGCGAAGACGCGATTGGCGTAGCCGTCCGCGATGGTCCGGGCCAGAGTGGTCTTGCCCGCCTGGCGGGGGCCAGCCATGAAGACCATGGCCTTGTCGTCCGCCAGTTCCCGCCAGGCGGCGGCGTACGGCGCGCGAGCGATCATGCCGCCCATGGTAGCGCACGGTGAAAAACAGTCAAGACCAATTTGCTGTAGGCTGACAAAACGACACTCTCTCCCGCCGTGCCCCCCGCCTTCGCTGCGGTCCGGTCAGCGCGTCCTCCTCCCGCAGCTTCGGCGAGGCAACGCGCGCCCTGCGCCGGAACGGCGCACCCTGAGCGAGCTCACCGAAAGGTCGCGAGTCGAAGGGCTTGTCCCTACTTCGCCGGCACCTTCGCCTTTGGCTCCTCGACCCAGTTCAGGATGACACTGACGTGCGTCACGGGCGGCGCCGGGGGAGCGGGAACGGCCTGCGTCGTGTAGAAGCGCTGCCCGTCGGGCGCGACGTCGTGGCAGCGCACGGGAGCACAATTGAGCATGAGGTCGGTGCGATCGAACTCGAAGAGCGTGTGCGGGTTGCCAATGCGCGGCGGCGACCCTGCCGCGAACTCGACGGCCTGCATCTTCTGGCAGAGGTGCTGGTCCGACAGGGTGAGGAAGGACAATTCCCTGCCGTTCAGGTTCCAGGCCGGACTCATGCCGCCGTCGATGGAGACTTGCTCCGCCGGCTCCGGGCCGGGGTAGGGCCGGACGTACACCTCAAAGCGGCCGGACTTGTTCGATCCGTACGCGAGCCAGCGCCCGTCGGGCGAGAACTCGGGCCGCTTGGTCTCCGGACGCGACACGGATGGCATTCAGGCGCGCCCAGGCCGGCGGGAGCGCGCTCTGGCTGATCTCACCCTTGGGCGGCGCGGAGGAGCGCCTGGCGGACCTGCACACGACGGGTCAGATGTCCTGGTCGTCTGATGGGCGGTGGCTCGCTGTCGGGGCCGCTCCATCGAGTGTCGGAGACCCGCGCGGGATTGTGCTGATTCCGATCGACGGGGGCGAGCCGCGATGGATCTCGAGGCGGGCGGCGCCAGCGGCCGACCTCGATCCCAGCTTCTCTCGGGACGGGCGGCGGCTGGCCTTTGTCACCTGCAAGTCTGCTCCGTGGGGCTGTGATGTCATCGTGCAACAACTCGACTCCGGCTGCGCCCCAAGCGGAGTCTCACGCCGGATCACGGAACAGGGCCTTGGGATCTACGGCCTTGCCTGGAGCCGCGACGGAGAGTCCCTTCTCTATAGCGGGTCATGGAGTTGGGATGTTGACGCTCGCTTGTTGCGTGTGGGAACAGGTGGCAGTCAACAGCCGGAGCGACTGGACCTCGCGGGCTCCGACGTGGAAGCTCCCGCCATCGCGCCTGCGGGGGACCGGTTGGCCTTCGGCCGGCTGACCGTCAACGACGACATCTGGCGGTACGAGCTCGGCGGCGTTCCAGAACCTTTCCTCAGGCCGTCTCGCCTCGATGGTGCTTCGCAGTTCTCGCCGACTGGAGACAGCATCGTCTTCGTGTCCGGCCGTTCGGGTGATGTGATCGACGTCTGGAGCGCCGGTGCCGACGGTTCGCGTCCTCTCCAGCTCACGAAGGGGCCCGCCTGCGGCAAGGGCTCGCCGCGGTGGTCTCCCGATGGCCGCCTTATCGCCTGCGATTGCCTGGACCGGGAAGGGCGGACGAAGGTCTACGTCGTCGAGGCGCATGGAGGGCGCCCGAAGCGTCTCAGCTCGGAGACTGACAGCGACTTCAACCCGAATTGGTCCCGCGATGGCAAGTGGATCTACTTCTGCTCCGACCGAACGGGCGGGCACGAGGTGTGGCGAACCTCTCTGGAGCGCGGGACGGCGGAACAGGTTACGGATAACGGTGGATACGACGCGTCCGAGTCGGCAGATGGCAGGACTCTGTACTGCACGAAGAGCACCGCTTCGTCGCTCTACGCCAGATCCCTCGATGGCGGCCCCGAGCGTCAAGTCCTCGAGCATGTCACCTCGGGTGCGTTCGTGGTGTTCGGCGATGGCATTTACTACATCGGCCGACGCGGCGCCGACGAGCAGTTGCCCATCCAGTT
Organism: uncultured Vicinamibacterales bacterium; assembly: GCA_964491885.1. Taxonomy (GTDB): domain Bacteria; phylum Acidobacteriota; class Vicinamibacteria; order Vicinamibacterales; family JAKQTR01; genus JAKQTR01. The sequence goes on from CAZBIP010000429.1 coordinate 2,622, forward strand.
CCACGAATTCTCTTCCGGTGCCAGCCGCCTCCTTGCCAAGGTTGAAGGTTCGATTCTGCAGCACTTGAGCGGGAGCCCTGACCGAAGGACTCTGCTCTCCAGTCTGAACCCAACCAGGGGCTCCGACCTGATGCTGATCGAGAACTTCCGCTGACGAACACGTCCTGACCGCGCCGCCAGCGCTCATCCGAGGGCCTCGCCGCGGCAAAGCCCTTGAGCATCGAGATGTCTCTCCGGTCTCATGAGTCTACGGTCTGCTCGATCCGATCGAGCGGCCCCCCCCAAGCAGCAGAAGACCGATCGGCGCCTCGGGCGATCGCGGCGGCGGCGGGATTCGTGACAGAATGCGCCGCGGCGGTCTCATCAAGG
>CAZBIP010000430.1:0-2982 GCA_964491885.1 uncultured Vicinamibacterales bacterium
GGCCGCGTCAAAGGCGGCGTTGGTCGGCGCGAACACCGTGAACGACCCGCTGCCGCTGAAGGTCTCGACGAGCCCGGCTTTCTGCAGGGCCGAGACGAGCGTCGAGAAGGCCGGATTCCCCACCGCTAACGCCGCGATCGACTGGCTGGGCGTGGTGACCGTTGTGCCCCCAGTCGCCGGTGGCGCCGTGGACATCGGAGAGGGTGACGTGGGGGACGCGCTGTCGCTGCAGCCCACCACCGTGATTGCCAGAACTCCCATCGTGATGAGACCCGCGAACTTCTTCATGACGCGCTCTCCTTCGTGCTGCTCGATGCGCTTCCGATGACACCCGCTTGCCCGCCGCGGCTCTTGGTTCGTGAGGGCCAACACCCGGCGGCCGCCTCGACTGAAGACAGCATAACACAAAGTGAGCAGGTCTCGTCAAGTTAATGAACAGATTTTAACAACAGGCGTTCTTCCTCTCCTGTCGAATGCAAGCCCCGCGATTTCGTCACCCGAGGATTCCCCCGCCTCCGGCTGAAGGGTTGTCATGGCGAGCAGCCGCGCGCCTGCCGTGTCGTCTCGCGGGGTCTGCAATCTGAATATTGAATATTCAATTTGACAGAGGCGCTTCCCGCCGCTACACTTCGCACATGAAGCCGCGGGTCCTCGCCCGGAAGCTGCGCGCCCTGGCCTCCACGTTCCCTGCGGTCTTCCTCGGCGGGCCCCGGCAGTCCGGCAAGACCACGCTGGCCCGCGCGGTCTTCCCCAATCACCCGTACGTGTCTCTGGAAGATCCGGACCAGCGGGAATTCGCCGCCGTCGATCCGCGCGGCTTTCTCGCCAGGTATCCGCGCGGGGCCGTGCTCGACGAGGTCCAGCGCGTGCCGTCAATCCTCTCGTACCTCCAGGCCCTCATCGACGCCGACCGGACACCCGGCCGCTTCATCCTGACCGGGTCGCAACAGTTCCTCCTGATGCGTCACGTCAGCCAATCGCTGGCCGGCCGCGTGGCCATCGCGACGCTGCCGCCGTTCAGCCTCGCCGAGGTGCTCGAGCGGACCCACCTGCGCGGGGACCGCTTCGATCAGGCCGGCCGGACGAAGCCGGCACCCGCCTTCTCCGTCGATTGGCTGCTGCGGCAGGGCCTCTACCCCGCTGTCCACACCGCCGGCGCCGATCCCACCGACTGGATGGCGTCGTACTACCGGACGTACGTCGAGCGCGACGTGCGTGAACTGCTCGCGGTCGGCGATCTCGAGACGTTCGGACGCTTCATACGCCTCTGCGCCGGCCGGTCCGGGCAGTTGCTCAACCTGTCGTCGCTGGGATCGGATGCCGGCGTCACCCACACCACCGCCCGGCGGTGGCTGTCCGTGCTCGTCACGAGCGGCCTGGTGCACCTGCTCCAGCCGCACCACGCCAACTTCTCGAAGCGCCTGATCAAGAGCCCGAAGCTCTATTTCCTCGACCCGGGGCTGCTGTGCTACCTGCTCCGAATCGTGCGCCTCGAGGACGTCGGCACGCATCCCCTGAGGGGCGCCATCTTCGAGACGTTCGTGGTGTCCGAGCTGGTCAAAGTCTTTGCCGGCGCAGGCCAGGAGCCGCCGCTCTATTTCTGGCGCGATCGGTCCGGCCGCGAAGTGGACCTCGTCATCGACCTGGGGGGTCGCCTCGTTCCCGTGGAGATCAAGTCCGGGGCGACCGTGGCGCGAGACGCCTTCGCCGGGCTCGACTACTGGATCGGGTTGTCCGGAACAACAGATGCTCGGGGTGTGCTCGTGTTCGGCGGTGACAACGCGCCGTACCGCTACCGTGGCCACCTGGTCAGGCCCTGGTACGCGTGCTCCTGACCGGGCCGATCCGGCCGCGATCGGCCCTGTCGGGCAGTCGATCGGACGCGGACGGGACTGGCTACAATGGGCGCCGCCAGCCTGCCGCGGGTCGAGGCGGAGCTTTCGGGGACCCCTCCGGCGATCGAGCTCGCCGGCCGTGTTCGAGAAGCCGATGACAGGAGCCGCAGGAGCATGATCGGAACCGGGGAACACACCAGAGCCGGTCGCATCTTCGCGGCAGCGTTCGCGGCGGTGCTCGCTGCGGGATTCCTGCTGCGCGTCGCGCATCTCGGCAGCGGCATCCCGTTCTCCCTCGGCATCGACGAGCCCGCGATCATGTCGACAGCCGTGCGGATGCTGAAGTCGGGCGACTTCCATCCGCACTTCTTCGCGTACCCGACGGGCTACATCTACGTGCAGCTCGGCGCCGCCGTCGTCACCTTTCTCGTCGGAGCCATGGCGCACTGGTGGAAGACCGTGGAGCAGCTCGGCCCCGCGGACTTCTATCTCAGCGGCCGGCTCGTGACGGCCTTCATCGGCACCGCCACGATCGCGCTCGTGCACCGGGCGGGCCTCCGGTGGGGCCGGACCGAAGCGCTTGCGGCCTCGGCGCTCCTCGCCGTGATGCCGATGCACGTCCGGGAGTCGCATTTCGTGCTCACCGACGTGCCGATCACGTGCGCGGCCACGCTCACGCTGCTGCTGTCGCTTCGCGCGATCGAGCGGCCGTCGATTCGGGCGTTCGTCTGGGCGGGCGCGGCCGCAGGCCTGGCGGCGGGCATCAAGTACAACGCGCTGATGGCCTTCGCCATGCCGCTCGTCGCGGCGCTGGCGATGGGGCGGGAGCGCGGGCCCTCGCGGCCGCAGGCTCTGGGCGCCGCCGCCGCAGCGTGCGTCGTCGCGTTCTTCGTGACCACGCCGTTCGCCATCCTCGATCTCCCGGCGTTCCTCAATGGGTTCGGCAACCAGGCTTCCGCGCTCCACCCTCGCGACGCGTCGGCCGAGTCCAGCTGGATCATCTACCTCAAGCACTTCCGTTTGTCGTTCGGCTGGCCGGCGTCGCTGCTGATGGCCGCCGGTGTCGCGACGAACCTCTACCGGATCTGGAAAGGCCCCGACCGCGCCCGATGGGCGCTGCTCCTGGCGTTCCCGGCGGCCTACTTCT
>CAZBIP010000431.1:0-2982 GCA_964491885.1 uncultured Vicinamibacterales bacterium
CACTTCGCGGGCGCGGAATGTGTTCCGCCTGGTGAATGGCGTTCCCACTGCTTTTGAGTCGGACGGCCAGACCGTGCGTGTCGGCAAGGATGGCACGTCGGCGATGAATTTGGAGGAGTGGATCGAAACGCAAGTTTCGGAAGCTCCTCATCTGTTTGAAGGAAACGCGGGCGGCGGTGCTGCCAGCAACGGCTCCGGTGGGGTCGGTGGTAATCGGTCCGGCAGAAACCCGTTCCGCAAGGAAACGTGGAATCTGACGGAGCAAATGAAGTTGCAGAAAACCGACCCGGCGCTGGCTGCGCGATTGAAAGCAGCGGCGTGATGGGTCCTGACCGGAGTTTAGTTTATGGCAAAGACACAAATTGCTGACATCATCGTCCCCGCGCAGTTCGCCCCTTATGTGGTGCAGCGGACGGCGGAGAAATCGGACCTGTTCCAATCGGGCATCGTTGTTCGTAATCCTGATTACGATGAACGTGCCGGACGCGGCGGGACACAGGTGGACATGCCGCACTGGAACGATTTGACGGGCAACCGTCAACCGCTGAGCGACTCGGCGCCGCTCACCGCGCAAAAGCTGTCGGCGGACAAGGACATTGCCCGCATTCACAACGACGGGAATGCGTGGTCGTGGAATCACCTGGCAACCGTGGTTTCCGGTGATGATCCGGCGCAAGCGTTGGCCAACTTCCTGGCCGACTACTGGAACCGGCAGAATCAGTACATGCTGATTTCGTCGCTCAAGGGCGTGTTCAGTGCCGCCTCGATGGCCGGCAACCTGCTCGCGATTCACAGTGAGAGCGTGGCCGCGCAGACCAGCGCGACGCGCTTGAACGGCGCAACCTTCGTGGATGCGACGCAGAAGCTGGGCGACCGCGGCGACCGACTCGTGGCCGTGGCGATGCACTCGGCTGTTGAGGCGGCGTTGCGCAAGCTCGATCTGATTGACTTCGTTCCTGACAGCCAGGGCACGGCGCAGATTCGCACCTTCCAGGGGCGGCGCGTCATCGTTGATGACGGGTGCCCGAGCCGGAACGGGACCACGGACGGGACGGTGTACACGACCTACTTGTTCGGTGATGGTGCCTTCGGTGCTGGCTACGCCGACTTGAACGGCCAGCCGGTTGAAGGCGGCTTCGGGACTGAGGGCTTCGAGATGGCGCGTGACGCTTTGAACAGCGACACGATTGTCGTGAATCGCCGCCGGTTCATCCTGCATCCTCGCGGCGTGAAGTTCACCAGCGCCAGCGTGGCGGGCGCGAACCCGACCAACACCGAGTTGGAAACCGCTGCCAACTGGGTGCGCGTGTGGGAGAACAAGAACGTGCGCGTCGTGGCGGTCACGCACAACATCTGAGGAGTCATCGTATGGGTAAAATCATTCCTCGCAGTTTCGAGCGGCTCCGCAGTGGCGAGCAGATTCAGCCGCCGACTTTCACGAACGTTGCGGCGGCGGTGGCTGCTGGCGTGACGGCGGCGAAGTTCCCCCGGCGAATCATTTACCTGAGCGCCGGCGGGACTGGCTCGGTGCCGTGCCTGGCCGTGTCTGATGGCACGAACTGGCGGCAGGTTGCCATCGGCGCCAACGCGATATGAGCGAGCTCTATCCGATCATTCGACGTGCGCGGCGGCCTTTGGTCATCAGCGATGATGATTCGGGGCCGCCGCCCGCTCCGCCTCCTGCGGTTCCTGTTGTTCAACCTGAGCAGCCGGCGTGCTCTGCCAAGAGCATCCCGGCGCGGAAAGGAAAGAATGCTGCCAGCAAAGGCGAGCCCAAGGGCTAGGCAGGGTTTCGGTTTGCTGCGGGCCTGGTGGGCGCTGCGTTGCCAGAAGCGCCGGAGGCTTGGCGGGTTATCGGGCGGCGTGCCGCCTGCCGTGGTCCTGGACCCGGCCACGTTCTTCGCATGTCTGTCGGCGCCCGAGTGGGTCTCCGTCAAGCTGACCTGGTCGTATGCTACCGGTGGTTTGGCCAGCGGGACTTTCGAGATCGCGAAGCAGGACGGTGTTGGCAACTGGGCGACCATTGGGGCGGCAGCAGTTGGTGACGGGATTCCCATTGGCGGCGGAGTGAGCAACTATCAGTTCACGGACGAGCACGGTACGACCGTTTACGCGTTGCTTCATTACCGGGTTCGGTGCGTGTGCGGCGGCGTTCAGGGCGCGTGGTCGAGCGTGTGTGACGTGGACATCAACAACAGGAATTACGCCTTTCCCTGACGTATGGCGCTGACGCTTGTCAAAGAGGATGGGACGGGCAAGCCCGACGCCAACAGCTACGCTGCCGTGGCGGACGGCGACGCCTACTTCGATGGGCATTTGTACGCCTCGGCCTGGACGGCTGCCACTGTGGACAGGAAGGCGGCGGCGCTGGTCATGGCGACGCGGCTAATTGATTCTCAGGTCCAGTTCAACGGCGGGCGCACGAGTGCGGCCCAGGCTTTGCAGTGGCCGCGCACGGAATGCCCGGACCCGGACAAGGGCTTGCTGGCTGTGTCTGTGCTGCTGCCCATGCTCTCCAATTACGTGGACTACAACCTTGTGCCGCCTGCTGTGGTGCAGGCGACCTGCGAAATGGCGCGGGAGCTCCTGGTTGTGGACCGAACTGCCTCGCCGCCTGGCGAGGGGCTTGACACTGTGACGACCGCGCATTCCAGCCATGCGGCGACGGGCACGGGCAGCACCAGTGATTCCTCAACCACGAAGTACAACAAGGGCGACACGCGGATTATCTCGCCCGTGGCTCAGGCAATGCTGGCGAAGTTCGGATCGCTGGTGTGTAGCAGCAGCGGAATGGCGCGGCTGAGGCGGACTTGATTTCCGGCTCGTTCTTACTGACATTACTGACACGAAAACAGCATGACAGCGCAAAACAGCGTATGAAACGAATTTTGACGAAGCGAAGAATCGCCCCTGTTTATCGGGGTGGGAACGCTGTCATGCGGTGCCACGAACAGGCCAAATAGATTCAAGTCCTGTCGCGGG
>CAZBIP010000432.1:0-2981 GCA_964491885.1 uncultured Vicinamibacterales bacterium
CACGTACACACACGCATACACGCGGGCGGGCGTCGCGCGAGGGGGTGGGGGTGAAAGAGAGAAACATGAAGAGAGAGTTGTTGTTTTTCCTTATATTCCTGCTGTTTTCGCGGTTCTGAAGTTTCACCCTTGGGGGGTGAATCTTGGGTGAACCTTGGGGAATCTTCAGCCGGGTTTGGGCGTTCACGATTCACCCCCAGGTGAAGTTTCACCCTGAAGATTCACCCCACCCGCCAAGCGGTATGACCGAATGGGCCAGCCCGGTTTGGCCGTCGTGGTGATCTCGATGTCGCCTTGCTGGACCAGCGTCTCCACCAGCATGCCGAAGCTCTTGGAGTCCATCTTCATGCGCTTGAGCAGCACGCTGTGGGGCAGCTCGTTCCCCGGAGCGCTGCGGAGTTTCTCGACCGCTTTGAGGCACTCGGCGTGGAACGGGTTCTCCGCGACGTGGCCTGCCGCCATGAAGAGCATGCGCCTCGTCTGGTGCATCATGAACGCCGACGCCCACTCGACGGCCGCCAGGCCGATGCGTGGCGACTGGTGGTTCTCGCTGATCGCGTAGAGCAGCGCCAGCTTGCGGACCTGCTCGCTGACACGACCCCAGACCGTCGTGCCGACCGGGTCGCTCTTGGCTTCCGCCTTGGTGTACTCGGCCTCGGCGGCCTTGCGCGTCTCGATCAGCAGCCGTCTGGCCCCATCGGTGTGCTCGACGACGGCGGGCACGGGATGGATGTCCAGCAGGTTGCCTCGGCGCTCGCCCGGCTGATAGTCCGCCCACCACTTGGCCGTCGCCAGCACTCGTGGCGGCGGCGGGTCGAGGCCCGGCTCCTGGCCCTCCGGTCGCGGGCCGGATTCGAGGATGATCATGCGGGCAAAGAACCCGTTGGTCAGCATCCGCTCGCTGAGGGCCTCGTAGTAGTGGTTGGGGATCGCCGTGCCGTAGATGACCAGGCAGGGCTGGTCGATGACGCCCGGCGATTCTTTCCCCGCCTTGCGGCGCATGGGGAAGACGCTGTTGGCCGACGAGTACATCGTCAGCATCGTGCCCATGATCGCCTCGTGTCGGGCGTCCTTGGCCTTGTTGATCGACTGGAGCATGCCGTCGATCTCGTCGGTCTGGAACAACATGCTGGGCGTCTGAAAGAGCGCGTCCTGCAAGCCCTCACCACTGGCAAAGTGCAGCCCCAGCGAATCCGCCATGCCGACGGCGTGCAGCACGTCGTTGTTGACCTTGCGCGACTGGTCTTTGCCCGCGCTGGAGTGCGCCAACCCCAGCAGGTAGATGTTGGTGCGGTTGTCACCTGGATCGCGGACCTTGCGGCCCGCAAGCACCGCCTGAAGCGCCAAGGCTCCGGCGAACGCCATCACCGGATTGGGGTATGGCGCGATGGCCAGTGTGTGATCCATCACCTCGCTGATGAAGCCGGGCACCCGCAGCATCTCGGCGGGCATCGGCCCCGGGTCGGGAATCTCTGGCACACGGGCGGCCTGTCCGCCGCACAGCGCCATTGTCTGGCCGACATCGCCACCCCCGGAAATGTTCGGCGAACAAGCGCCGGGTGCGGCGGACATCCGCACAATGGCCGAGATGTCCGCCTCGTGGGCGCTATCCGCCAGAGAATCGCCGCCGTAGCCAGAGAGCCGCAGAGAACCGGCCGCCTGTGCCCAATCGCCGCCGTGGTTCAAGAGCGTGTAGACCGAGAACGGCGAATAGGCCCGATTCGGCTCGAACGGCGCGGCGTTGGCGCTGAAGACGTAGAAGACGTTGTCCTTCAGCGAGGCCGACCAGCCCGATACCTTGCCGGGCCGCCGCCAGTATTCGTTCTCGCCAGACTTCGCCAGCGACCAGCCGTGCTGTGCGAGCACAGCCCGCACATCGCCGCGCATGTTGAAGTCATCACCCGGTCTGTCGGCATTGTGCGACGCACCCCCGGAATGTGCGGCCGATGATGGACCTCTCTGGCTGACAATGCCGTTGTGCGGCGGACAATCGACCACCGGCGGCACATATTCGTTCAGTTCCCACGCTGTCCGCAGCAGAAGGTCCCTCTCGGCTTCGGTCAGCACGGGCGGGTCGCACAGGTCGCCCTGGATCACCTCATAGCCAGGCGTCGGCGCACAGAGGAACAGCCCGCCTTCGCCACGGGTCTCGATCAGCGTGACGACCTTGTCGCCCTCGCGGCGCTGGGCCAGCTTCATGTTGCCGCAGACTTCGCGCTCGCAGAGGTAGCACACGTGCCGCCCGTCGCGCTGGGTCTTCTCGATCACCAACTTCGCCAGCAGGTCGGGCGGGATGCGTGCCGCCCACGCCTCGAAGAGTTCCCCGCCCGCGTCGAAGTCGATCATCTCAGCGTTGTGCGACACACGCCCGCAGAGAATGCAGACCGCGTCCGGCCCGTTGGCGAACCACGCGGACACCTCGGCGTCGGTGGGCAGTCTCTTGCGATACCGTTTCCACTGGCCCACCGCCGGTCGCTTCTCCGCCCGTCGCGCGGGCAGGGCGCACAGACCGGCGGCCAGGTAGTCCATCGCGGCGCTATGCAATGTGTCCTGCTCGATCATCAAAAGGGAATCTCCTCATCTGGCGGCCCCACGTACTCCGGCAGGTCCCCGTCGTCGTACTCGTCGCTGCCGTCCAGGAGCGGCGGGATCGGGCCGAGCTGGTGCTTGGTGATGCGGTCGTACTTCTCGCCGCTGACCGACCGAATGGTGATCGCCAGCGTCGGTGCGACACCGCCCGCTTCGCAGATGTCCACGGCCCGCTGGGATGAATCAGGGAACGGCTCGTGCGACCGCGCCTTCCACCAGGCCTCGGCCTTGGCGCGGGCGTAGCCGGTGTGCTCGAAGCAGACCCATTCGCTGCGGTGGTCGTTGAAGCCCACCCGGTAATCCACCCGCATGCTGCGCGGGTGGTCGTCGGGCGCGTCGCGCTTCACGTGGACGCTGTAGTAAACATCCTGGACCTCGTACTCGGTCTCGGT
>CAZBIP010000433.1:0-720 GCA_964491885.1 uncultured Vicinamibacterales bacterium
TGGTGTCCTGAGCGAGGCCCGTAGGGCCGAGTCGAAGGGCCCACTTTCTCACGCACAACCCCCATGTTCCGCAGAAGGCGGGCGGGTTCGGCGTCTTTCGCAGCAACAGCGGAACAACTCGCATCGGTTCGCTACGGCCGCCGGGACCCGTTCAGGCGTCAACTGACGCGGGTTCCAGTCCCGCCGCCTCCCGATCCAACGGGACCGATACCAGGCGCGACGACGGGAGACGCCCAGCATCACGGCGGGGGTATACTGACGTATCGAGTCAGAGCCCTGTGGACATCTTGCGCGAGGCCACCATGGAATTCACCCGGATCACCGCGGATCCGCGTCAGCTTGGCGGCGTGCCCTGTATCCGACGTCTCAGAATCCCGGTCGCAACCGTCGTGGGCATGGTCGCTGAAGGGATGACGACCGACGAGATCCTGGCCGCGTATCCCGATCTTGCTGAGGCCGATGTACGGGAGGCGCTGCGGTTTGCGGCGGCTGCCGTCAGGGAGCGCGAACTTCCGCTGGCGTCAACGCTGTGAAGTTCCTGGTGGACAACCCCGTCTCGCCGCTTGTCGCGGAGGCACTGAATGCCGCCGGGCACGACGCGGTCCACGTGCGGGATCGAGGCTTGCACCAGGCCGACGACGAAGTACTCGTCGACATCGCGGCGGCAGAGGGACGGGTGATTGTCTCCGCCGATACAGACTTCGGCGCAATCCTGGCTGT
>CAZBIP010000433.1:730-2973 GCA_964491885.1 uncultured Vicinamibacterales bacterium
GCTGTTCGGAACGAGACCAAGCCCTCGGTGGTCCTGTTCAGACGCGGCACACCACGGCGCCCCTCGTTGCAGGCCGAGCTGCTGATCGCCAATCTGCCGGGAATTGCGTCCGAGTTGGAGCGCGGGGCGGTAGCCGCGTTCTACGACACCCGCATTCGAATCCGCCGGCTGCCGGTCGGCACCGACTGAACCCCCGCTTCGAAGCTGTTCATGCGTGCCCGTCCAGTGCGACGGATCGGCGTCTGCCGGACATCGTCCGCAGAATCGCATCCAAGACCTGGTCGAGGCACTTCCCGACATCCTCAGCCAGGAACCGCAGCACAAAGTAGCCGTGCTCCTGCAGCAACTGGTCCTTCCTGCGGTCTCGTCGATAGGCCTCCGGATCTCCGAGGTGCTGACCGCCGTCCAGCTCGACAGCCATGCGGGCATCCGCGCACAGCAGGTCGACCTCCAGGCGTCCCTGCTGGTCGAATGGAATCGCCAGGGATTCGTTCAGCACGAACCTCCCCCTCGTCTCGACCAGCGTTTCCAACCGTCGGAACAGGAACTCCTCCGTGGCGCTGCGGGCCCGCGCCGCGCCTTCGGCATCAGGAGGCACCGCGCGCGCCGCGTGCACGAACAGCTTCGCGAGCGGCACATCCACGCCGTCGCGGACGAGCCGCCGGACGCTGCCAGAGTAGTCCCGCTTCCACACCGGGTCTGACGGCAGAATGACATCGGTGGGCCAGCCGGGGATTGAGCTGGCCGGCAAGAGGATCCGGTAGCCAATCGCCTCGTAGCCCCGGCAACGGCGATCGAACATCCGGGCGAGCATGGGCACGTTGAGATCGGCGTAGTCGTACACGCGGACGTCACGCTTGCCATCGTGGAACCGATGCAGCCGGCCCGCGTACTGGGCCACGGTGCCGCGCCAGGACACGGGCAGGGTCAGAAACAGGGTGTCGAGCCTCGGGTCGTCGAACCCTTCTCCGATGTACTTGCCTGTCGCGAGAATGACGCGCCCTTCGTCGGGTGGCACGGACGCCAGACGTTGTGCCATCGCGAGCCGTTGCTTCTTGCCGAGCCCGGCCTTGAGCGTGATCACGTGGGCGACGTGGCCGACAATTCCCGACTCGAGCCGCTCAAGGTGCTCATTCCGTTCCGTCAGGACGAGCGGAGACCGCCCGGTGCCCACGGCGTCGACCACGTCGGCACAGATGCGTCGATTGCGTTGGTCGTCCTCAACCAGGCCTCGGTACAGCGTTTGGAACTCCAGCCGTCTGTCCGGCTCAGGATCTCGCAGTGGCAGGAAGGACGTCGGCTGCACGAGCACGACGTGCTCGAATGGGCGGGCCGCCGCTTGCGTCCGTGGATCGACCCGATGCCGGATCGGTCCGCACTGCATGAAGATGATGGGGTGGTGCCCGTCCTTGCGGGTCACAGTGGCGGAGAGACCGAGGACGAACCGGGCCTTCGACTGGCGGGCGACGTTCTCGAAGCTCTGTGCCGACAGGTGGTGGCACTCGTCGACGATGAGATGCCCGTAGTCGGCGACGCGATCGTCAACGACGCCCTTGCGCACCAGGCTCTGGATGATGGCGACATCCAGTCGGCCCGTGGCGCGGTCGCGCCCGCCGCCAATCCGACCGATGGTTTTCGCCGGCACACCGAGGAACGAAGACAACCGCTCCACCCACTGATCCATGAGTTGCCGGCGGTGGACCAGCACGAGCGCGTTCACTCCGCGCCGGGCGATCAGCCATGCCGCGATGACCGTCTTCCCGAACGCCGTCGTGGCTGCCAGGATCCCGGTGTCGTGCCTCAGCATGGCGTCAGCGGCGCGCTGCTGGTCGGCCCGCAGTTCTCCCCCGAAACGCACGTCCAGACTCGAGCCTCCCTGGCGTTCGTCGCGGAGCACGGCCCGCACGCCTGCGTCGTCCAGCGCCGCGCGGACATCGTCCAGGCAACCTCGTGGCAGCCCGATGTGATGTGCGTGGTCCTCCGCGCACGCCACCACGCGAGGCTTGCCGAACGTGGACAACCGCATCGCCTGTGCCGCGTAGAACTCGGGGTTCTGAAAGGCCGCCACCCGCAGCAAGCGATTCCGAAGCCCGGGATTCAGGCCGTCCTTCGGGATGTAGAGCTGGTTTGCATGGACGATCTCAATCGACTCCGGCAGGACCCCGCTGACGGTCGACTCCTTGTGACGACGTGAGGGCGGCGCCGTCCACGGCGCATCGTCGTCCTCGTCAGGCGGCAGCCGT
>CAZBIP010000434.1:0-2971 GCA_964491885.1 uncultured Vicinamibacterales bacterium
CTCCGGTCGGACCCGCGGTTCCCGGCGCTCATGCGGCGTTTCCGCCATGCCCTCCGGCGGGCCGGTGCCGGCGCCGCCCGGCCCGCGGCAGACTAGGGCCCTTCCGTCACTTGGTCGTGGCGATCTTGCCCCTGAGGCTGTCGCCGACGCCGTACTGCCACACGCCGTCCGCGCGCATCTGCAGGCCCTCGAACTCGCCAGTCCCGAACGCGACCATGCGGTACGTCCACATCGTGTGGCTGTCCACCTTCCCCTCGAACATCCCTTCCCAGCTTCCGCGGTCCGGAACCTCGATCAGGTAGCTGCCCCAGGCGTGGCCGCTGAAGCTGTCCGTGTCCAGGTTCATGTTGACGCGCATGGTGATGACGCCGGCGACACGCGCGTCGGTCGACTTGATCACCCACATCTTCATGACACGGTCGCGGACCTTCGTGCGGCTGCCAGCTGGGCACCACGGCGGCAGCAGGGTGGACGCCGCCTCCACGCCGGCGCCCGGGCAGCTGATGCTGCCGCGCTCGGGGATCGCGCAGTCCGGAAGCGGGTTGCAGACCGCGGCGATCGCCAGCGACTGGAAGTCCGTCACCTGCCGCTGGGCGGACGCGGTGCCGGGGACGAGCACCAGGGAGGCGGCAAACGCCAGGAGTACGGCGGCGAGCGAAGCGTGCTTCATACATCCTCCTTGTGAACGGGCACTTCGGTGGCCCGCGCACTGGGAAGATGCGACGGCGGCGACAGCCGCGCAAGCGGCAGATGCCGACACCGGCTCGCATGTCGGCATTTGCCGGCACTTGCCCGCACGAAACCGGGCGGCAGGGACGCCGGGCCTACCGGGGAATCCCGATGCGGCGGAGCAGCGCGTCGAAGCGAGGGTCGGAACGGACGGGGTCGAAGAGAGGGTCTGCCACGATGTGCAGGAGTCCGGGCTCATGCCTGGCGTAGCACTGAGCGAGCCACCTGAACGCGCTCGCGGCGTCGCCCGCGGCGGCATAGAGCGAGGCCGGCGCGAACGCGCCCTGCTGCCCCTGGCTCGCGCGGGAGGCGAAGACATCGGCCAAGCGCGCCAGGACCGCGTTCGCGTCGTCGCGGCGCAACGCCTGCCGCATCTCCCCCACGGTCGACGCTACACCAGGCACGAGGAACTGCGCCCACTCGTCCACCGCCTCGTCCCGGCGTCCCAGGAGCCAGAGCGCGAGCCCGACGCGGTAGTGGAGTTCCCGGCGCCCCGGGAAGAGACGGGCCAGTTCCCGGCCCTCCGTGATCACCTCGTCGTAGTGGCGCGCCGCGTGCGCATGGTAGAGGAAGATGCCGCGCGCCGGCCAGAACGCCGGGTCGAGGCGGAACATGCCTCGGACCTGCTCGAGGCTGCCCGCGGCGTCGCCGGTCACCATCAGGTAATCGGCGTAGGCGTGCCGGACCATGGGGGAATCGGGATCCACCCGGATCGCCTCGCGTAGCGCCTTCCCGGCGCCGGCGAAATCCCAGTCCCAGTACAGCGACACGTAGGAGACGATGCTGGCGGCCTCGGTCAGCGTCGGATCGAGCGCGAGGGCCCGCTGCGCCGCATCGCGCGCCGTCGGCAGCACCTCCGGGGGGGCATTGCTGATGAAGGCTTGCGCCGTGGTCGCCAGGGCAAAACCCATCCAGGCCGGCGCGAAGGCCGGGTCCCCCTCCAACGCCTGGCGATAGAGCCGGACGGCGGTCTCCAGCCCCTCGCTGGAGAGCGAGAGGTAGGCGTAGCGGCCCCTGAGGTAGGCATCGACGACGTCGGGCCGGACCGGGCGCGAGGCCGCGCGGGCCGCTGTGGCCGGCTCCTCCGCCACCGCCATCTGGACCTCGCTTCGGATGGCCCGGGAGAGATCCGTCACCAGGCCGAGCACGTCCGCCACCGTGCGCTCGTAGCGGTTCGCCCACAGGTGGTCGTCGTTCGCCGTGCGAATCAGCTGCACGTTGACGAGGACGCGGTCACCGGCCCTCAACACGGAGCCTTCGACCACGGCGTCCACCTGCAGCTCGCGGGCGATGTCCGCCAGCGCCGCCGCCTTGCCCCGGTAACGCATCGCCGACGCGCGCGACTTCACCTGGAGGCCGCTCGCCGACGCGCCGCGGGCCAGCTCGGTGATGAGCGCGTCGTGAACGCCGTCGGCGAGGTAATCCTGCTGCGGGTCCTTGTTCAAGTTGTCGAACGGAAGCACGACGAGGGAGCGAATGGGCGGCGCGGCCGGCGGCGTCGCACGCCTCGCAGACTGAAACAGGAAGATGGCGGCGACCGCCAGCGGGACCGTGGAAAGCGCAAGCAACGCCACCAGGAGGCGCGAGGCGCGGAGCCGACTGGGCTGACGTTTCGGGGCGGGGGGCTCCTGCTCCGGGCCTGGGTCTGCGGGGGCGGCGTCGTGCGGCTCGTCTTCAGCAGCAGGCGCTGCGGCGCGCCACGCCTCGAGTTCCGACTTCAACGCGAAAACCGCCGCCTTCTTGCCGCCGGGCAGCCGATGGACCGGAAGGCGCCGCGTGCGTTCCCAGCGCATCACCGTCCGTACGTCGCGCTGGAGGTAGCTCGCGATGTCCTTCCACGAGTCGAGGACGTCGGCGGTGCTGCCGGCCTCGCCTCGGCCGCCTGCCCTATCCGCTGTCATCCCGTCCCCCTGACGCGTCCGCCGCCCGCCGGGGTGTGCGCCGCGGCCCTGGGAGGACGCAGTCGGGGGGCATCATAACTCCACTCTTCCGAAGATTGACCGATCTTCATCACGACGCGCACGTCGCGCGTCGGCGCGACTGCTCCTTCACGCGGCCGATTCTACGGCAGTCGACCCAGGCGGGCGAGGCTGCGCGACGCAGGGTCTGGTAGCCGATCTTCAGACGCTTCGCCTCGGCGCGGAAACGACTCAGGACCTCGGGATCGAGACGGAGCGCGATGAGTTGTCGAGCCTGGCTGCCGATCGGAGGCCGGCCGACCCGGCGCATGGTGCGCAACTGC
>CAZBIP010000435.1:0-2951 GCA_964491885.1 uncultured Vicinamibacterales bacterium
GTGGAATCGGTGTGCGCTGAGGCGCTCGGCCTGGAGCTTGCGTCGCGCCCCGCCTTCCTGGAGGCGGCCTGCGGCAGCGACGAGGAACTCCGCAGGCTCGTGGGTGATCTTCTCGCCCGGGCCGACGGCTTCCTGGAGACGGCGGCCCTGTCGGGCGGCGGGGCGGATGACATCCCGCCGACTGCCGCCCTCCGGCTTGCGGCGGGGGATGCGGTCGGACCCTACGTGGTCGAGTCGCTCGTCGGCGCTGGCGGGATGGGCGAGGTCTACAGGGCGCGCGATGCCCGCCTCGGGCGGCTGGTCGCGATCAAGGTCCTGCCGGCCGGGGGGCCGGGCTTGTCCCCGGTCTCGCCGGACGCCGCGCCGGCACCCGGAGACACGACGGGCGCGCCCCGCCGGCGCTTCGAGATCGAGGCCCGCGCGGCCTCCGCGCTCGATCACCCGAACATCTGCACGATCTACGACATCGGCGAGCACGAGGGCCGGCCGTTCATCGCGATGGAATGGATCGACGGGGCGCGGATCGACGAGGCGATCCCGCCCGGCGGAATGGACGTGGACCGGGCGCTGGCCTTGGCGCGCCAGATCGCGGGCGGCCTGGCTGCCGCGCACCGCGCGGGGATCGTGCACCGGGACATCAAGCCCGCGAACATCCTGCTCGCGAAGGACGGCACGGCGAAGGTCGTGGACTTCGGCCTCGCGAAGGTCCTGCCGGCAGGCGGAGGCGAAGGCCGGGAGGACACGCCGCAATACCTTGGCGTCACGACCGCTGCCGTGGAGTCCGAAGCCTCGTCCGCGACGGTCACCGGGAAGCAGTTGGGTACCCCCGGCTACGCGCCGCCCGAGCAGATCGAGGGCCGCTCGCTCGATGCCCGCGCGGACGTCTTCGGCTTCGGCTGCGTCCTCTACGAGTTGTTGTCCGGACGCCGCGCGTTCGGCGCGCGGCCCGGCCGTTCGCCCGTCGAAGCGGTCCTCGAGGGAAAGCCGGCGCCTCTCCGGTCGGTGCGCCACGGCGTGCCGCGCAGGATCGAGGTGATCGTGGCGACGGCGATCGCCTCGTCGCCCGCCGAGCGCTACCCCTCGGCCATCGAACTGCTCGCGGATCTCGACGCGGCGGCCTCGGAGCGTTCTACCCGGCGCGTGCCGCTCCGGGCCGCGCTGCGCCGTCCCGCCGTCGCCGCGGTGACGATTCTCATCTTGGCCGCTGCGGCCGCAGGCGCGTGGCTCCTCTGGCGCCAGCGCGCGCGCGAGCAGTGGGCGCGCGGCACCGCCATCCCGCAGGCGAAGGCGCTGCTCGCGGCCAGCGACGTCAACGCCTTCGCAGCGGTGCGCCTGCTGCGACGCGCGGAGGCCCTCACGCCGGCCGACCCCCAGCTCCGGGAGATGCTCGACGAGGTGACCGCCTCAATCCAGGTTTCAACCAACCCCCCGGGCGCCGAGATTGCCATCCGCGATTTCCGGGACCCGCCCGACCAGTGGGAGGTCCTCGGCAAGTCGCCCCTCGAAGCCACGGTTCCAGCCGGCCTGGCGGGCTTTCTGTGGAGGGCCTCGCTCGACGGATACGTCCCGATCGTGCACGCCGGGATCGCAGTGGTGCCGCGTCAGGCGTTCGAGCTCGTGCCTGCTGACGGAGCACCGCCGGGGATGGTCCGGATCCCTGGCGGGCCCGAGGAGTTGTTCACGTCGAGGCTGGTACTCGAGCCGTTCTGGATCGACGCGACCGAGGTGACCAACCAGGCTTACCTGGAGTTCGTCCGGCGCGGCGGGTACAGCCGGCCCGAATCCTGGGCGGACACGCCGCCCGGTGCCGCCGGCCGCTTCGTCGATGCGACCGGCCAGCCGGGCCCATCGACGTGGTCCGAGGGGAGATTCCCGGCCGGCAAGGGTGCCCATCCGGTCGCGGGCGTGAGCTCGTACGAAGCGCTCGCGTACTGCCAAAGCCTGGGCAAGGACCTTCCGAGTGTCTATCACTGGTTCCACGCCGCGCTGCCGGCCGCGACCACGCAATGGGCCTCGCTCGGCAACGCGATGTCCGCGGGCACCGAGCCGGTCGGCGGGCCGCTTCACCTCAACATGTTCGGCACCTACGACATGGCAGGGAACGTGCGCGAATGGACGCGCACTGACGCCGGCGGAGGCTTGCGCTACAGTCTCGGCGGCAGCTACATCGACCCGAGTTACCGGTTCTGGAAACACTGGGCGGAGCCGGCGGATGCGCGGCGGCCGCACCTCGGGTTCCGTTGCGCGAAGTACCCCGCGCCGCTCGCGGGCCCGGCGGCTGACGCGGTTCTTGCGCCGTTCCGGGACTACCGCCTCGAACGGCCGCCCGACGACAAGATGTACGACATCCTCGCGGGCATCTACGCGTACGATGCCGGCCGGCCGCTCGACGCGGCGCTCGAAGCGGTGGACGAATCGGCGCCGCTCTACCGGCTCGAACGCGTGAGGTTCGCGGCCGCTTACGGGGACGAGCGCGTGCGCGCCCTGCTCCTGCTGCCGCGGAACAGCCGGCCCCCATACCAGGTGGTCGCGTGGTACCCGGGCGCAGGAGTGTTCACGCCCGGGCCGTTCGGCCTCGACACCGAGACGGCCTCGCTGCTGTTCGTAGTACGCAGCGGGCGGGCCGTCCTGTTTCCCGAGTACAAAGGGAGCTTCACCCGCTTCTTCGGCATCTTCCCCCAGGAGCCGGAAGGCTGGCGGCAGATTGCCGTAGCCTCGGCGAAGGACCTGCGGCGCGGCCTCGACTACGTGGAGACCCGGCCGGACCTCGATGCGGGCAGGGTGGCGTTCTACGGGCTCAGCCTCGGCGGGGCAGCCGGGCCGATCATGACGGCGGTCGAGCCGCGCTTTCGGGCCTCGGTGCTCATCGCCGGCGGCCTGTACCCGTGGGAACGGGCGCCGGAGGTGGACCCGTTCAACTTCCTGACGCACGTGCGCGTGCCGACGCTGAT
>CAZBIP010000436.1:0-2948 GCA_964491885.1 uncultured Vicinamibacterales bacterium
TTCCATGGCGATCGTTCTCGACGGCCGCAGCCTGACGGCCGACACCCTCGTGCGCATTGCCCGGTTCGGCGAGCCCGTGGAGCTCGCGCCCGACGCCCTCAACCGGATCGCCGTCTGCCGCGCGATGCTCGAGCGGAAGCTGGCGGCCCGCGAGATCATGTATGGCACCAACACCGGCATCGGCGAGTTCTCGGAGCACCTCCTGACGGACGAGCAGGTGCCGGCGTTCCAGCGCTATCTCGTGTACAACCACGCCGCCGGCATCGGCGCGCCTGCGCCCATCGAGCACGTCCGCGCCGCCATGGCCGGCCGCATCAACGTCCACGCCCACGGCAATTCCGGCTGCCGCCCCGAGATCACGCTCACCTACGTCGAGATGCTCAACAAGGGCGTCACGCCCGTCGTCTGCCAGAAGGGCTCGGTCGGCGCGTGCGGCGACCTGGCGCCGATGGCCCAGGCCGCCCTGTTGCTCATGGGCGAGGGCGAGGCGTTCTACCAGGGCGAGCGGCTCCCCGGCGCCGAGGCCATGCGCCGCGCGGGCATTCCCGTCCCGGGCCTGCAGGCGCGCGACGGCCTGGCGTCCATCAACGGCTCCAACCTGCTCACCGCGATGTCGGCCCTCCACGTGTACGACACGCAGCGCTGGCTGAAGCAGGCCGAGATCGCCGCCGCCATGACGATCGAGGCGCTGCTCGGCAACCTCAAGCCCTACAACACGCTCCTGCACGAACTGCGCGGCTTCGCCGGCGCGGTCGCGTCGGCGAAGAACATCCTGAAGGTTCTCGAGGCCTCGGACCTCACGACCGGCAAGATGAAGACGAAGGTGCAGGACGCCTACTCGATGCGATCCACGCCGCAGGTCATCGGCGCGGCCCGCGACGCCATCGCGTACGCCCGCGCGCAGGTCGAGATCGAGCTGAACGGCGTCGGCGACAACCCGATTTTCATCCCCGAGAAGAACCTGACGCTCACCGGCGCGAACTTCCAGGGTTCGCCCGTGGCGCTTCCGATGGACATGGCCGGCGCCGCCATCACCATGGTGTCGGTCCTCTCCGAGCGCCGGCTGAACCGCCTCACCAACCCGGCGCTCTCGGTGGGCCTGCCGGACTTCCTGGCCCACGAGCCGGGCTTCTACTCGGGCCTGATGCTCAGCCAGTACACCGCCGACCACCTCATCGTCGAGCAGCGGATGCTGTCGGCGCCCGCGTCGATCCAGTCCATCCCGGCCGCGGCCGACCAGGAGGACTTCGTCTCGATGGGCATGAACACCGCCCTCAAGACCGGCCAGATCCTCGACAACGCGTACGGCGTCCTCGGCATCGAGTTCATGGCGGCCGCCCAGGCGCTCGACTTCCGCACCTTCTCGGTCGGCAAGGGGTCGGCGGCGGCGCGGGAGGCCATCCGGCGCCACGTCAAGCACCTGGAGGTGGACCGGCCGCTCTTCGACGACCACAACGCGATGAAGGCGCTCGTCCAGTCGGGCGAGATCCTCGAGGCGGTCGAACGGGCAGTCGGCGCGCTGGACTGACGGCGGGGCGTCTCGGAGCCCGGACGCGAGGCACGACGCGCCGCCGGCTCGAACGGACGCGGCCCCGGGGGCGGCTGCCGTCCGCGCTTCCAGGAAGCGGCCCCGCCGGCCTCGCAGGCAGGCGGCGAGGCCCCGCCGGTCGGGTATGATGGAGGCACCGTCTCGATCTGCGCCTTCAGCGGGGGAACCCGGGCATGCCGCACCGATTCACCATCGGCGTCGAGGAGGAGTTCCAGATCGTCGATCCCGCGACGTGGGAACTCCGCTCGCACGTGGCCGCGCTGCTCGAGCCCGGCGCGAGCGTCCTCGGCGACCAGATCAAGCGTGAGCTGCACCAGTCGATCGTCGAGGTCGGCACTCCGATCTGCGCCGACGCGAACGAGCTCGAGGCGCAGGTCCGCCGCATGCGCCGCGAGCTCATCAAGGCCGCCGAGTCGCGCGGCCTCGCCATCGCCGCCGCCGGCACGCACGCCTTCTCCCACTGGGTCGATCAGAACATCTCTCCCGGCGAGCGCTACGAGCACCTCGTCGAAGAGCTGCAGATGCTGGCGCGCTCGCTCCTCATCTTCGGCCTGCACGTCCACATCGGGATGCCCGACCGGCAGACCACCATCGACATCATGAACATGGCGCGGTACTTCCTGCCGCACCTGCTGGCGCTCTCGACCAGCTCGCCGTTCTGGATGGGGCGCGAGACCGGCCTCAAGTCGTACCGCACGACCGTGTTCCGCCGCTTCCCGCGCACGGGCGTGCCCGAGCACTTCGAGTCGTGGGGCGAGTTCGAGGACTACGTCCAGACCCTCGTCGATCTCAAGTGCATCGACAACGGGAAGAAGATCTGGTGGGACATGCGCCCGCACCCGCACTTCGGCACGCTGGAGTTCCGCGTGTGCGACGTGCCGACGCGCGCGGCCGAAACGGTGGCCATCGCCTCGCTCATCCAGGCCATCGTCTTCAAGCTGTACAAGCTGCGCGCGCGCAACATGGGCTTCCGCGAGTACCGCCCGCTCCTCATCCAGGAGAACAAGTGGCGCGCGGCGCGGTACGGGATCGACGGCAGCCTGATCGACTGGGGCAAGCGGGCCGAAGTGCCGATGCGCCGGCTCGCCCTCGAGCTGCTCGAGCTGGTGGACGATGTGGTGGACGAGCTGGGGAGCAGGCGGCAGGTGTCGGGCATCCTCGACATCCTGCGCGAAGGCACGAGCGCGGACCGGCAGCTGCGCGTCTACCGCGAGACGAAGGACTTGAAGGCGGTGGTCAGGCACGTGGTGGGGGAGACGGCCGGATAGGGGCGAGGCTTGCCGCGCCGAAGCCGGCCGGCAGGCCGTTTGGCGAAGGTGGGGGCAGGGGACTCGACGCTCGCCCGCCCGGTAGCGGGTCCTGTCCGGGACGTTTCCATTTGTCCTCGGCAGAACTGACG
>CAZBIP010000437.1:0-2945 GCA_964491885.1 uncultured Vicinamibacterales bacterium
CACTATCCACCGCACCATGCTCTGTAGCAGGTGCCGCTTCTCCTCGTCGCCCCAGTACGTGTTCACCTTCTGCCGGCCCGGCGGGGTGTCCGGCAGTGTCGAAATGTCTAGGTCGCCGAACAACGTCATGTTCAGCGTCCGCGGGATGGGCGTGGCCGTCATCGTGAGCACGTCCACCTTCCTGCGGAGCTGCTTGATCCGCTCCTTGTGCACGACGCCGAAGCGCTGCTCCTCGTCCACCACCAGCAACCCGAGGTCGCGGAACACGACGTCCTTCGACAGCAGGCGGTGCGTGCCGACGATGATGTCGACCTTGCCGGCGGCGAGATCGGCGAGCGTCGCCTTCTGCTCCTGCTTCGTCCGGAACCGGCTGAGCAGGTCGATGCGCACGGGAAAGCCGCCGAAGCGCTCGCCGAGCGTCTTGATGTGCTGGAACGCGAGGACGGTGGTCGGCGCGAGAAACGCCACCTGCTTCCCGTCCATGACGGCCTTGAACGCGGCGCGCATCGCGACCTCGGTCTTGCCGTAGCCGACGTCGCCGCAGAGCAGGCGGTCCATCGGCACGGTGGACTCCATGTCGCGCTTGATGTCCTCGATGGCCGCGGCCTGGTCGGGCGTGAGGTCGAAGGGGAACGCGCTCTCGAATTCCTCCTGCCAGTGCGTGTCGGCGGGGAAGGCGTGGCCCGCCACCGCCTTCCGCGCGGCGTAGAGCTTCAGCAGTTCCTCGGCCATGTCGCGCATGGCCTTCTTCACCCGGGTCTTGGCTTTTTCCCAGGTCGTGCCGCCGAGGCGGTCGAGGGCGGGCCGCGATCCGCCCGAGTACTTCTGCACCAGGTCCAGGCGCGACACGGGCACGAACAGCTTGTCGTCGCCCGCGTAGCGCAGTTCGAGGAATTCCAGCGTCTCGTTCGGGCCGACGGTCATCTCCTTCAGGCCGACGAACTCGCCGATGCCGTTGTCCACGTGCACGACGAGATCGCCGACTTTCAGGTCGCGCAGATCCGAGAGGAACGCCTGCGACGCGGACCGCGCCGCGCGCTCGCGGGCGCGCCGCTCCTCTTCGAACAGGTCGGTCTCGGCGTAGATCCGCAACTGCGCGTCCGGCAGCCTGAAGCCGCGCGAAAGGACGCCCGCCGTAACGAGCACGCTCGCGGCGAACGCATCCTCGCCGCGGTCGATGTTGACGCCGCGCAGCTCGTAGTCGGCGAGCACCTCGACGAGGCGCTCGGCCCGTCCCGGCGTCGCCGCGGCGAACACGACGGTGTCGCCCGCCGCGCGCGCGGCCTTGACCTCGGCGATCCAGTCGGGGAGGCGGCCCGAGAACGACAGGGACGGCTGGGAGGCAGGGGCTAGGGGCTGGGCGCTGGGCGCTGGTGCGTCATCGGCGGCCGGATGGAGCCCGGGGTCTTCCCTGGCCTGAGCGACGTCGAAGGCAGACCCAGGGGCAAGGGGCAAGGGACCAGGAACAAGGGGCGCTGTCTCGCTGTCGAGGCCCAACTCCTCGAGTACCGACGCCGCGGCGAGAGCGCGTTCGACGACGGGCCAGCCGACGAGGATGTCCGACGGCTCGGGGATGGCGCCGTCCATCCGCAGGGGCGGGCCCGGCGCCCCGCTGCCACGCGGATAGAGCGCGACCGCGCGGGCGTTCTCGGCTGCGGCCCGCGCGGCGGCATGGCTTTCCGCATACTGCGCGAGCTGCTTCTCGACGCGCTCGCGGATTTCGTCCGGCTCGATCGCGACAACGACCGGGCGGCGCGCGCCCATGAGGTACTCGACGAGCGGCACTCGAGACCCGGCATCGCCGACATCGTCCCGGAGAGGCACGACGCGCAGCCGCTCCACCGCCTCCACCGACCGCTGGGTCTCCGGGTCGTAGCGGCGGATCGCCTCGATCGTGTCCCCGACCAGCTCGAGGCGCGCGGGGAGGTCGTCGCCAGCCGGGAAGATGTCGACCACGCCGCCGCGGATGCAGAACTCGCCGTGATCGTCCACCGGGTCCTGCCGGGCGAAGCCCGCGTCCACGAGCGTCTCCGCCAGCCTTTGCGTATCGACGTCGTCGCCCGGCTTGAGATCCAGCGCCAGCGCGCGGACGGCATCGGGCGGGCTGACCTTGGGAAGGAGGGCGGGAGCGGACGCTACCACGACGTGCGCCTGGCCCGTCGCCATGGCATGGAGGGCCCGGGCGCGCGCCGATGCGATGCGCAGGTGCGGCGCCAGGCCGCGGTAGGGATCGACCTCCGTGGACGGGAAGGGCAGAACCGTGCGTTCGAGTTCGTCGGCCGACGACCCCTCGAGGCCTCCGAGGAAGAACCGCACGTCGCCGACGATCTGCTCGACGTCGCGGTCGGACGGCGCGACGGCGAACACGATCTCGCTGCGCGGGTCATCGGCGGCCGCGCCGGCCAGCCAGAATGCCTTGGCCGATGGCGTCAGGCCCGTGACGCGCACACGTCCGCCCTTCGCCTCACGGGCGAACCCCGCGCGCACGCGCGCGGCCCGCAGCAGTTCCTGCAACCTCAGCGAGGGCAATGCTCTCTCGAGTCTATCCCGGAATCTGGTGACACTTTCCGGTTCCCGGGCCGCAAAGGTCACGCAACGGCGACACGTTCCAATTCGCGTGCACCATCAGGAACTGGAAAGCGTCACCGTGGCGGGAAGTGTCTTCTTCACGGGCGTCGCGCGGCGCCGACGACGAGGACGCGGCCGTCGTCCAGGATCGCAAGGTCCCGCAGGCCCGCCGTTTCGTTCAGCGCCTCGAGGGTCAGAAGCGAGCCCAGTTGCCTTCGACTGAACCAGACGACGTACGCCGAGCCTCGCGGCGGCCACTCCCCTGTCGTTTGGCCGGCGCCTTCGGGCGCGGCGGCGCCGGCAGTCGCGCCGGACGAGGGCGTCCACGACGCACGCAGGCCGGTCAGCAGGTACACGGCGTCCGGCGCGTTGCTGTA